>NZ_JBELIE010000226.1:0-3887 GCF_042091075.1 Sphingomonas sp. | reverse complement strand
CCATGCGCCGGCGGTGCGCGTCAACGCGGTCAGCCCGGGGCTCACCGCCACCCCGCTCGCAACCGGACTGACCGGGAACCCCACGATCATGCAGGCTTATGATGGCGTGTTGCCGATGGCACGACCGGCGCGGCCGGACGAAATCGCCGCGGCCATCTCTTTTCTGGCGTCGGACGACGCCTCCTATATCAACGGGCACAATCTGGTGATCGATGGCGGGATGACCGCGCATACCGGCCAGCCCAATTTCACCAAGTTGCTGGGCGGCGCCAGCCACCTCGCGGGCGCGGACACTGCGGTCCGCTGATCGCGGCCGGCGCGCGCCGCGTCAGTGTGGGGCGGTGCCGGCGGCGACCATCGCCGCCA
This sequence comes from Sphingomonas sp., assembly GCF_042091075.1. Lineage (GTDB taxonomy): Bacteria > Pseudomonadota > Alphaproteobacteria > Sphingomonadales > Sphingomonadaceae > Sphingomonas. The sequence continues at coordinate 3,521 of NZ_JBELIE010000226.1, read as the reverse complement.
CCAGCGCCGAACGATTGTGAATCGACAGCTTCGCATAGATGCGGCGCAAATGGTTTTCGACCGTATGCTCGGTCAGGTCGGCCAAGTACGCGATTTCCTTGTTCTGCTTGCCCTGACAGACCAGCGTCGCGATCTCCATTTCGCGCGGAGACAGCCGCTGGACGACAAGCGCGGAAGCACCGTCGCTGCGATCGAAATAGCTGGAGCGGAAGCTGCTCAGGCCGTTCGCACTGCTGAGCAACTGGCGCAGCATCTGCCCGCCGATCAGATCCTGCAACCGCCGTGTCAGCATGTCGAGTTGCGGAAACACGATGTCGCCCTTTGCCTTCGCGGCGCGGCGGCGGTGCAGCCCTACGGTCGCATAGAGCCCGGGCAGCAGGCGCCGTGTCGAGGCGCCAACCACCTGCACGTCATGCTCGACCATAAAATGCCAGTAGCGCGCGGGCGAAGGCCCGGCCCGCAAACGGCGGTCATTCGCCAGGAGAACGCCGTCATCGTCGGCGATGTCCTTGCGCTCCTGGATCGAGGGATCGGTGAACGGATCCTCATGGAAGATCGCATGCCGCTCATACCGATCCTGCAACTCGCGCGATATATTGTGGTGGAAGAGGTAGCAGATGCGCGGCGCCGCCCCCGTGCGGTCGCACAGGAAGATTGACGCGCTGTCGAGGCTGCAGCTGTCGACGATGTGCCGCGTGAACACGCGCGCATCGCCCGATAACGTCAGTTCCATCTCGCTCTCCTTGGACCGCCCGCTCTGGTCGGGTCGATTCGACTTTTCGATATGTAGCGCGCGCCTCCGCGCAATGCAGCTTACGGATTTCCGTCCGTCCCCGCCAGCGCGGCTTCATACTAGCATGGCCTCCGCAATGTGAAGGATGGGAATGAGCGATGGCTGACGCGGATGATCGGCACCGGACGACCGACGGCGGGATGGCCGTCGCACGGGCGATGAAGGCGGCGGGGGTGACGACGATCTTCGCGCTTCACGGCGGCCACCTCGACGCCGCGTTCAAGGGCTTCCTCGATGAAGGCATCACGCTGGTCGATACCCGGCACGAGGCGTGCGCGGGGCATGCCGCGGAGGGCTGGGCGCGTGTGACCGGCGGGCTGGGCGTGTGCATGATTACCGCCGGGCCGGGGTTCACCAACGCGCTGACGTCGATGGCGAATGCGCGGCTGGACGGTGTGCCGGTGCTATTCATGGCGGGCGCGCCGCCGCTGCGTGAGGAAGCGCTCAACGTCCTTCAGGGCGGGGTCGACCAGATCGCGATGGCGCGCCCGGTGGTAAAGCATGCGATCCGGATCACCGACCCGCACCGCATCGCCGATCAACTGGCGAACGCGATCACCATCGCGCTGGGCGGACGGCCAGGTCCGGTGTTCGTGGAGCTGCCGATCGACGTGCTGGCGAAGTCGGCGGAGCTGCCGGAGGTGATGCCCAAGCCCGTCGCGCCGGTCCCCACCGCGCCGATGCCGGAGCAGGTCGATACGGTTGTCGCGCTGCTGAAGAAGGCGCGGCGTCCGGTCGCGATCCTGGGCGGGCTGGCGCGCTATCAGGCGACGCAGGCGCAGGTCGCCGCCTTCCTCGACACGCTGGGCATCCCGGTGGTCCATTCCAGTCGCGCGCTGGGCTTGGTCGATCCGGCGCATCCGGCCTATGCGCACGATCCCAGCGCCATCGCGGTGGCGGGGGCGGAGGGGCAGTCGCCCGACCTGATCCTGATGCTCGGCTCGCGTTTCGGACTGTTCCTGGGGGGGCGCACGCGCACCTTCTTCCCGGAGGATGCGCCGATCGTGCAGGTCCATGCCGATGTCGCGGAGTTCGGTTTGATCCATGAACCCGCGGTCGCCACCACCGCGCAGGTCGGCGCCTTCATGGACGCGGTCGCCGCCGCCTGGGATGAGCCCGCCGCGCGCTTTCATTCGTGGCGCGACGTGTTGCGCACCGCCGCCAGCACGGTCGGCTCCGAGTTCGTCGAGGAGACTGCCTCGGGCAAGATCAACCCCTATTTCGCCACCCGCGCCGCGGTTGAGGGCTCGCCCGAGGGCACCAGCTTCGTGCTGGAGGGCGGTGAGGCCGGACTCTGGGCGGGCTATCACGCGCGGGTCGCCCATCCGGGCGGGGTGCTGACCTTCGGGCAGCTGGGCGCGCTCGGCATCGGGTTCGGCTTCGCGCTGGGTGCGGCTTACGCGCGCCCGGGCAAGCCGGTGGTGCAGATCACCGGCGATGGCGCGGTCGGCTTCCACCTGCAGGAATTCGAGACGATGGTGCGCCAACGGCTACCGATCGTCACCGTCGTGATGAACAACAGCTGCTGGGGGCAGTCGATTCACGGCCAGCAGATTTTGTACGGCCCCAATTACAACTGCCTCTCGGTGTTGGGCGACATCAAATATCACGAGATCGCGCAAGGGTTCGGGCTGTACGGCGAGCGTGTCACCACATTGGAGGACATCGGCCCGGCGATCGCGCGCGCCTTCGCATCGGGCAAGCCCGGCTGCATCGACGTGGTGATCGACGCCGACCTGGTGCTGCCGATGACCTCGGCGATGCTGGGCGAGGCGGGGCCGGACGAGGTGATGGTGCCCTATTACGAGAACTTCAAGCTGTGAAGGCCGCGGTTCTGCTCGACGGGCGACTGACGCTGGAAGACGTACCCGAGCCCGTTCCGGCGACCGGGCTGGCGCTGGCGGCACCGCTCGCCTGCGGGGTGTGCGGCAGCGACCTGCATGCGCGCGACCATGCGGTGCATTTGTGCAACCTGCTCCACCGCGCCGGTTTCCGCGGCTTCATGGATCCGGCCAGCCCGGTGGTGATGGGGCATGAATTCTGCGCCGAGTTGGTCGAGCCCGCCGCAGGCCTGCCGCGTGGGGCGCGTGTGGTGTCGCAGCCATTCCTGGTCGGCGATCAGGGCGTGGCGCTGATCGGTTTCTCCAACACGTACAACGGCGCCTTTGCCGAGCGGATGCTGTTGCAGGAGGATGCGCTGCTCGCGGTGCCCGACCATGTCGCGACCGACATCGCCGCGCTGACCGAGCCGCTGGCCGTCGCGGTCCATGCGGTCAACCAGGCGGAGGTGGGGCCGGGCTGCGTCTTTGCTGTCCACGGCTGTGGCCCGGTCGGGCTGTTCGTCATCGCGCGGCTGCGTGCGATGGGGCTGGGGCCGATCCTGGCGGTCGATCCCGTCGCCTCGCGCCGCGCGATGGCGGAGCGGATGGGTGCGGACGTGGTGATGGCGCCGGACGGGGATGCGGTGACGCGCTGGTGGGCGCAGCAAGGGCTTTATGCCGGCCTGTCCGACAGCATGGCGTCCGGTGACGCATCGAAGCGCGCGGTGATCTTCGAATGCGTTGGACGCCCGGGCATGCTTACCGCACTGGCGGAGGGTGGTCCGGTCGGTGCGACGATCGTCGTTGTCGGCGTCTGCATGGAGGTGGACGCGATCGAGCCTGCGTTGCTGATTCAAAAGGCGATCCAGCTACGATTCGTTTTCGCTTACTCCGCGGAAGAGTTCCGG
>NZ_JBELIE010000225.1:0-3957 GCF_042091075.1 Sphingomonas sp. | reverse complement strand
GCACCACCACCGGCAGCGCCATGCAGCGCTCGCCGGCCGAGCCGAAGGCCGCGCCCGACAGGTCGGCAACCACCTGGTCGAGATCCGCGTCGGGCATGACGATGCCGTGATTCTTCGCGCCCCCCATCGCCTGGACACGCTTCCCCGCCTCGACGCCGCGGCGATAGACGTAGTGCGCGATGTCGGACGAACCGACGAAGCTGACCGCGCCGATCGCTGGGTGATCGAGGATCGCGTCGACCATCTCCTTGTCGCCATGGACGACCTGCAGCACGCCCTCGGGCAGCCCCGCTTCGCGCATCAGCTCCGCCAGTCGCACCGGCACGCTGGGATCGCGCTCGCTCGGCTTCAGGATGAAGGCATTGCCGCATGCGATCGCGACGCCGAACATCCACATCGGAATCATCGCCGGGAAATTGAACGGCGTGATGCCGGCACCGATGCCGATCGGCTGACGCATCGAATAGACGTCGATCCCCGGCCCCGCGCCTTGCGTATATTCGCCCTTCAGCACGTGCGGGATGCCGCAGGCGAATTCGATCACCTCCAGCCCGCGCTGGATGTCGCCCCTGGAATCGGCGATCACCTTGCCATGCTCGCTCGACAGGGTGTGCGCCAGCTCGTCCATATGCGCTTCGACCAGTTCCTTGAACCGGAACATCACGCGCGCTCGACGCTGGGGATTGGTGGCCGCCCAGGCGGGCTGCGCCGCCTGCGCCGCCGCCACCGCCTTGTCCAGATCGGCGGTGCTGCCCAGCGCCACACGCGCCTGCACCTCGCCGTTGTTCGGGTCGAAGACGTCACCGTGGCGCGTCGCCGCGCCGGCGGCACCGCCTGCAACGACATGGTCGATGATCCGCATCGCATCGCTCTCCTGCTATCCCGCGGCGGTCTGGGCCGCTTCGGATTTGCAAGCAAGCGGCAAATCTGCAACGTTCACCTGCATTGACGCAGCCTATTCCCTGGAACGACCTGCAGGATTTCCTCGCGATCGCGCGGGCCGGGCAACTGGCGCGCGCGGCGGCGCAGCTTGGCGTGGATGCCACAACGATCGGCCGCCGCCTGCGCCGTCTGGAGGCGCGGCTCGGCCGCACCCTGTTCGAGCAGACGCGCGAGGGCCAGGTACTGACCGAGGCGGGTGAGGCGCTGCTGGCGCAGGTCGAGCAGATGGGCCGCGCGGCCGAGCGGATCGCGGTCGCCGGCGGCGAACGCGAGGCGCTGTCGGGGTTGCTGCGCGTCAGCGTGTCGGAGGGGTTCGGCAACTGGCTGATCGCGGAGCATCTCCACGAGTTCGCCGCCGCGCACCCCGCGCTGTCGATCGATCTGGTCGCCAGCAACGGTTTCCTGAGCCCGTCCAAGCGCGAGGCGGACTGCGCGGTCCTGCTGGCGCGTCCGCGACAGGGGCCGGTCGTCGCCAGCAAACTGTCCGACTATAGCCTGTGCCTCTACGCCGCCCCGGCCTATCTCGCGCGGCAGCGCATCCCGGAAGGCACAGACGACCTGCGCGCGCATCGCCTGATCGGCTATATTCCCGATCTGCTCTACGCCCCGGAGCTGCGCTATCTGCCCGATATCGATCCCGATCTGGCGCCGGTGCTGCGCAGCACCAGCATTCAGGCGCAGGCGCGGCTGATCGCCAGCGGCGCGGGGATCGGAGTGTTGCCGCATTTCATCGCCGGCGGCGACCCGGCGTTCGTGCGTGTCCTGCCCGAGGTGACGATCCCCCGCGCCTTCTGGCTGGTGACGCATCGCGACACCCGCCAGTTGCGCCGCATCCGTGCCTTCCGCTCCTGGCTGGTCGATCTGGTCGGCCGACATCGCGCGCGGCTGATCGCCGCCGGGGCGACCTTAGAAGGCGTTGCGGTGCAACAGCACCCGGACGGTGAGGACGATGATCTTCACATCGCGCCAGATCGACCATGACGCGCAATATTCGAGATCCGATTCGAGCCGGTTGCGCAAATCGTCCTCGACCATCGTCGCACCACGGAAGCCGCGAATCTGCGCCAAGCCGGTAAGCCCCGGCTTGGCGGCATGCCGATCCCAGTAGCGCGAGTCGACTTCCCAGAACAATTTGTCCGCCGCGCGCGACCCCAGAGCGTGCGGCCGCGGGCCGACGATGCTCATGCTGCCGCCAACGACATTGAGCAATTGCGGCAGTTCGTCGAGCGAGGTGCGGCGGATGAACCGGCCTGAAAGGGTGATGCGATCATCGTCACGCGCGGTGGAGCGATGCCCGGCCGCGTCGCCGACCCGCATCGACCGGAATTTATAGATCCGGAACATGCGGTTGGCGCGCCCGATGCGGATCTGCTTGAACAGCACCGGCCCGGGCGAATCGAGCATCACCCACAAGGCGATGAGCGTCATCAACGGCGCAAGGAAGATCAGCGCCGGGATCGCAAGCGCCAGATCGAAGCCGCGTTTGACGACCCGGTCCGAGAGGCTCAACGGCCCGACCGCGACGATCACCGACGGCGCCGCGCGATCGGGGCCCAACCCCAACGGACGCAGCATCGTCAGTTCGGGCATCGCCAGCTCGCCCTGGATATTCGCCCCGCGCAACGCGCGCGCCCACGCCAGCCGCCGCTCGGGCGGACAGGTGACGACGACACGGTCCATCGCCATCAGGGCGGCGGCCAGCCGGTCGTACATCAGCGGATCGTGCCGCTCGGGATCGAGATCGTCACCGGCATACAGCACGGTCGAAAAGCTGCCCGCCGGGATCGGCGCGTCACCGTCACGGATCAGCGCGGCGCTGAACGGATCGCCCCCCACCAACGCAGCCAGCCGCGGCACCAGCATGGCACGCGCCAGCGCCACCGCCACGAAAGCGCCAAGCGAGCTTGCCGCCAGCGTGACGCGAGAGAAATCCTCGCCCTTCTTGAGATAGAAGACCGCCATCAGCAGCACCGCCAGGGCGATCGCCAGGGCATACCAGCTGCGCCGTATCGCCTGCACCGCATCGGTGCGCGCGGCGACCGCGAACGCCCCTGCATGGCCGCCGATCAACAGATACAGCATCAACTGGATCATGCCGAAGATCGGCGCGGGATCGATATCATAGGACGGGCGCAGCAGGCGCGCGACGAAGAAGGGCGCGACGATCGCGATCGCGTCGCCCACGATCAGCAGTATGACGGAGCGAAACCGCCGCATCGTCGCGGCGCCGCGCGGCGGCACGCGCCGAACGTCGGCACGCCCGCTGGCCGCAACCTCGATCGCCGAGCTGTCATTCACCGGCGATGCGCCCGCGCTCGCCGATGTTCGTCGTGACGGACTCCGCCCCCATCCCCGCGTATGCCCCTGTCATTGTGGAACGACAGGGCGATAGCGAAGGTGCGGTTTATATTTCGTAAGGCCCGCGCGCGGCGTCGGGCGGGGTGAAGGCGCGATCTGGCACCTCGTCCGGTGTCCGGTGCTCGACCGGTTCCGGCTGGGGCAGGCGTCGCGCCGCGTCATCGCTCAACATCGCGCGGACATGCTCCGAATAGGCCGGACGGCGCATCCACTGGTGGCGGATATGATCGCACACCCGCCGCCAGGCCCGGGGGGTCGGCGAATTGAACGGCAGGCTAAGCAGGACGAGCGTGCGCCACGCCACCCCGATCCGCCCGACTTCGCGCCCACGCCGTGTTTGCCCGGAGAACGCCACGAGACTCGGCCATTTCATCGCAAAATGATTGAGCGACGCCATGATATCCGATTCGTAATTGCGGTTGATGAAGCCGTTGGCCTCTTTCTGTATTCCGACCGGGCGGGTGTGATGAACGGGAATGGCGTCGATGATCGCGAACTGCCGCTGTTCGGCGGGCAAAGCGCTGCCCCATACCAGGTCGAAGCCGCTCTCCCACCCGTATTCAAACAATGGCGCAACGCATCGCAGCGCATCCCGGGTGAAGAACGGCGCCATCATTTCGATGTAATTGACCCGGCGAAAACGGAACAGCGGGTTCC
>NZ_JBELIE010000048.1:0-20555 GCF_042091075.1 Sphingomonas sp. | reverse complement strand
GATCCGGACGCCATCCTCCAACGATCCGTAGCTGGTGATCGTAGCGACCGGGCCGAAGGTTTCCTCGCGCGCGATGCGCATATCCGGCGTAACATCGGCGAACAGTGTCGGCTGAATGAAGAAGCCGGCGTTGCGGCCGTCGGGGCGGCCCGGCCCACCCGTGACCAGCGTCGCGCCTTCGTCGATCGCGGACTGAATCAGCCCCTGGATCTTCTCGAACTGCGCCTTGTTGACGACCGGGCCGATATGCTGGCCCTCCTCCAGCGGATTGCCGACCTGGGTCTGCTCCATCATCGATTTCACGATCGCGGTGGCGTCGGCGACCTGGCTTTGATGGACCAGCAGGCGCGTCGGGGCGATGCAACTCTGGCCGGAATTGGCCAGTACGCCCGCCACCGTCGGCGGCAGCACCTGCGCCAGATCGGCGCCTTCGAGCACGAGGTTCGCCGCCTTGCCGCCCAGCTCCTGATGCACGCGCTTGACCGTCGCGGCGGCGGCCTGCGCCACGGCGATGCCCGCGCGGGTCGAGCCGGTGAAGCTGACCATATCGACGCCCTTGTGTGCGCTGAGCGCGGCGCCGACCCCCGGCCCATCGCCGTTGACCAGGTTGAACACGCCTGCCGGCACGCCCGCCGCATCCAAGATCTCCGCCAGGATCGCGGCGCAGCCGGGCGCTTCCTCCGATGGCTTCAGGATCATCGTGTCACCGGCGGCAAGCGCGGGGGCGACCTTCGCGCAGATCTGGTTGAGCGGCCAGTTCCACGGCGTGATCATCGCGACGACGCCGAGCGGTTCGTGCACCACTCTGGCCTTGCCGACCACCTCCTCGAACGCGAAGTTGTCGAGCGCCTTCATCGTCGTCGCGAAATGTGCGAGACCGCTCGGCGCCTGCGCGGCCATCGCCAGCCCCATCGGCGCGCCCATTTCCTGCGCCATCGATCGGGCAAGATCGGGAATGCGCTTCTTATATTCCTCGATGATCCGGGCGAGCAGTGCCTTGCGCTCGTCGATCGACGACAACGACCAGGTTTCGAAAGCGGCGCGCGCCGCCGCGACCGCCGAGTCGACGTCTGCCGCGGTGCCGAGCGTGATCTCGGTGCAGGGCTGCTCGGTCGTCGGATCGATCACCTGATAGGTGCGGCCGCCCTGGCTCTCCACCCAGGCGCCGTCGATATAATGTTTCGGATAGGATTGCATCGCTCTCTCCGTCGTTTGCGCCGATGATGCAGCGCGCACAGGTGGGTTGCAAGACGAAACGGGATAGAGCGAGCGGGGTGGACGGTGATCGTCCGGCTCGCCGCCGCCCCCCGTCACGGCGACGAAGGGCGGCAACGACATGGCCCGGGCGCCGTTACCGCCGGCAGGTATCCGCCGCGCTGGCGTCAAGGTCGAGGCACCGTCCGTCGAGCCCCGTCACCGGCAGCCCGATCGTCGCGGCCAGCGTCGGCGCGATGTCGACCGTCTCCACCGACAGCGGCTGTTCGAAAGCGGTCAGCCCCTTGCGCCAGAACAGGATGGGGACGCGGCGATCATAGTCCCAGGGGCTGCCATGCGTCTCGACATAATAAGGCGCGGGCGCGGTGATCGAGGTGACGCGCGGACGCGGCAGGACGATCAGATCGCCCGACCGCTGCGGATCGTAGGAGGCGCGCACACGCTCCAGCAGCGTCCAGGTCTCCGGCGGCGTGGTGGCCATGCGCGATGCCATGATCTCGTCGCGGGTGTAGGCGGCGGCGATCTGCGGCAGCGCGCGGTAGCGCTTCGCCGCCTCGGCAAGCACCGCCGCGCGCTTCGCCGCCGGCACCGTGTCGGCGACGTAGATGTCCCCCTCCGCCCCGCCCAGCAGCACCGGCCCGGCGATGTTCAGATCGCGGCCGATCGCGGCGCCGACCAGCTTCGATGCGGCAGCGGTATCGAGATGCTCTTCCATCGGCATCGCGCGCTGCTGCTGCCGCTCGGTCATGTCGTGCGCGCCGTGATCGGCCGTCAGCATCACTTCATAGTCGAGCCCCCAGGCATCGAGCTGCGCCAGGAACGCGCCGATCGTCTGATCGAGCTGCGCCATCTGGATGCACATCTCGGCCCCCTGTGTGCCGCGTGAATGGCCGATATAGTCGGTCGCCGAGGCGCCGATCGCGATCAGGTCCGGCGCATTGCCCTGGCCCAGCTTCATGTCCTGGATCAGCCCCGCCGCCAGCGCGAACACCGCGCCGTCAAGCGCGGGGGAGGCCCGGAACGCCTTCTGGTCGCCCGCTTCGCGCTCGAACCGGCCGGTGCCGAGCGTCTGGCCGCCGACGCTAATCGGTTGCGACAGGCCCTTGCAGTAACCGGGCAATGGCAGCGCCGCCTGTGGGGCGGCAAGCAGCTTGCCGACCGCGTCATTGGCGCGGGTGACGACGGCGGGCTGCCGGCGACCGGCCAGCGAGATGAACGACGAACCGCCCCAGAACCAGATCTGATCGGTATTGTGCCCGCCCATCATGATCGCGGCGCGATCCTTGCCCGCCACCGAGACGACGCGCGAGGCGGGATTGGCCCGTTTCATCATGTCGCCCAGCGTCGGCACCCTCAGGTGCAGGTCCGAAGGCTGGTATTTGTCGTGGTCGGTGCCGGCGACACGCTCGTCCTCGGCGCAATAGACGGTCTTGTCGGCGCGAGGGGCCTTCTGGTCGATCCAGCTGTTGGCGATGATGCCGGTGTGCGCGGGGCGCATCCCGGTGAGGATCGTCGAGTGGCCGGGGCAGGTCTCGGTCGCGGCATGCGATTGATAGCCCGATGGGAAGACGACCCCGCCGGCGAGCCGCGCCATGCCGTCCGTATAATGATTGCGATATTGCGCGAACAGGTCGGCGGAGAACTGATCGACGGAGATCGCGACGATCAACCGCGGCGGGGTGCGCGGCGCGGCGGGGGCTGGGCCCGCCGGCGCGGGCGCGGGACCGATCGACGCGGGCGGGGTGGCATTGTCGGGCACGCCGCCGGGGCTGGACTGCGACAACGCGGGAGCGGCGGCGCCGACGAGGACCGGAGCGAGCAGCGCGGCGATCAAGCCGGAGGACAGGGCTTTCATTAGCAACCTTTACCAGGGGATGGATGCAAGACGGCGCGATTGCGGCTATGAGCCGTGACCGATGGTCAGGCAAGCTGTGCGCGCGGCGCTTTTCATCCTCATGACATGGTGCTGCGGCGCGACGGCAACGGCGGGCGCGGCGCCGCATGTCGCCCTCGCCCTACAGGCGGAATCGACGCGCCCGGCGGCTGGCCGCGAGGTCGCGCTCGCCTTTGCGGCGGTGCCCCAACCCGGCTGGCACGGCTATTGGAAGAATCCCGGTGACGCCGGGGTGGAGACGCGCGTCAACTGGACGCTGCCGCCGGGCGTTACCGCCGCGCCGCTCGATTATCCGGTGCCGCAGCGGCTGGTGATCGCCGGGCTGATGAATCATGTCTATGAACGGCCCTGGGCGCTGCTGACGCGGCTGACGATCCCGGCCGGGCTGGCGCCGGGCACGCGCCTGCCGATCGCGGCGAAGCTGGACTATCTCGTCTGCACCACCGAAATCTGCGTGCCCGAGACGCAGACCTTGTCGACCGAGCTGACGGTGGGCGACGGCACGATCGCGCCGGAAGCGCGCGCCCGTTTCGACGCCTGGCGGCGCGCCCTGCCGCGGCCCTTGGGGGGCGTGGCCACGTGGCAGCGCGTCGGGGATCGGTTCCGGCTGTCGGTGCCGTTTCCGGCTGACGCGGCGGCAGATCTCGGCAAGGCGTGGTTCTATCCCGCCGCCGCCGGCGCGACCGCTTATGCCGCGCCGCAGTCGATCGTGCGTGACGGTGACCGGCTGGTGCTGGAAACCCGAAGTGCTGGAACGCCCGCCTCGGGCGCGATCGCGGGGGTGCTGGCGACGGGGGACGGCACCGGCCTGTCGCTGATCGCGCAGCCGGGGCAGGTGGCGATGCCGTCGCGCGGCGCACCCTGGCAAGCCGCGCTGCTCGCGTTCGGCGGCGCGCTGCTGGGCGGGCTGTTGCTCAACGTGATGCCGTGCGTCTTCCCGATCCTCAGCCTGAAGGCGCTGGGCCTTGCCCGATCGGGCGAAAGCGAGCGCCACGCGCGCGCCGAGGCGCTTGCCTATACCGCCGGGGTGATGACCGTGTGCCTTGCGCTCGGCGCAACCTTGCTGGCGTTGCGCGCGGCGGGGGCGAGTGCCGGCTGGGCGTTCCAGTTGCAGGATCCGCGCGTCGTGGCGGTGCTGTTGCTGCTGGTGGTCGCGATCGCGTTCAACCTGGCCGGGCTGTTCGAGCTGCCGACCCCGGCGTTCGCCGGCAAGAGCGGCGCGGCGGGTGCGTTCATGACCGGGGCGCTGGCGGCCTTTGTGGCGACTCCGTGCACAGGACCGTTCATGGCCGGCGCGATCGGCGCGGCGCTGCTGCTGCCGGCGGGCGCGGCGCTGCTGGTGTTCGGCGGATTGGGGCTGGGGATCGCGCTGCCGTTCCTGTTGATCGGCTTCGTTCCGGCGTTGCGCCGTCGCCTGCCGAAACCGGGAATGTGGATGGCGCGGCTGCGGCGCGTGCTGTCGGTGCCGATGTTTCTGACCGCGCTGGCGCTCGCCTGGGTGCTGGGGCGGCAGGCGGGGGTCGACGGCATGACGATCGGTCTCGCCGCCGCGTTGCTGGTGGTACTGGGGATGTGGAGCGTGGGGCGGCGCCAGCACGCCGGGCGCGGCGCCGGGTGGGGGGGCTGGGCCGGTGCCGCGCTGGCGATCGCCGCGGTCGCCGCGATCCATCCGGTTGGGGCGGTGAAGACCGGCGCCGTCGGCCCGGCGCGGAGCGAGCCGTTCAGCGAGGCGCGACTGGCCGCGCTGCGCGCGCAGCGCCGCCCGGTATTCGCCTATTTCACCGCCGATTGGTGCCTGACCTGCAAGGTCAACGAGCGCACTGCGATCGACACCGATCGGGTCGCCAAGGCGTTCGAGGCCCGGAATGTCGCGGTGTTGGTCGGCGACTGGACCGATGGCGATCCGGCGCTGGGGCGGTTCATCGAACGCCACAACCGCGCCGGCGTGCCATTGTACCTATGGTATGCGCCGGGGACGACCGAGCCGCGCGTGCTGCCGCAGGTGCTGACCAGCGGGATGCTGGCCGACCTGCGATAGCCGGCGCGCAGTCGCCAGCGCATAGCCGAGTGGTCCAGGATCGGTCGCGATGCCGCGAGACGGGGCATCGCGTTGACGGCCGGTTTATCAAATACCCGCTTGTGCGGCGCAGCAAGATGCCGCAGCATGCGTCGAAACGTTAACCCGGACGTTAAGAGGGGCGATGGGGAAACAGGCGTTCGATGAAATCCATGGCGCACCGGGGCAAGTCGGTGCGCGTCCGGAGCTGGCCGAATTGCATCGGTGGCTCGACGATACGCCCCCCGACGAATTGCGACGACGGCAATATTCCGCCGAGACCACCTTCCGCCAGCTCGGCATCACCTTCGCCGTCTATGGCGAGAGTGAGGCGAGTGAGCGGATCATCCCCTTCGACATCGTTCCGCGGGTGTTCCTCGCGGACGAATGGCGACGTCTTTCCGAGGGACTGATCGAGCGGGTCGAGGCGATCAACGCCTTTCTGGTCGATATCTATGGCGAGCGCCGCATCCTCAAGGAGGGCGTGCTGCCTGCCGATCTGATCTTCGGCAACGCGCAATTCCGTCCCGAGGTCGCGGGGATCCGCCCACCGCATGACGTATGGGCGCATATCTGCGGGATCGATCTGGTACGCACCGGACCGAACGACTTCTTCGTGCTGGAAGACAATGCCCGCACGCCCAGCGGGGTGAGCTATATGCTCGAAAACCGCGAGGCGATGGTGCGGCTGTGCCCGGAATTGTTTTCCCGCTTCCGTGTCGCGGCGGTCGACAGTTATCCCGACATGTTGCTGGAAACGATGCGATCGGTGACGCCGCGCGGCGGGGGGCAGAACCCCATTTGCGTGGTGCTGACGCCGGGGCATTACAATTCGGCCTATTACGAACACAGCTTCCTCGCCGATTCGATGGGGATCGAACTGGTCGAGGCGGCGGATCTCGTCGTCGACGACGATATCGTCTATATGCGCACGATCGCCGGGCGGGTGAAGGTGGACGTCATCTACCGCCGCGTCGACGACGATTACCTCGATCCGCTGGTGTTCCGCCCCGATTCGCTGCTGGGCGTGCCGGGACTGATCGCGGCTTATGCCGCGGGCAATGTCGCGATCATCAACGCGCCGGGCAACGGCATCGCCGACGACAAGGCGATTTACAGCTATATGCCCGACATCGTGAAATTCTATTCCGGGTCGTCGCCGAAGCTGCCCAATGTCGAGACGTGGCGCTGCCGCGAGCCGCAGGCGCTGAGATACGTGCTCGATCATCTCGAGGAACTGGTCGTCAAGCTGGTCGACGGCTCGGGCGGATATGGCATGCTGGTCGGGCCGACCGCGTCGAAGGCGGAGATCGAGCGTTTTCGCGCGGCGCTGATCGCGGAGCCGCAACGCTATATCGCGCAGCCGACGCTGGCATTGTCGACCGTGCCGACGCTGGCGGATAGCGGCCTGTGCCCGCGCCACGTCGACTTCCGCCCGTTCGTGCTGACCGGATCGCAGGGCGTGCGCGTCGTGCCCGGCGGGTTGACGCGAGTGGCGCTGCGCGAAGGGTCGCTGGTGGTCAATTCGTCGCAGGGCGGCGGGACGAAGGACAGTTTCGTCCTGATGGAATCCCCGCACGACGGGATGGTGCAGTCGCTCGACGGCATGACGCAGTCGATCGGCGAGATGACCCAGTCGCTGGACGGGGCACGTTGATGCTGAGCCGAACCGCAGCGTCGCTCTACTGGCTGGGGCGTTACATCGAGCGCGCCGATTTCGTCGCGCGGTTGGTGGAGGCGACGGTGCGGCTCGATGTGCTGTCGACTCGCTCTGCGGGGGAGGATGCGTGGCGCTCCGCGCTGGCCGTCACCGAAACCGCCGAACCGTTCGTTGCCAGTGATCAGCCGCTCACCCGCGAGGCGGTGGCGCGTTTCCTGATCAGCGACGCATCGCATCCCGGCTCGATCCTGCGGTGCCTGGCGATGGCGCGCGACAATGCCCGCGCGGTGCGAATCGCGCTCAGCCGCGAGGCGTGGCAGGCGGTCAATGGCGCGTGGCTGATCTTCGACAAGCGCATGAGCCGGCTCGATCCGTCCGCCACGCTGGCGGTGGTCGACGCGGTCAAGGCGGAGACGCGCGGTTTCGAGGGCGCGTTGCATCGCATGCTGCGCAATCAGACCACCTTGTTCATCCGTCTGGGGCAGGCGATCGAACGCACCGACAACACCGCGCGCCTGCTCGACGTCAAATATCATATTCTGTTGCCCGAGGGCGAGCGGGTTGGCGGATTGGTTGATCGCGATCAGTGGACGACGATCTTGCAGACCGTCTCGGCGGTAACGGCCTATCGCTGGCTCTATAGCGAGGGGTTGAAACCGAGCAACGTCATCGATCTGCTGTTGTCCCGCGGAGAATTGCCGCGCAGCCTGGCCGCCTCGACCGACGAGACCGTCGGCGCGCTGACCGCGCTGGCGAAGCTGAGCGGATCGCAGGGGGCGGCGGACCGTATGGCGCGGACGCGGCAGGCGCGGGTTGCCAAGACGCGCACCGGCGACGTCATCACATCGGGGCTGCACCAGCACCTACAGGCCATGATCGCGGAGAATGCCCTGCTCCACGATGCGATCGGCCGACAATTCAAGTTTCACTGATGCGCCTTTCGATCGATCATCGCACCACCTATCGCTTCACCGTCCCCCAGGGGCGGATCGTGCAATTGCTGCGCATGACGCCGCGCAACACCTATGACCAGACCGTCGCCGAATGGCATATCTCGATCGATTGCGACGCCCGGCTGCGCGATCATCGTGACGGTTTCGGCAACATCACCACGATGCTGTACGCCGAGGGGCCGATCGAACGGATCGAGATCGCGGTCATGGGGGAGGTGGTGACGAGCCATTCCGACGGCGTGCTGCACGGCACCGTCGAGCCGCTGCCGCCGCCGCTGTTCTTGCGGGAAACCCCGATGACGGTGGGGGAGGGCGAACTGGCCGATTTCGCGCGTATGCATCTGGGCGGCCGAGTGCCGCTGGCGGGGCTGCATGCGATGAATGCCGCGCTGCGGGCGCGCTTCGCGCTATCGGGCGCTCGACCGGAAGCGGGGCTGTCGGCCAGCGAAGCCTTCACCCGCGAGAAGGTGACTCCGCGTGATCTGGCGCAGATGTTCATCGCCGGCGCCCGGCTGATGGACATTCCCGCGCGCTACATCAGTGGCTATTGCGACCTGCAGGATTCCCGTCGCGCGACCCCCCACGGCTGGGCGGAGGCGTATGTGGAGGGGCTTGGCTGGGTCGGCTTCGATCCGGCCCTGGGCCTGTCGCCACAGGAACATCATGTCCGCGTGGCGGTAGCGCTCGATGCGACGGGTGCCGCGCCGGTCGCCGGGTCGCGGCTGGGCGAGGGCGAGGAAAGCCTTGACGTGGAATTGTCGGTGAGCGGGCAGTAGCGAACCGCGCGGCGGGTTACCAATAATCCGCACCAAGTGCCGCCCCAGCGCGGCATCGAGGGCCGCGCGCCGCTGCCGCGCCTATTGCGGGTCAGCGTCGGGCAGCAGCGTCCATCCGCGCGGCCCCAGCATTTCGAGCGGGCGATAGCGCGTCTTGTATTCCATGCGCGGCGATCCCTTCACCCAATAACCCAGATAGACATAGGGCAAGCCCGCCGCGCGCGCGCGCGCGATATGGTCCAGGATGATGAAATTGCCGAGCGCGGGGCGCTCCGCCCCGTCGGTGTCGAAGAAACTGTAGATCATCGACAGGCCGTCCGCCTGGCGATCGGTCAGGCAGCAGCCGATCAGCTTGCCGGGCATGCCGTTGCTGCCCGGTTCACGATATTCGACGATGACGGAGTTGACCGGCGACTGCTCGACCATGTCGGCATAGTCCATCTCGTCCATATTCGCCATGCCGCCGCCGGGATGCCGGGCGGCGAGATAGCGGCGGAGAAGCTGGAATTGCTCATCGGTGGCCCATGAGCGACAGGCGGCGACGTCGAGATCGGCATGCCGCCGCATCAGCTTGCGCTGGGTGGCGTTGGCACGGAATTCGTGTGTGACGACGCGCACCGACACGCACGCGGCGCAGCCGGCGCAACTGGGGCGATAGGCGACCGACTGGCTGCGGCGAAATCCGATCCGGCCCAGCGCGTCGTTCAGTTCGGCGGCGTTCGGCCCCGACAATTCGGTGAAGACCTTCCGCTCCTGCCGCCCGGGCAGATACGGGCAAGGCTGTGGGCTGGTGACGAAGAAGCGCGGAAAACGGAAAGGCGCTGTCACCGCCGGCATCCCCTGTCACGCGGCGCAACCACTGCGCCGTCTTCGCTGCATATTGGCCGACAAAGGCATCGTGAAAAGCCGGTTAACGATGAAAATCGTGTCCTATCGGCAGCGGACGGCGGAATCGCCCCGTTTCGATGCAGGTTCACGTCGATCGGCGGGTCTTCGCCATGTCGGCCGGGCCTGATCGGTTCGCCACGACTCGCCCCGCGGCCGCCGAACCGGCATTCACCCGGCTGTGCGGCGAATCGGGGCTCCCGCGAAGCGAATGCCGATCGTCTCAGGCGTGTTCGACAGGACGCACGTCGAAGCCGGCCGCGCGAAGCGCCGCGACCAGCTGGTCGAGATGCGCGCGATCGCGCGTCTCACATTCGATGTCGGTAATCAGCCCCTTGGCGGGCAGGGTGGTGAAGACGCGCTGGTGATAGACCTCGATGATATTGACGCGCTCCTGATCGAAAATGCGCGCCACGTTGAAAAGCGCGCCCGGCTGATCCTGCAATCGCAGCCGCAACCGCGCGAGACGCCCCGAGCGGGCCAGATCGCGCAGCAGCACGTTGGCGAGCAGGCGGGTGTCGATATTGCCGCCGCACAATACCACGCCGACTGTCCGCCCCTGGAAACGATCGCGATGCGCGAGCAGCGCGGCGAGCCCTGCCGCCCCGGCGCCCTCGACCACGGTCTTCTCGATCTGCAACAACAGGCTGACCGCTTCTTCCAGTGAGCGTTCGGACACCAGGACGATGTCGTCGACAAGCGCACGCACCATCTCGGAGGTGATGCCGCCGGGCTCCTTGACCGCGATCCCCTCCGCCAGCGTATCGCCGGCCCGGGGATTGTGGGTGCCGTTCCGGCGGGTGACCTTCGAGGGATACCACTCGGCATCTCCGCCGACTCCCTGCAGCGGGCGCGCCGCCGCCCGCGCGACCGTGGCCATCCCGCTGATCAGGCCGCCGCCGCCGATCGGCACCACCAAGGTATCGATATCGGGCGCATCCTCCAGCATCTCGACCGCGACGGTGCCCTGCCCGGCGATGATCCGGGGATCGTCGAAGGGGTGGACGAAGGAAAAGCCGCGCTCGGCCTCCAGCAGCCGCGCATGGGCATAGGCGGCGTCGAACGTATCGCCTTCGAGGATGACGTCGGCGCCATGCCCCTGGGTCTGCACCACTTTCACGATCGGCGTGTTGCGCGGCATGACGATCGTCGCGGGTACCCCCAGGCGATTGGCATGATACGCCAACCCCTGCGCGTGATTGCCCGCCGACGCCGCGATCACGCCCTTGCGGCGCGCCTCGTCCGAGAGCTGCAGCAGCGTGTTGAGCGCGCCGCGTTCCTTATACGCGGCGGTGAACTGCAGGTTCTCGAACTTCAGATACACTGTCGCCCCGGTCATCTGGGACAGCGTGCGGCTGATCAGCGTGGGCGTGCGGACGATCGAATCGGCGATCCGACGGTGCGCGGTGTGCACGTCCTCGATCGATACGGGCAGGGCAGGGGCGGGTGCGAGCTGGGTAGCCATCGCACGCGCCTAGCGGATCGCGGTCGCGATAGGAACACCCGCGGCATAAGGCGCGGGGGGCGGGGAGGAATAGGTCGCCCCGACCCGTTCCGCCCCGGCCCGATGGCGACTGACGCTAGCGCGCCTCGAACGTCTCGCGATAGGCCGGCTTTACCGCGGCGATCACCGCCGGCGTGACGGGCAGGGTGATCTCATACTGCCCCTCCGCATAGGGGCCGGCGACATAGGGATCGGCGATCAGGCCGATGCGATCGAAGCGCCGCCGGTTCGACGAGCCGAGCAACAGGCTTACGTCCTTCATCTTGGGGCAGGCATCGAATTCGTCGCCGTCATCCGGCACGGGGGCGCCGCGCCGCTTTGCCCGCTCCACATTCAGCGCGGCGCAGAACCGGGCGCCGAGCGCGGCCTCGATCGCGGCGGGCGAGCGGAACAGATCGGTCGGCGACAGCCGCTGGCCGGCCTTCTTGTCCCACAGCAGCGACAGCGATCCCGACATGCCGTGCGCGCCCCCGGTATAGGCATACATCAGGCCCGACAGGCTGACGAAGCGCGGCGTCTCGGTGACCAGCTTCCAGATCTTCTGCGTCTCATAGCGGCGATACGGAAAGCCGCTGGTGCGCGCATCACGCTCGGCATCGGTCGCGTCGCGGGCGGTGTCGGTGCGCAGCGTCGCCTTGTCGCGCTCCAGCCAGGCGCGCAGCGGCGCGATCCGCGCGGCGGCGGGCGGGTAGCTGTAGCTGAAGTCGAAGGGCGCCGCGGCGCCTGTGATCGCCGATGCGGGGATGGCTGGCAGGGCCGCCATCGCCGCGATCGTCCAGCGCATCCACGTCATCGCCACTCCTTCCTGCTATCGCCAAAGCCGAGACACTTACATATGGCGGGATAATGTCGATGACCCAAGAGCTTCGCCGTGTCGCTGCTATCGCGCTGCTGTCTTCGCTACCGACGATGGCGGGTGCGGACGCGCTGATCGACAATGTCACGGGGATGACGCTCGACCGGCAACAGCGCGTCGTGCGATTCCAGGCGATGGTGATCGACAAGGACGGCAAGATCGTCCGGCTGGTCCCGGTCGGCGAGCAGCCGCCGAAGCGCACCAAGAAAAACCCCGGACCTCGCTACGACTGGCGCGCCGACATGAAGGGGCGGGTGGTGCTGCCTGGGATGATCGACGCGCACGGCCATGTCATCGGGCAGGGGATTGCGGCGTTGACGCTCGATCTGTCGACGACGCGCTCGCTGGACGAGGCCAAGGCGAAAATCGCCGAATATGCCCGCGCCAATCCGGAGCGGCCGTGGATCATCGGGCGAGGCTGGAATCAGGAGGTGTGGAAGCTGGGGCGTTTCCCCACCGCCGCCGATCTCGATACCGTGGTGGCGGACCGCCCGGTGTGGATGGAGCGCGCCGACGGCCATGCCGGCTGGGCCAATAGCGCGGCGCTGAAGGCGGCCAATATCACCGCCGCGACGACCGCGCCGGCGGGCGGGCGGATCGAGAAGCCGCTCGGCGTACTGGTGGACGCCGCAACGTCGCTGATCGAAAAATCCTTGCCGAAGGTGAGCCCGAAGGATCGTACCGCCGCCTTCCTGAAGGCGCAGCAGATCCTGCTCGGCTATGGCGTTACCGCGGTCGCCGACATGGGCACCACGATCGACGACTGGATGACCTATCGCCGGATGGGCGACACCGGCGCGCTGCGGGTGCGCATCATGGCTTATGGCGCCGGGATCGATAATACGGTCGCGATCGGCGGCACCGGGCCGACGCCATGGCTGTATGACGACCGGCTGCGGCTCGAAGGGGTGAAGCTGTATGCCGATGGCGCGCTGGGGTCGCGCGGGGCGTGGCTGAAGGCGCCTTATGCCGATGCGCCGGGGCAGCGCGGGCTGGGCTTCCTGAGCGACGACCAGTTGCAGAACCTGATGAGCCGCGCATCGATGGACGGCTATCAGGTGGCGGTGCATGCGATCGGCGACCGCGCGAACCAGCAGGCGATCGACGCGATTGCGGAAATGGCGGTCACCTACAAGGGTGACCGGCGCTGGCGGATCGAGCATGCGCAGGTCCTCGATCCCGCCGACATGAAGGCATTCGGCCAATATGGCATCATCGCCTCGGTGCAGCCGACCCACGCCACCAGCGACCGGCTGATGGCGGAGGCGCGGCTGGGTGAGGCGCGGCTGGCGGGCGCCTATGCGTGGAAGTCGCTGCTCGCCAACGGGGCGAAACTGGCGTTCGGATCGGACTTTCCGGTGGAACGCCCCGATCCGTGGAACGGCTGGGCGGCCGCCTATACGCGCACCGACGAGCGGGGCGAGCCGGTCGGCGGCTGGCGGCCAGAGGAAGCGGTGACGCGCGAACAGGCGTGGTGGGGCTTCACCGGCGGCGCGGCCTATGCGGGTTTCGCGGAGGATCGTTTCGGCATTCTCGCCCCCGGGCAGCGTGCCGACTTCATCGTCGTCGACCGCGATCCGCTCGCGGCGGACCCGATGGCATTGCGCCAGACGCGCGTACTGGAAACCTGGATCGGCGGGCAAAAGGCGTGGGAGCGGAAATGACGATCCGGGTCACCGTCATCGCGGTGTGAGCCAGGGTTAGGGGCCGGAAGTCGATTCGCCGTTGGGCGGCAGCGCCAGCCGTGCCAGATCCTCGGGTGTGTTGACGTTGGCCACCGTCACCCCGGGTAACAGCGCCGGCACCCCCGCCATTGCCGCCCAGCGACGGATCGAGCGGTCGCCGTCCCCCGCGAGATGCGCGAGCAACGGGTCGGCCAGCGCGACCGGCCATATACCGATCACCGGCGCTTCCGCCGCATAGCCACTTTCGGTGGACAGCAGCGCCTCGATCAGTGCCGCCGGCACGAGTGGCGTATCGCATGCGCCGGTCAACACCGCGTCAAAACCGTGATCGCGAGCGTAGCCGAGCGCGCCGGCGATACCCCCGAGCGGCCCCAGGTCGGCGGCGGGTAGGTCCGGGGTCGTCGCGACTGGTGCGTGACGGCGCCCGACCGCGATCAGCGCGGCGACGTGCGGGCGAAGCGAGGCCAGCGCATGATCGAGCAGCGTCGCCGCGTGCCAGCGCGCCAGTGCCTTGTCGCCGCCGAAACGTGTCGCGCGCCCGCCCGCGAGGATCGCGCCTAGAATATGGGTCATGCCGCCTTCTCGCACCGGAGATGGCGGAGGGGAATGCGCCTTCGGGCTCTACCGCCCCCCGAAAGGGGCGGTGGGCCGATGCATTACAGCGTGGTGAAGACCACGCCGATCACCAGCGCCTGAGCTGCGATCGCCAGCGCGGTGCTGGCCGCATTCTCGAACATGCGCATATTGGTGCCTCCAGTGCCGGAAAGGTCCGGTACGGAGGCATGTGATGAAAATTGCCCGTCTGCGCAATAATCGTGCGCGACAACCATGATTGCAGAAAGTGCAACCGGCGGCCGGTATCGTGACGGCAGTACGCTA
Organism: Sphingomonas sp.; assembly: GCF_042091075.1. Lineage (GTDB taxonomy): Bacteria > Pseudomonadota > Alphaproteobacteria > Sphingomonadales > Sphingomonadaceae > Sphingomonas. The sequence goes on along the minus strand of NZ_JBELIE010000048.1, from coordinate 6,192 downwards.
CCGTAGTTTCCTCCGCGGCCGCGCCCTGATGCGCCGCCCCGGCCGCCCTAGCCGAACACCCGGTCGAAGATCGTATCGACGTGCTTGAAATGATAGCCGAGATCGAACTTGTCATCGATTTCCGCCGCCGACAGCGCGGCAGTGACCTCGGGGTCGGCCTTCAACAATTCCTGCAACGACAGCTGGCCGTCCGACTCCCACACCTTCATCGCGTTGCGCTGGACGAGGCGATAGGCGTCCTCGCGGCTGACCCCGGCTTGCGTCAGCGCCAACAGGACGCGCTGCGAATGGACCAGCCCGCCCATGCGATCGAGGTTCTTCTGCATCCGCTCCGGATAGACCAGCAGTTTGTCGACCACCCCGGTCAGCCGGGCGAGCGCGAAATCGAGCGTGATCGTCGCGTCGGGGCCGATGTAACGTTCCACCGACGAATGGCTGATGTCGCGCTCATGCCACAGCGCGACATTTTCCAGCGCCGGGGTGACATAGCCGCGCACCATGCGCGCCAGGCCGGTCAGATTCTCGGTCAGCACCGGATTGCGCTTGTGCGGCATCGCCGACGAGCCTTTCTGGCCGGGCGAGAAATATTCCTCCGCCTCCAGCACTTCGGTGCGTTGCAGATGGCGCACCTCGGTCGCGACCCGCTCGACCGAACCGGCGATCACACCCAGCGTCGCGAAGAACATCGCATGGCGATCGCGCGGAATGACCTGTGTCGAGACCGGCTCGATCGACAGCCCCAGCTTGGCGGCGACATGCGCCTCCACCCGCGGATCGACATTGGCGAAGGTGCCGACCGCGCCAGAGACGGCGCAGGTGGCGATATCCTCGCGCGCCGCCAGCAGCCGCGTGCGGTGGCGACGGAATTCGGCATGCGCCTGCGCCAGCTTCAGTCCGAAGGTGACGGGTTCGGCGTGAATACCGTGGCTTCGCCCGATCGTCGGGGTCAGCTTATGCTCCCTCGCGCGCCGCTCCAGCACCGCCAGCAGCGTATCGATATCCGCGATCAGCAGGTCCGCGGCGCGCGCCAGCTGCACCGACAGCGTCGTATCGAGCACGTCGGACGAGGTCATGCCCTGGTGCATGAAACGCGCGTCGTCGCCCACCTGCTCGGCAACCCAGGTCAGGAAAGCGATCACGTCGTGCTTGGTGACTGCCTCGATCGCGTCGATCGCGGCCACGTCGATCGCCGGATCGGTCGCCCACCAGCGCCACAGCGATTCTGCCGCGCTTTTCGGCACGACGCCCAGATCCGCCAGCGCGTCTGTGGCATGCGCCTCGATCTCGAACCAGATGCGATAGCGCGCCTCCGGCGTCCAAATCGCGGTCATCTCGGGGCGGGCATAGCGGGGGATCATGGCAATTACCTGAGGGCGGGGGCGGACGGCGGGCCGTTAGCAGCGCTGGACAGGCGGGGCAAATCCGGTGGGTGCGAAACTTCCGCTCGATCGGGCGAGGCACGATCGAGCGAGGTTACCGATCCCGGCAGCGGCGCGTCAAAGCAGCCCCTTCGATCGCAGGCTGACCTGGCCCGATGCGCCGACGATAATATGATCGTGCACGCTGATCCCGAGCGGTTTGGCCGCCGCGATGATCGTTTGCGTGATGTCGATATCGGCGCGGCTGGGCGACGGATCGCCGGAGGGATGATTGTGGACGAGGATCAACGCGGCCGAACCCACTTCCAGCGCGCGCTTGATCACCTCGCGGACGTGCACCGCGGTCTGGTCGATCGTCCCGCGCGAGAGCGCTTCATCGAGGACCAGCATGTTGCGCGTGTCGAGGTGGAGGAGCCGGAATTCCTCGACATTCTCATGCGCCAGCCGTGCCTGGAGATAATCGCTCAGCGCCTGCCAGTTGGACAATACGGGCGCGGCGCGCGCTTCCGCGCGCGCCAGCCGGATCGCGGCGGCCTGCGCGATCTTGATCGCTGCGGCGCTGACGTCTCCCATGCCCTTCACCCGCCGCAATGCCGTGGGTTCGGCGGCCAGCACCCGCCCGAAGCTGCCGAACTCGGCGATCAGGCGCTTCGCAATCGCCTTGGTATCGATCCGGGGCAACGCCACCGCCAGTAGATACTCGATCAACTCATGATCGTGCAGCCCTTCCGGATCGTCGAACAGTCGCGCGCGTAGCCGCTCGCGGTGCCCCGTCGCATCGATGACCGGCGTATCGGTGTCCAGCATGCGGGAACGCTAGGGCGCGCCGACGTTTCAGGCAATTGCGTGGCCCCAAAGCGGGCGGCTATGCAAGGGACCGGAGTAGCGGGCGGGGCATGACGGGCAAGCGTATCACCGGATCGGCCCGCGTGACGGCAGAGGGAGAGCCGGTGCGCCATCACCGCGTCCGTCGCGTGGTCGTCGCCGGTTCGATCCTGGGGCTTGCCGCCGGGGCGGGGTTGTGGCTGTCGCGCGTGCCGATCGCCACCAGCGTCATCGATCGCGAACTGGCGGCGCGTGGGGTGACGGCGCGTTATCACATCACCGACCTGGGACTGGGGCGACAGCGGTTGACCGATGTGGTCGTCGGCGATCCCCGCCGCCCGGACTGGGTGGCCGACTGGATCGAGACCGAAACCGATGTGGGTCTGTCCGGCCCCCGCCTGATCGGCGTGCGTGCCGGCCATGTGCGCGGGCGTGCCCGGCTGGTGAATGGTGTGCTGTCGCTGGGGCCGATCGATCGGCTGATCCCGCAATCGACCGGCGCGGGGCCGTTCTCGCTGCCGGCGCTCCAGGTCGACATTGCCGACGCGCGCATCCGCCTGGAAACCCCGCAGGGGTTGGTCGGGGTGCGCATCGCCGGCAGCGGCGCGCTGAACGACGGTTTCCGCGGTAGCGTCGCGGTGGTGGCGCCGCGCCTGACGGTGCAGGCCTGCCGGGTGGCGGATGTCGAGGGAGTGGTCGCGATCGCGATCCGCGACGGGGCACCGCATCTGTCCGGGCCGGTGTCGGCGGGGGCGGCGACGTGCCCCGAGGCGGTCGCCGCGCGATCGATCGCGATGACTGCGAGCGCCTCGCTCGATCGTTCGTTCCGGCGCTGGTCGGGTGTCTTCGATGATATGCGGGTCGGCATGCTCACCACGAACGGGGTACGGCTGACGCGGGTTGCGGGGGACGTGACCTTCGCCGGCGATCGCACCCGTACCGGCGGTTCCGCTCGGCTGAGCGCGGGCGGGGTGACCGCGCCCGGTGTCGGCGCGGCTCGGGCGACGATGGCCGGGCGATATGCGGTCGGCGGCGGCAAGACCGTCTTTACCGGCGACGTGGTCGGACAAGGCATCGCGATCGACCGCGCAGCGCGGGGCTGGCTGGGGGCTTATGCCCACGCCGCCGATGGTGCCCCGATCGCGCCGCTGGTCAGGCAGGCGGTCGCCGCCGGCTTGTCGGCGGGGCGGGACATGACGGCGCGCGCGCGCCTGACCATCGACAACGGAACGATCACGCTGCCGACCCTGGCATTGGCATCGCGCAGCGGTGCGCGCGTGACGGTCGACGGCGCGCCGGCCCGTTGGGGAGCGGTGACGCTCGGGCAGCACGTTGCGGTCGCCGGCGGCGGTCTTCCCACGGTCGATGCGCAGCTTGGGCGGGACGCGGGCGGCGCACTGACCGGCATCGCCCGGATCGCGCCCTATGCGGTGCCCGGCGCGGCGCTCACGGTGACGCCGGTGCGCTTCACGCTCGCCCCCGATGGGAGCGGACAGGCGTCGACACAGGCGATCGTGAGCGGCCCGCTCGCTGGCGGGCGCGTCGAACGCCTGACGGTTCCGCTGGCCGCGCGCTGGTCTCGGCGTGGCGTGACGCTCAATCCCGGCTGTACGCCGGTCTCGCTCGATCGGTTGGTGCTATCGTCGCTGCGTCTCGATCCCGCACGACTGACGTTATGCCCGACGGGGGCAGCGCTGGTTGAGGTCGCTGGCGGGCGGCTGTCCGGCGGGGCGCGGGTGAGCGCCACCGCGATGCATGGCGCGATCGGCCGTACCCCGCTGCGCGTCACCACCGGCGGCGCGACGCTGCGGCTGAACGATCAGGGTTTCGCGCTGCGCGATGTCGACGCGACGCTCGGGCCGGCCGCGCGCGCCACGCGCTTGTCCGCCGGATCGATCGACGGTCGCCTGACCACCGGGGGCGTGGTCGGCCGATTTACCGGCCTGGGTGGTCAGATCGCCAACGTGCCGCTGGTGATGAGCGCGGGGCAAGGCACATGGCGCTTCACCGGGGCGGGTGGGCTGGCCGTCAATGGCGCGATGCAGGTTCGCGATGCCGAACAGACCGCCCGTTTCGAGCCGATGGAGGCGCGTTCGGTGGCGCTGATGCTCCGCGGCGACCATATCGAGGCGAGTGGCACGCTGATCGAGCCGACCACGGGGGTGAAGGTCGCCGAGGTCACGATCGGTCACCAGCTATCAACCGGGGCGGGCGCGGCGGCGCTGAATGTGCCCGGTATCACCTTTACCGAACGACTCCAGCCCGAGTTGCTGACGCGGCTGACCTTCGGCGTCATCGCCGACGTGCACGGCGCGATCAACGGCACGGGCGAGATCCGCTGGAACGCGCAGGACGTGACGAGCAGCGGCACGTTCACCACCTCCGGCATCGATCTGGCGGCGGCGTTCGGCCCGGTGAAGGGCATCGCGGGCACGATCCGTTTCACCGACCTGCTGGCGCTGGAAAGCGCGCCCGGCCAGGTGGCGACGGTGGCGTCGATCAACCCCGGGGTGCCGGTTACCGACGGGCGTATCGTCTATCAAACGCTGCGCGATACCCGGGTGAAGGTGGATAGCGGCACATGGCCGTTCGCCGGCGGGACGTTGACGCTGGAGCCGACCTTGCTTGATTTCTCATCGCAGCAGGTGCGGCGGATGACATTCCGGGTCGATGGCATGGACGCGGGCAAATTCCTGCAACAGTTCGATTTCAAGAATCTGAGCGCGACCGGCGTGTTCGATGGCGTGCTGCCGATGGTGTTCGATGCCGATGGCGGGCGGATCCAGGGCGGTCGGCTGACCGCGCGCGCCGGTGGCGGGGGGATCGCCTATCTGGGCGAATTGACCGAGAAGGATCTCGGCTTCTGGGGCAATCTGGCGTTCCAGTCGCTGCGTTCTCTAACCTATCGCCAGCTTGAGGTGGAGATGAATGGCCCGCTGGCCGGCGAGATGGTGACGGGGGTGCGGTTTACCGGCATCCGCCAGGGGACAGGGGCCAAAAGCAACTTCCTGCTGCGGCGGCTGACGCGCCTGCCGATCGTGTTCAACATCACGATCCGCGCGCCGTTCCGCGGGCTGATCGATTCGGCCGCCAGCTTCTACGATCCGCAGCGGCTGGTGGCACGCAACCTGCAGCCGCTGATCGACGAGCAGAACCGCAAGACGCAACAACAGGGCGGCGTTCAGCCCCCCGCAAGCGAGAATGTGCCATGACCGAAACGGGATTGCAGAAGGTAAGCGTGACGGCGAAGCGGATCGGCCTGACAATGCTGCTGGGGATGCCCTTGATCGCGGGCGGGTGCGTGAACATTTCCGCACCTGACAAGCCGATCCAGATCAACCTCAACATCAACGTGACCCAGGAGGTGGTCTATCGGCTCGATAACGAGGCGAAATCGCTCATCAAACAGAATCCGGGGATCTTTTAGGCGATGACCAACAAGGCTTTTCTTCTGATCGCCGGCGCGGCTGCGCTGGGCGGCCTGTCATCCGCGGCGCTGGCGCAGCGCGACCCGGCCTATGCCGCCGCCCGCGCGGCGGGGCAGGTCGGTGAACAGCCGGACGGCTATCTTGGCGTCGTCGGTGCCGGCAATGCCGAACTGCGCGCGCTGGTCAGCGATATCAATATCCAGCGCAAGGCGGCCTATACGCAAAAGGCGCAGGCGAGCGGTGCGACGGTGGAGCAACTGGCTTTCACCAGCGGCTGCAACCTGATCGCGCAGACCCGCGCGGGCGAAAAGTATAAGGCGCCGGACGGCAGCTGGCAGACCCGTGGCAGCGGGGCGCCGGTACGCGATTCGCGCTGCGTGTAAGGTAAGGGGCCTGCCCCGGCGCGGGCAGGCACGGTGCGGCGCGACGCCGGTGAGGCCGGACCAGCGCCGGGACAGGCCGTGCCCCCGCAACGGTTGACACCCCCCATACCCCCGGCTAACCGGACCCTGCCTTGGCGGGGCTGATCGCCGTCCGCGCGCTTCCTCTCCTCGGTAGAA
>NZ_JBELIE010000224.1:0-3918 GCF_042091075.1 Sphingomonas sp. | reverse complement strand
CAAAACATACTGTCAAGCTCGTATGTAAGTTGCGCATCATCTGGGAGGATGTGATGACATTTCGGCACCGACGCGCTGTGGCCTGCGCCGTCCTGCTCTGCTCGGCCGGCTCAATCGGAGCGCAAACGGCGCCACCGCGGATCGAGGCAGCGTCCGCCGAGAGGCGTGCCACGGACACCGAACGACGGATGCAAACGGACGAACGGACGGTGCTGACCCATGGTCTGTGGGCGATCCCGCTGATCCCGAACGTGACGATACCCGCCGAGGCCGTGCTGGGTGCGGGCTATGTCAGCGGCATCCCCCGGTTGAACGTTCCGGCGCTGATCGAAACGGACGCCAGCCTGGGCGTGTCGTATATCGCCGGGCTGCGCAAAGACGGCGCGACCGCGCTGCCTTCGGCGACGGCGATGGGGTCGACCTGGAACCCGGACCTGATCCGTCGCGGTGGCGCGATGATTGCAGGCGAGGCGCGGGCCAAGGGCTTCAACGTGCTGCTGGGCGGGGGCATCAACCTGATGCGCGACCCGCGCAACGGGCGGACGTTCGAATATTTCGGTGAGGATCCGCTGCATTCGGGCATGGTGGGCGGTGCGGCGATCGACGGCGTCCAATCGCAGCACGTCCTGTCGACGGTCAAGCATTTCGCGCTCAACGCGCAGGAGACGGGCCGGCATGCGGTCGATGGCCGGATCACCGACGACGCCTTCCGCATGAGCGACCTGCTCGCCTTCGAGATCGCGATCGACCAGGGGCGGCCCGGTGCGGTGATGTGCGCCTACAACCGCGTCAACGGGGCGCCGGCATGCGGCAGCGATTATCTGCTCAACCGGGTGCTGAAGCAGGACTGGCGCTATCCCGGCTTCGTAATGTCCGACTGGGGTGCGGTCGGCGCGGTCGATTACGCGCTGGCCGGGCTCGACCAGCAATCGGGTGCGCAAATCGACAAGCAGGTGTTCTTCGGCACGCCGCTAGCCGCGGCGGCGGCGCGCGATCCGGCCTATGCCGCGCGCGTCGCCGACATGAACCGGCGCATCCTGCGGTCGATCTATGCGGTCGGGCTGGATGCGCATCCGCCGGTGAGGGGGGCGATCGACTTCGCCGCCAACGCGGCTGTCGCCCGTGCGGTCGAGGATGAGGGGATCGTGCTGCTGCGCAACCGCGACGCGCTGATGCCGCTGTCGAAGGATGTCGCGTCGATCGTGGTGATCGGCGGCTATGCCGATGCCGGCGTGCTGTCGGGCGGCGGATCGACGCAGGTGCAGCCGGTCGGCGGGCCCGCGGTGTCGCTGCCGATGGGCGGCGAGGGGCCGCTCGCCAAGTACAACAACCAGACGTTCCACGGCACCGCGCCGCTCGCCGCAATCCGGGCGCTGGCGCCCAACGCAAAGGTGACGTTCGTCGACGGCCGCTACCCAGCCGAGGCGGCGGCCGCCGCCGCGCATGCCGATGTCGCGATCGTCTTCGCAACGCAGTGGATGGCAGAGGGCGCGGACGTGCCCGACCTGTCGCTGCCCGGCGGCCAGGATGCGACGATCGCCGCGGTGGCGGCGGCCAATCCCAAGACGATCGTCGTGCTCGAAACCGGCGGCCCGGTGCTGATGCCGTGGCTCGATCAGACGGCTGCGGTGCTGGAGGCTTGGTATGGCGGCGCGAAAGGCGGCGACGCCATCGCGGCAACGCTGTTCGGCGATGTGAACCCGTCGGGGCGGTTGCCGGTGACGTTCCCCGCCTCGGTCGCGCAACTGCCGCGGCCGGCGCTGCCCTATGTCGGCATGATCGACCGCGATTTCGCTGCCGGGCTGGCAGCAGGCAAGAGCTATCCGATCGATTACGACGTCGAGGGTGCGGATGTCGGCTACCGTTGGTTCGCGCGTAAGGGGATGACCCCGCTATTCCCGTTCGGGTTCGGCCTCAGCTACACGACGTTCGACCATAGCACGCTGAAGGTGATGGGCGGCTCCAGTCCGCGCGCGGCTGCCACGATCCGCAACACGGGCGCTCGCGCGGGGAGTGAGGTCGCGCAGCTTTATCTGGTCTCGACGCCAGCCGGGCGCACCCTGCGCCTTGCCGGATTTGCCAAGGTGGCGGTGCAGCCCGGCGGAGCCGCCACTGCGACCATTCCGATCGACCCGCGTCTTCTCGCCGACAGCCGGAACGGCCGCTGGACGATGCCGGCGGGTGCCTATGGCTTCGCGCTCGGCCGGTCTGCCACCGATCTTGGCCCGGTCGTCACCGTTACCCTGCCGGCGCGCCAATGGCGCTGACACTCACAGCAAAGGATCGTCCGATGTCGCGTATCCGTATCCTCGGCGCCCTGATCGCGCTTGCTACCCCTATGTCCGCCTCGGGCCAGGGCATTCCGGTCGAATCGATGGCGACGCCGGCGCAGTCGGGGGCTATCCCACTCGGCACTGGCGGCGTGCCGGGCATGCCGCCGGAAAGCTGGTTCACGCTTGCCGGCCGTCCCACCGTGCGCAACGTGTCGACCGCGACGCTGCTGCCCGTGCTGCCCGCCAAGGACAAGGCGACGGGCGCTGCCGTCGTCATCGCACCCGGCGGTGGTTTCGTGATGGAATCGATGGAGGCGGAGGCGATGAAGCCCGCGCGCTGGTTCGCCGATCACGGGATAGCCGCCTTCGTCCTGAAATACCGCCTCGATCCGACGCCCGCGCCGATGAACGCGTTTAAGCAGGCGGCGCTGGCGCGCTTCGCCGCCGCCGCGGTGGCGGGCGCGAAAGGGGGCGCGGACATTCCCGCACCCGCGCCGGCGCTTGTCGATGCACAGGCGGCGATGCGGCTGGTGCGCGCTCGCGCCGCGCAATGGGGCGTCGACCCCAAAAGCGTCGCCTATGTGGGCTTTTCAGCAGGTGCGATCATGGGCGTCGATCTGGTGAAGACGGCGGCACCGGGCACGATGCCGGACCTGTTCGCCGCCATCTATCCATCGATGGCGCCGACCACCGTCGCTCCGGCCGCGCCGCCGCTGTTCGTCGCCGTGGCGAGCGATGACGAGCTGTTCGGCAAGCAGGGATATGGCCTGCCCGACAGCTGGCGCCGTGCCGGGCGGCCGGTCGAGCTCCACGTCTACGAACATGGCGGCCACGGCTTCGGCTTTGACGGCAAGTCGGGCACGACCAGCTCCGGCTGGACCCAGGCCCTGCTGACCTGGCTCGGCACGCACGGTTGGCTGACGACATGACACGAGCGGTCCCAAGAGACTGCCGCGAGAGGATGACCATCTGACGAGGAGACGGGACGATGCGTTGGGCGCTATGGTGTGCGTTGAGTGCGATGCTGCTGACCCAGTCGGCGACGGCCGCGACCTATCAGGCGAAGGGGCCGATCGAGCGGCGCTACGCCGTCGAGGGGCCGTGGGCGACCACGACCAGCGTCTCGGGCGGTCCGTGCGACCGCGAAGGCCATGTCTGCGACATCTGGTATCCTTCCGACCTCGGCTCCAACCCGCTGAAGGGGCAGGCGGACGGCTTCCGCCACCCCGTGATCGTCTTCGCCAACGGGACGGCCGACAGCGTAGCGGCGGACAAAAACGCCTATTTCCTCCGGCACCTCGCCAGTTGGGGATTCATCGTCATCCGATCGCGCGACGGCGGGACCGGGCAGGGCGACACGGTGAGGGACACGGCGCACTATCTGCTCGGCCTGTCGCGCGATCCGCAGAGCGTCTTTTTCGACAAGGTCGATGCCGCCAAGATCGGCCTGGCGGGCCATTCGCAAGGGGCGGCAACAGCGACGCTGCTCTTTTCGCGCAACGATCCCCTGTTCAAGACCTATGTGCCGATCGAAACGCCGCTGCGTGCCGTGTGCGTGGTCGCGAATTGCACGATCGACCTCGGCGCGCTGCCGCAGGTGACGCGAGGATCGATCTTCTACATCGGCGGCGATCTCGACGTGGTA
>NZ_JBELIE010000047.1:0-20672 GCF_042091075.1 Sphingomonas sp. | reverse complement strand
ATCAAAGCAGCAAACAGCAGGGTAAGCCATCCCGCGGAGTCGTGGCTGGCGGCGGGGAGGGCGTCGACGATCTCGAAGTCGCCGCGCTGGAACATGCCGCCCGATCGCGGCGCGGGACGCTGCTGGAACTGACCGGCGACGGCATATGCACCCATCGGCACCTTGTCGCGCTCGACTACCTCGCGGGGGAAACGCTCCGGGAACAGCAACTCGCCGTCGTAGGCGCGGGGATCCTCGAAGCCGATCGACGTGACGCACCGCCGCTCCGGCTCGAATTCCATCGGCAGCATCAGATGCTCGTAGCCGAGCTTCAGCGACAGGATCGTGCCGCTGACGTCTTGCTCGTGCAGCCGCTGCATGATGACTACGATGGCGGATCGCGCGGGATCGTTCAGGCGTGTCGGGACCGATTCGCGGAAGGTGCGAACGGTCGCGCCGCGCTCCGCTTCGCTCTCCGCGCCGTCGACGCTGTGTGGATCGTCGATGATGACGCGATCGCCGCGGCCGCCGGTCAGGCGAGAGAACGGGATGCCCTGACGGAAGCCGGTCGCGGTGTTGCTGAACGCCATCTCACCCGCGCGCACCAGCTCGGTCGGCCACAGCGACTGATACCATTCCGACGTGACGAGGTCGCGCATGCGGCGGTTGTCGCGCTTGGCATAGTCCTCGGAATAGCTCGAGCCGATGATGCGGGTGGCGGGGCGGCCCATCGGTCCCCACTCCCACGCCGGCCAGAACACGCCCGACAGGAGCGACTTCATGGTGCCCGGCGGCACGTTGATAAGCAGCCGGTTGATCTGGCCCGAGGTGATCGCCTCCAGGTGGTCGCAGATCGCCTCGACGTGCCAGCCGTGCACGTAGGCGTTGGCGGGCTCCAGCACATGCCAAGCCTCGCGCACGAAACCGGTCAGCGACCGGCATCGCTGGCGGATGCTCTCCGCATTTTCGATGCGGCGCTGGCGCTCACTCTCAAGCGCGCGCCGCTCTTCGCGGCGGGCGCGCTCCTCCAGCAGCGCCAGCAGTTCACGACGATCAATGGGCGGTTGGACGTTCAGCATTGGCCATCAGCGCAGCGATGCGCGCGTCGATCTCGTCGTCGGAAAGGTTTCGATATTCGACCATGCCGCTGTGCTGAACCTGCTCACGGAACGCCTGCACCTCGACATGCTTGCCGATCAGGTCGAGCGCACCCTTCGCGGCGCTGAATGCTCCGGCGTCCATGGCTTTTTCGTGCAGGACTGCAGCTTTTGCCAGTACCCATGCGGCATCGATCTTCGCCACCTCTGCCGCCTGCGCCTGCAATTCGGCGATCCTTGACTGGATCTGTTCATTTCGGTTCAGACGTGATGCATTGCTCGCGTTCGCCCGGAATCCCGCCGCCTGATAGGCCGCGTCGATCGTCATCCCGCGAGACCGGCCCTGCGCGAAGATTTCATGCCTGTCGTTTGGCAGCACACCCATCACTCCACCCCCGGCAAGGTTGGTTCATCCGCCACGATCGAAGCGGCGCCCGCCAACATACGGGCACGGGCGGTCAGCGGCTCGGCGCGCTCGGCTTCGATCAATCCCATGTCCCAGAACCTTGGCTGTTTCGGCATTTTCTTCGGCTTGAGCGTTCGGCCCATCACGTACCGGGCCCGTTTGCCCAGTTTGCGACCCGGACGAATCCCACCGACCCGCTTTCCCTGCGCGGCATATTTCGCCTCGAGATACGCTCGTCGAGCCTGCTGCAACTGCTCCTCCCCGTGGTCGATCATCCATCGCTTGATGGTGTCCTTGTGGGCCCGCATCTCGTCCTCGATCCCCTCCCATCCGACACGCGCGAACGCCTCCGGGAAGTCGGCCGGCATGGGGCGATAGGTCTTCGCGGGGACGCCTGCCCAGGCCATCAGCCGTTGGCCGCCTGCTGGTAACGGCTGCGCTCGGCGTGCCACTCCGCGGCGTATTCGCGGATCGCGGGGTCGAGATAGCGGAACCCGTTTATCGCTCGGCCGCGAGCATGCTCCCGCGCCGTCACGGATTGCGCCGGGATCAGCACGTGGTGATCGAAGTCGAGGCCGTCATCAAGCCATTGTCGAAGCTGCCGCCGATCGGCATCGGCGAGCGGGCGCGTCAGGCCAATCGTGCTTGCCAGCGAACGGCATCGCTGTTCGAGCACGGTCAGCGGCGGTTCGGACGCGCGCGCGGGTTCTGGAAAGGACCTCTCCTGCTTAACTTCTTTCTTCTTAACTTCTTCCCTTCTTTGTTCTGTGTCCTGCCGCTGTCCTGCGTCTGTCCCGCAAGTCGTCTCGCGCGCTGTCCTGCCGCTGTCCTGTTCGGCCTGAAAATCATTGTAATTACAGATCGTTATGATGGTCACGCCTGTCCCGCTGCGTGTCTCCACCATTGTCTCGGATTTGAGACGTGTCAAAAGCCGCTCAACCCAGCCTTTTGGGCGGTCCAGAACCTCCGCGAGATCGCGTACCGACACCGCCAGCTGACCCCGTTCGAGCCCGATCGCCTGCCCCTTGTATCGCACGCGAACGGGTCGCCAGGCCGCGCGAACGACCATCCAGGCAAAGGCCATCGCCTCACCGTCATTGCGGAAGGCGGGGTGGCCTAGCAGCGAACGGTGGATATGGACGTAGCCTGCCTCGCTCACAGGCGCCCCCAGTTCGATCCACGGATCGCTTGATAAGGGGCGAGGTAGCGAAGCGTAACGCTTCCCTCAGCACCGTTGCGGCGCTTGGCAAGGTGGACAACGATCTTTCCACGAGCCTCCTCGAGGGCGCGCTCGTGTGCCTCCTCGTTGCCGGGCTTCGGTTTGACCTTCTTGAGGTAATATTCCTCCCGATAGAGGAAAATGACGGCATCGGCGTCTTGCTCAAGCTGTCCGCTGTCTTTCAGGTCGGAGAGCATGGGGCGCTTGTCATCACGTTGCTCTACGGCGCGGCTCAGCTGCGCCAAAGCAATGACGGTGACGTTCAATTCCTTGGCCAGTTCCTTCAGGCCCTTGGAGATGGCGGTGACCGTCTCGTAGATTGAGGCGCGCTTGTCCTCGCCGGCCATTAACTGCAGATAATCGACGATGATGATGCGCAGGGTTTGCTTCCGGGCGAGCATTTTGCGTCGCACCCGGCGAGCGGAGAGCGCTAGCCGGGCAATGCTGACGCCGCTGCGATCGTCGATCTCGACAGGCCAGCTCGATACGCTCTGGCTGATCGCCGCGAGCGTCTCATCCTGCGCCGCTGTGGTGCGGCCGCTAACCATCGCGCTGAAAGGCACCCAATCACTCGGAGCGCGGCAGGCAACATCACATAGCATACGGGTGGAAAGCTCATCCGTTTTCATTTCCAGCGACTGGAAGAAAACGCCATGGCCGTTACGGGCGAGACCGTTCGACACCGAACAGGCGAAGCCCGTTTTTCCCATGCCGGGCCGGCCGCCAACAATAACGAGCTGGCCGCCTTCGAAACCGCCGACCAGGTCGTCGAGTTCCTCGATCCCCGTCGTCGCGCCCACCTTGCCTTCGTTCGCCTTGATGCGCTCAATCCGGGTCAGTGCGAGCCCGATAGCTGACTTGAAGTCGGACAGACGCGACGGATCTCGGCGCTCTGTGGCGGCGATCAAGGCAGCGTCAGTTTCGTCGACGAGTTGCGGGACACTGACGTCCGCATCTGCGGCGCGCTGCTCCAGCTCGCGTGTCACGCTGATAAGTCGGCGTCGCGCGGCTGCTTCCGCGATGACGGTCGCCTGATCGACAGCGCGGATCAGCAATGACGCGCGCGCTTCCGTACCGGTCAAGTCGACCAACATCTCGCGCGCGTTCATTTCGGCATAAGCCGGGTCGTTGGCGAAGAGCGCGTTGACGGTAAAGGGGTTGGCCTGCTGCCCAGCGCTGACAAGCTGGACGATGCGTCCATAAAGGCGGCCGAACAGCGGCTCGTAGAAGTCATCGCTTCGCAGCAGATCGGCAACGATGTCCACGCGCGAGTTATCGTTCAGCAGCATGGCGAGCATCATCATCTCGCCTTCCACCGGCCGAAGGTTCTCTGGATAAGCGATGGGATCGTCGTGAATGCGAGCGGTCCTGTTCATTGGTCGCCCCGCGCGATGAAAGCTCGACGAAAAATCTCGTGTGCGAGGATGGTGGCCTCGACGTGCGTCCGGTTCAGGAGCAACGACGGATCTTCCGCCGTTTCCTTTACCAATGCCGCATAGCGATCCCATGCGGCCTCGGCGGTCGCTTGGGTTGGCAGGGGAACGACGTTCAGGGACATGCCATCCTCCGAATGATCGCGCTCGCGCCGCCCAGGCGCCGTGCCTCGGCCTCCGCCGTGGCGATGTCGCGGAACGGCAGATTTCCCCAGTGACCGGGAGCCGAAAGGCGCGCGCCGGGGACGCGCCCGGTCGTGATGATGAAATGGGTCGGCGCGCTCATGCGACCGCCCCCAGCGGCGGGCGGAGCACCTCGTTGGCACGCCACGGCGGAAGGATGGACAGCGTTTCACACGCATAATCGAGAATGCCGAGTGCCTCCGCCTCGTCATGGACGCGCGGCCGCAAACCGAGCTGTCGGCACCGCTCCACGGCATAGCCCTTCAACTCGGCGGTCTTCGTCGCGCGCGGCATCTTGCCGAGGAAATGACGTCGCCACGTGGCGAGGTTGACGCCGCGGATGATCCGGCAACCCATCGCCTCCGCCCACGATTCCGCATGAGCGGCGAGGCCGGCGACCAGCTTCAAGGTCTCGATATTCGTGTGACCTTGAAGCTGGACCGCCTGGATCGGCTCTTCGTAGAACACGGCATCCGGCAACCCGAACGCGGTTTGCTCGGACATGCGCTGATGCAGGCGAACGAACGTCTCCGGGCGGCTCGTATATTCGCTGCCGAGCTCCCATGCGCCGGACGCGGGACGCTCCTCGCCAACGGCCCACATGGCCCAGCCGGCGGATCGCTTGGACAGGTCGAGGGCGAGGACGCGCACAGCGTTATTCCGCGGCGTGCGGCAGATCGTCCGCCGCGTCGACGAGATCCTGATCGCCAGCCGGTCCCTTGGGCACCGTCGCCAACTGCGGCTTCGGCCGCTGCCCCATCGGAACGACGGAATCGGTGGTCGTGCCCTTGCCCTCCGCCGCGTCGACGAGGTCGAGCGGCATGAAGATATTCAGCGCCTTCAACAGACCATTGAGCGAGCGCAGGAAGTCGTCGCGCTTGCTTTCCTCCATGCCGTCCAGCTTGAACGCCAGCTTCGCGGCCTGCGGCTGGATGTTGGCGCTCTTCTTGATCGCCTTGTAGGCGGTCGACTGCTCCTGCGCATATTCGCCCGACTTCGCGAGCGCGGGCTTGATATCGTTGCGCCAGATGCGGACGGCGAGTTGATAATCGGGGGTGCGGACCTCCTCCACATGCTCCTGCTTCTTCGGTCGTGCCATGTCGTCTTCCTTCGGGTGAGGCGCCTGAGTGGGCGCGGGGATGAGTGGTTCGAAGGCTTCGAGAGGCGGGGGATGCTTCGCGTCATCAGCTTCGATGAGGCGCGCCTCCGCCAGGCTGATCCCGCTCAGCACGCACGCGGTCGCGATCGTCGCGCCGTCGCGGCGGGCGATGCGACAGCTGCGCAGCTGGACCGAGCCGCCGCTCATTGGCCAAGGGCCGCCTTGATACTGGCGAGCGTGGCCTCCGCGGTTTCGGCGCGCTCGATCGCCGCATCGCGTTCCGCGGCAAGCCGCTCGGCGTGCTCGATATGCTCGGCCAGCAGGTTCGCGATGCCATCGAGCAACGCGACCATAGGGCGTCGCGGCGCCTCGCGTGCCGCCGGCGGGGCGCTGACCGAGATGGGCACGAGGGACGGGCGGAGCGTCGGCTCGCGCGATGCGGCGCGGCGCATAGCCTCCGGACGCATGGGAATCCGACCGTCCCGGCAACGCGCGCACAGGCCGTCGACGAGACGCGGCATATCCTCGCCGCAATTGTCGCATTCGCCCGGCGCGCCGATCGGGATCGGCGCTGTCGCGCGACGGATGCCCGCGGCGATATGTTCGGCCTCGATGTCGACGGCCATATCGGCACGATCCGCCATCAATGCCTCCAGCTGGCGACAGACGGGATCATGCCGCACGTCCCGCGGCGACCAGCATCATGCCGCGCTCGATCTTTCGCCGTCCGATCTCCGGCAGGCGCTGCCGCTCCGCGCCGTCCCACGCTTGATCCGCCGCCATACGCACCACTTCCGCGGTGTCTTCCGCGGCCTCGGCCGCCACGCTCATCGGGTCGGGCTCTTCCCCATCGGGCAGGTCGAACGCGCCCTGATTGGTATGGCGCAGCCATTCATTGGTGAAGACGGCGCCGAGAAACGTCGTGATCGAGAGCAACGCCTCGGGTGGCAGCGGCCGGTTATCCGGCGATCCGCCGTCGATTAGAGCGGTGTTGATCTGCCAGTCGGGCACGCCGGTAGCGTTCGACAGCTGCTTGACCGAGTAGCGGCGTCCGCGACCCACGAAGAGCCGGAGTGCGTTGCCGATGGCGTTCCTCGCTTGTTCGCGTGAAACGAGCAGCGGGAATTTAGCGGCGGACTGGACCAGCGTCATGCACAACGCTCCTCATGAGAAGGGGTATCGACATCGCCGCGCAGGCGTGCGCGCTGGACCTGCGTGCGCAGCGCGGCCGTCAGATCTTCGATCGCGCTCGACAGTCGGGCACGGCTTGGCGCGGGATCGGCGATGATCACCGTTGCGCTGATCGTGATTGTGGTGCCGGTCTCGGCATTCGACACCGTGGTGCTCGAGGTGACGCCGCCGCTCATTCGGCCGCCTCCGCGACGGGGAGGTCGAGGTGCCAGCGATAGCCGAGGCCGCGGACGGTTTGGATCGGGCACGGCGCGCCGGCCGCGCGCAACACGCGGCGGATGCGATGGACATGTACCGAGATCAGGTTCGCGCTCTCCCCGTCGCGCGCGCGCGACAGAAGCGCTTCGGGTGTGACGGTGCGGCCACCGGCGCGCAGCAACGCGAGAAGTATGCGCGCGGCAGAGCCTGCCAGGCGAAGTGGCTGTCCCTCGAACAGCACCTCGCCGCGCGGGTCGACGCTGAACGGCCCGTCGGTCAGCAATTCGTCGGCGTGCAGATTGAATCCGCAGCTGGGGCAATAGGGCGGACAGGTCATGCGGCCGCCTGCGCGCGCTGGGCTGACGTTATCGGCCGAGCCGCAACAGCACGCGCCAGCTGCTCGAAGCTAACCTCGACGCCCTTCGCGCTACCGACGGCAACTAAATGAGCCCAATACTTCGACGGGATCGACCGGTCGGCCAGCGTCCACGATCTTGCGGTCACGTCGGCGACGATGAGGCCGCGAGCACGAAGCTCGGCGGCAACGGATGCGGCGCCTCCGAGCGCCTTGATGATGGCGACATGGTTCATAGCGAAGCACCGCTATCAAACGTAGCGTTACATAGCAACATGATTTGTAGCGTTACGACGTGCGACGTGTTGCGCATGGAAAATGCGCCCGATTCCCCGCACGAGCGGCTTGCATGGGCCCGCGAAAAGGCGGGCTTCGCCGACAAGGCGGCATTCGCGAAGGTTGTCGACGTTAACCCGACCACCTATCGGGCCTATGAGAATGGGCAGAACGGGTTCTCGAAGTTGGCCCCGCGGTTCGCCAAGGCGCTCGGGGTCACAGCCGAGTGGCTGCTCGATGGCGGGGACACGCCGAAGGTTGTCGTGTCGACAGCATCAGCTCCGTCTCGCGTCTCGTTGGATCAACCCTCCATCAAGACGGCAGATGGTGGCGAGACAGCGCCCGTAGTTCGTCTTGACCTTTCGTATTCAATGGGCCCGGGCACTGATCTCGACGATAGTTATGTCGAGGGAGAGGCGTTCCAATTTGACATCGGCTTTCTGCGAGGGCTGACGATCACACCGCCCGATCGCCTTCGTATTGTCGACGGCATCGGCACATCCATGGAGCCGACGTTACATGACCGGGATTTGTTGTTGGTCGACATCAACCAGCGCGATTTGAATGCACAGGACCGCGTATGGGCCTGCTGGATTTTCGGCCTTGGTGCCGTAAAACGTTTGCGCGCGATCGGCACTAACACGGTGCTGGTGATGAGCGACAACCCGGACGTCCCCGATCAGGAGGTGAGCCGGAAGGACATCCTGATTCACGGGCGCGTCGTTGGCTCCATCAAGAGGCACTGATGCTGGCAATGTTCATCTTTAGCCGCGTCTGCTGGGTGGGGAGGGAAGTATGAGGATCATCGGTGCCCTTGCGATGCTCGCGGGCTTTGCGCTCTCGGCTTTCGCGCTGCTCAAGATGCCGACGACGCGCGAGGATGCCGCGGCCCAGGTGCTCGGCATCGAAAGCACCGGGGGCGGGACGCTCAATCTGGGCCTGTTGCAGGAACAAGCGCTCATCTTCCACGCGGGGCTCGCGATCGCGGTCATTGGCGCTATCTTTATCGCCGCTCATGCCATCAGGAATCATTGATGTCGCACGATCGCGACCTTCCTGTGACCCATGCACAGTTCGCCGCAGCACTGGAAGTAACCCGGCTTCACTCGCTCTCGTGCATTGCGATAAGCGTTGCTGTTCCGGACGAGGAAAAGTTCGAACGGGCATGGGCCGCATTCGAACGAAACGATGCGGCCCTGCAGGACATCATCAAGCTGTTCAAGGGTGAGAATGACTGACACCAGCGCCCTTCTCGAAGAGCTCATTCGGCGCGCTGGTGGGGGCGCGATCCCACCCTTGCCCCCGAATGCCCCGGGACTTACTTCTGGAGGTATGGATCCATGGCAAACCAGCGTCGAAAAGCGACTTGATAGCCTGGACGGCCGTGTGCAGCGCCTTGAGGCCGACGTGTCGACTATCAAGGTGGACATGGGCGTGGTTAAGGAGCGGGTTTCTCACCTCCCGACGAAAGAATATCTCGTGAAGGTCGCGGGCGGAATGCTTGCGCTCATAGCTACGCTCGTCACCTTCGGGGAAAAGCTTCAATCTTTGGTGCGCTGATGCGTCAGCAGTCCATCGCCGTCGTCGGCTTGCCCTACGCCAACAGGAAGGGCCCGACCCGCCGCTTTGAAGCCGAATTGTGCGCCCCCGGCGAGGCAGTTGAATTGCGCCCCGAGCCGAACAACAGGCACGATCGTTGGGCTGTCGCTGTCTTCAGCGTGCGCGGTGTCCAGCTCGGATACGTAAACGCCGAGAGGGCGTCGTGGATCGGCGGCATGATCCGTGAGGGGCGGGAGATCGCAGCCGTCTTCCAGGGCGTCGTCCATAACACCGCATGGTGCCGCATCGCGTTCGATGGTGAGGTGCCGATCCTGCCGCCGCAACGCGCGCAGGAAGAGCCGGCAGACGACAGCGGATTCTTTCCAGACGCTATCTATGATGATTAAACGCTACGAAACGTGTTGACACGCTACGTAACGTAGCGCTACCTATGTCCCCACACCAGACCACCGGCGCGGTTGCCGGTCGCGAGACGGTGATGGGAGATCGACATGGCCCCGCGCCATTCTGAGTTTCAGGCGGTAGGTAGCGCAGCGGCGGTTCTCGCCGCGCAGCATATCGCGACGCTCGACCTGGTTGAGCAGACCACCGACAACGCCTTCACGCTCAATCTCGCCGCCCGCTACCGCGATCGCGTCCGGTGGCTGGCACGTCACAACGACACCGGCATGCTCGGGCCGAACGGCATCGCCCCCGCGATCGCTAGCATTGCCCGGTCGGCTGAGTTTCACGGCTTTCGGGATCGCGCGCTGTGATCCGCTGGCTGTTCCGCAAGCGCGAGGCATGCCCGCGCCCGATCATTCACCCCATGGACGCCACTGATCGGGAGATCGAGCGCGCCATGTACGGAAAGGGGTGGTTCCGATGAGCTCAATCCTTCCTGGTCGCGAGGCCGCCATCGCCTACGCAGACAGATGGTCGATGCCCCGCATCGCTGTCCGCGCCACCCGGCCGACCGCCTTTCCGCCGTGCGCTCTGTGCGGCTGTCACGTCAGCGACTGCGCATGTGATCCGGACGAAGCGATGGGCGCCGCGCTGATCGCAATGCAGAACCGGGAAGGGGGACGGGCATGAACGTCCTCTCCGCAAGCATTGCGCCGATCCTGTTTGGCTGCGCCCTTGGCCTCGCCATTTTTGTCATCGCCGGCGGGCTAGGTGTGGGCGTCGCCTATGTCGTCTCCGCCTGTCGCGAGAGACGCCAGCGTACCGCTTCGGCGCGTGCCGAGGTGTTGCGCTCGGTCCGGGAGCGGCTCGATGCGTAAGTTCGTCGATTACACCGTTCGAGGTGCCAGCAAGGTGGGGCAGGGATTCGACCCCGACCAGCCTGTCGCCGGCTTCTACCGCATGCGCCTCGTCTCGGGCGGCGTCTATGTCGGCATTCGGATCTGGCATGGCCGTCCGATTGACCCCGTCACCGGCGAGGAAATGGACCGCTCGCTGCGTTGGCAGGCGCAGGCCAATGGCGAGATGATCGAGATCGATCGCGTGTGGCCGCAATGCGCCCGCGATCCGGTCAGCGCCAGCGAATACGCCTACCTCTTCCAGCAACAGCGCTGGGGCGAGCGGCAGGCGCCCGAGAGCCCGCAGGCCGATCCGACGCGGCGCGCTGATCCCCTCTCTTCCCCCATCCTTTTCTAACCGGAGGCCATCATGTTGAAGGTCAAGGACATCACGCTTGCGACCGAGCGCTACGGCGACGCCTACGAGGGCGTCGTCACATTTCAGGTCGGCGATCAGAATTACAACACCGTGAAGGTGACGCTGCCCCCGGCGGCGACCCGCGAGATCGTCGATCTCGCCCTCCGCGGCGCGATCGAGGTCGTAGCGACCGCCGACACGACGGTGCGCGTCGCCGGCGAGCCGCTGCCGCTGCGCGCCGCCGATCCGATCGATCCCAAGTTCGCCGAAGTCGAGGAATTCGCATTCACCCCGTTCAAGCCCGAGGAGCATTTCTAATGGCAACCGCATTCGACGACGTGAAGCCGTGGCCCGCGAAGGCCCCACCGATGGCCGCCGCGCCGATCGGGCACAACAAACCGCCGATGGACGTCGAGGCGCGCGCCGCCTTCGACGCCGCGCTCGACAGCCGCGAGGGCTTCCGCGCCCGCGTCGCCTCGTTGCTTGGCGCCGCTGATCGGGCCAGCGCGATCGACAACGACACCGCCGGCCGTTGTGGCGAGCTGGTGAAGCAGATCCGCGCTGCCGTGAAGGTAATTGAGGAGGCGCACGCGACGACGAAGGCGCCGTATCTGGCCGCCGGGCGCGCGGTGGATGCCGCGAAGAACGAGATCGCCGGCAAGCTGGACGACGCGAAGCGCGGCGTCGAGGCGAAACAGTCCACCTATCTGAAAGAACAGGAGGTGATCCGTCAGGCGGAGCTTCGGCGCCAGCGCGAGGCGGAAGCGGCGCGGCGCCGCGAGGAGGCCGAGCGCGCTCGCGCTGTCGAGGCGAGCGAGGAGCGCGCCGTCGAGCCGGTCACGTTCGATCCGCCGCCGCCGATCGAGCCCGAGCGCACCGTCATCCGCGGCGACTATGGCGCGGCGGTTTCCGGCAAGCGCGAGTGGCTCGCCCAGGTCACCGATTACGAGGTTGCGTTCATCGCGGTCGCGAACAACGCCAAGGTCCGCGAGGCTATCGACACCGCGGTCAAGGCGCTGGTGCGCGGCGGGGTTCGCGAGATCGATGGCGTCCGCATCTGGTCGGACATCAAGGCATCGAACCGCTGATGTCGCAGTACATCACCCTAGTCGGCGCGGAGGAAGTCTCGCGCGCCGCCAGCCAGATGCAGTCTGCCGCTTCCGCGATGAGCGGCGCCGCCTCGTACTTCGAGAGCGTCTTCGCGCAGCACCAGCGCTTCATGGACGATTGGCTGACCCGCCTCGACGGTACCCTTTCCGATCGCATTAGCGACCTCGGCCAAACGATGGGACCAATCGCATGATCAGCAGCCGCCAATATGTCGCGGTCAAGTTCCGCATCGCCGACAGCCGCACCCACACCTACGTCTGGGACGGCGAGCCGCTTGCCGAGGGCGATCAGGTGAAGGTCGCCGACGCCCGTAGCGACGGATGGAAGCGGGTCTACGTCGTTTCGATCAGCGACGAAGCGCCGCCATTCGAGTGCAAGCCGATCCTCGGGAAGGTCGACCCCGAGCCCGCCGACGCTCTCGCCACCACCCGGCCCGACGCCGGCATCAACCCCGAGGACCTGTTCTGATGGCCACGAACTCGATCGCGACCCGCGACACCACCGCCGTCGCCCGCCAGAGCGACAACCCCATGGTCAAGTTCCGCGGCCAGCTCGAGCAGCGCGCCAACGAATTCAAGATGGTCTTGCCGTCCCACATCACGCCGGAGAAGTTCCAGCGCACCGTGATGACCGCCGTCCAGGGCGACCCCGAATTGCTCAGGGCCGATCGCCAGAGTCTGGTGCTTGCCTGCATGAAGGCGGCGCAGGATGGCCTGCTGCCCGATAAGCGCGAGGCGGCACTGGTCATCTTCTCGACCCGTCAGAAGCAGGACGGCGAGTGGGTGAGCGTCAAGCTGGTCCAGTATATGCCGATGGTCTTCGGCCTGCGGAAGAAGATCCTGCAATCGGGCGAGATCAGCGCGATCGAGACGAACGTCGTCTACCGCGCCGAGGCCGAGGGAGGGGCATTCATCTACGAGGCGGGCACCGAAGCGATGCTCCGGCATCGCCCCATGCTGGAGTTGACGGACGAGCAGACCGCCGACGACCAGATCGTTGCTGCCTATTCGGTCGCGGTGATGAAGGACGGCACGAAGTCGTTCGAGGTCATGCGTCGAAGCGAGATCAACAAGGTTCGTGAGAAGAGCCAGACCGGCGCGACGGTCGATCGCTATGGCAAGCCGCGCCAGCCGTCGGGCCCGTGGGTCGACTGGTTCGCGGAGATGGCCCGCAAAACGGTGATGCGCCGGCATTCGAAGACGCTGCCGATGTCGGGCGATCTGCTGGACGTGGAGGCGCGTGACGATGATCTGGCGGCGCGGTCGGCGACGGCATTGCTCGGCGCTGTCGATGCGGACGCCCCGACGCCGCTCCCACCGACCCGCGAGGAAGTTGCCCGCGCAGAGGGTGCGGATCCCGAGACGGGCGAGATCGACGAGGACGCCGCGCGCGCGCTCGACCGCGAAGCCTTCGCCGCCATGGAGGGGCGGCGCGACGAGGATCACGGCGACCAGCATGATGATGACGGGGATATCGATGACGAGGATGTGCACCCCGGTGAGGCGCTTGCCGATCAGTTGATCGAGCGCCTGTCGGCCGCGACCGTGATGGGCGATGTCATCATGGCCGAGCAGGATCTGGCCAAGCACGAGCAGGCGATGCGCGAGGGTGACGTCGAGCGCGTGAAGGTGGCCGCGGCGAACGCCCGCAAGGGGTTCGGGAAATGAGCGCGACGGCCAAGAGCTATCGGGATGTGCTGGCGTCACGCGACGGCTTCCCGATTGTGCGAATGTTCGACGCGCCCGCCGCCGACGCCATCCTGGCCGTTCGCGCCCGACTGGTCGGCGACGCGCTGGTCACGGCCACAGAGTGCGATCCCAGCGACGATGTGCGCCAGTGCGGGCGCTGGCTGGCCAGCAACGCGAGCAACGTTACGCTCGCTCAACTTGGGAGGTTGATTCGGTGACCACCAACGCACAGCAGGTCGACCGCCGTACCGACAGCTTTCTTCGCATCGCCGACGTGAAGCGCCGGACTGGCTTGTCCACCACGACCGTCTATCGCCGCGAGGCCGAGGGCACCTTCCCGCGCAAGGTGAAGCTAGGTCCGAAGTGCGTCGCCTGGTACGAGAGCGACATCGGCGAATTCGTCGCTGACCCGATTGGCTATCGCGCGTGATCGCGCAGGAGCGCCATCGGGGGTTCGAGCCCGGCGGTGATCATGTCCGCCCACGCCTCGGCCAACTCGCGCCGGCGTGCGGCGTACCGTGCCCGATTATAAGCGAATTCGCTCGCGCTCATGCCCTTCGGGACATGAGCCAGCATCAGATCGATCGCGAGGCGGTCAAGATCGCGCTCCATCATCATCGCCCGCTCGTTCATGATCGTCGAAAAGGCCGCGCGCCAACCGTGGGGAACGTGCCGGTTCTGGTATCCGCGCCGCTTGTAGAGCGTGGAGAGGGCCGCGTCGGTCATCGGCTGACTGGTAGTGCGCTGCCCCGGGAACACGAACCGGCAGCGGCCGGTCAGCCGCCGCGTGGCGCGCAGGACGTCGACCGCCTGAGCGGTGAGGGGGACGTCGTGATCATACGCTGCCTCACCCTTCTCCGCGACTTCCAGCTTCATGCGCGCCGCAGCGATTTGCCACATGGCATCGGGCGCGGGGGTGCCATCGTCGTCCCAGTCAATGCCGGTGAATTCATCCCAGGTTGCGGCGCGGAGCACGCCGACGCGCACGACGGTGAGCGCAAGCAGGCGGGACGCCAGCTTCACCATCGGGCTCGATGTCGAGCGATCGACCGCCCGCTGCAGTTCGATCAGGTCGGGCAGGGCGGTGAGCGCGGGCTGTTTCGCCCCCTTCGGTGTGGGGCGGAGCGCATCGCCAATGTCCGCCGCCGGATTGCTGGTGACCAGGTGTTCGGCCTTCGCGCGACGGAACACGCCAGCGACATATCCCCTGATGCGCTTGGCCGTCTCGATCGCGCCGCGCTTCTCGACGATGCGAAGTGCAGCAAGGATGTCCGGCGGCGTGATGGCGGCGATCGGGATCCCACCCAGCTTCGGAAAGATGTCGCGTTCGAGCGCTCGCAACACGAGCTTCGCCTGATGTGGCGACCAGCGCGCTTTCTCGCTTTCGTGCCATTCGAGCGCAATCGCCTTGAACGTGTGCGCCGCCTCGCTCTGCGCCTTGCGTTTCGCCTGCGCGCGCTCGACGACCGGATCCTTGCCCTGGCGGAGCAGGCGCCGTGCCTCGTCGCGCCGGTCGCGGGCATCGGCCAGACTGACCTCCGGATAAAGCCCGAACGTCAGCAGCTTTTCCTTGCCCCCGAACCGGTATTTCAGGCGCCAGGAGCGCGCGCCGGTGGTCGTGACATGCAGGTAAAGGCCACCGCCATCGGTCAGCTTGTACGCCGTCGGGCCGGGCTTCGCGTTGCGCACCTCGGCGGCGGTCAGGGCCATCGTTTCCACCCTACCGAATCACAGATGGGGGTATTCATGCGGGTATCGTACAAGAACAATACCGGAACATCGACGCTTTTCTGCGCTGTCGACAGTATTGTTGAGTGGGTGCCGGGCCCACCGCTGCGTGAAGCCCCGCCCCGATAGCGGTTCCTCCTTTCGTTTTGAAGGCTTTGCGCCTCGCCCCCTTCTCGATAGACGTAGCCGATGACCGATTGGAACGTGGTCACCGCCTGGATCGACAAGCACGCCGGCATCGCCATCGTGGCGGCATGCGTCGCCTTCGCTCTGTCCTGCGCGGCGACGGTCGTGATGCTGATGCGGCGGCGTCGTCGGGCCCTGTCGCGCGCCTGGGCGCAGGAATATTTCCACGGCGGCGGGCTGATCTGGCAGCTGGTACAACGCTGGTCACGGACGCCGCGGCTGACGGATCAGCGCGCGCGTGACAAGGCCGCGCCCCCGCGATGACGGGCGTGCTTCATTGTGATTGACGGCACGGCGATCGATGAAACCGGGCAGCTGGTGCGCGAGGCAGGGGGCTTCGTGCTGCGCCGGGACTGCGGCGGCCGCTACCCGCTGCAACTGCGCCGCGTGCCCGTCGACCATGTCGAAAAGCGGGTTCGTATCCAGGGGCTGTTGACCGCCGACGGACAGGTGATCGTCGAAGGCGTACAGGCCGCCTGACGACACCAGTCACGCGGGGTTCGTCGCCGTCGCTTCGCTTCGAAGGTTCGCGCTTCCATGATCTACAGCATCGTTCCCGGGCCAGCGCGCTGGATGGGATAGACGGTGATCGGGGCGCTGGCGCGGGAACGACCGCCTTTCAGGCGATGAACTGTTCCATCGTGATTCGATCGTCGAGCGCATGCTCCGGATCGAACAGCAAGGTCAGCTCGCGGGCGCGGTCCATTGCGATATCGACAGCGGCGATATCGCGAATCTCCCGCTGATCGGCCACCGCCGAGACGGGCCGCTTGCCCGCGTCCAGCACGCGCAACGACACCCGCGCCCGATCCGGCAGGATCGCTCCGCGCCAGCGGCGCGGGCGAAACGCACTGATCGGCGTCAGCGCCAGCATCGCCGAGCCTAGCGGCAGGATCGGCCCGTGCGCTGACAGATTATAGGCGGTCGATCCCGCCGGCGTGGCGACCAGGATTCCGTCGCACGACAGTTCGTCGAGCACGATACGGTCGTTGACCTTCACCTCCACCTTCGCGGTCTGACGGGTCTCGCGGAGCAGCGACACCTCGTTGATCGCCGGCAGGGTATGCATCCGGCCGTCCACTCCGGTCGCGGTGGCGATCAACGGCGTCACCTGAAACGCTTTGGCCCGCTCGATCCGCCCGTCGAGGTCATGGCGACGCCATTCGTTCATCAGGAACCCGACCGTGCCCAGGTTCATCCCGAATACCGGGACGATCGGCTTGCGCCGCTCAAGCAGCGTGTGCAGCGTCTGTAGCATGAAGCCGTCGCCGCCTAGCGCGATCACCAGATCGGCCTCTTCGAGCGAGCACCACTCCCAGGTATCGGCAAGTTCGGCGCGCGCCGCCTGCGCCGGGGGCGTCGGCGAAGCCACAAGTGCCCGCCGTGGATATTTGCTCATCCGCCGGTGACGCTCATATGCCGCGCCACCGCCGGCGCGGCGTTTCGCTCGATACGGAAATCGTGGCGGCGCGGCTTGGTGCGCAGCGCATCCTCGATCGCGGCGTCGAGCGCGTCGATTCCGCCGTCGCGCAGCGCCGCGCGCAGATCGCGCTGATCGTCATGGCCGAGGCACGTATATAACCGCCCTTCCGTGGTCAGCCGCACGCGGTTGCAGCCATCGCAGAAATTGGCGGTCAGCGGCGAAATCAGCCCGAGCCGTGTGGCCGTGCCATTCACCTGCCAGTAACGCGCCGGCCCGCCCGTTCCCGCTGCGTCGCGCGTCAGCGCGAACCGCTGTTCGAGACGTTCCTTGACGAGCGTCAGGGGCAGGAACCGATCGGTGCGATCCTCGTCGATCGCGCCCAGCGGCATCGTTTCGATCAGCGTCAGATCATGGCCCTCGGCGACGCACCACGCCAGCATCGGCGCGATCTCGTCCTCGTTCAGGCCCTTGAGCGCGACCATGTTGATCTTCACCTGCAACCCCGCTTCCCGCGCGGCGACGATGCCGTCCAGCACCTGTGCCACGTCGCCGTGGCGGGTGATGTGGCGGAACAGCGCCGGATCGCGCGTGTCGAGGCTCACGTTCAGGCGACGGATCCCGGCATCCGCGAGCGCGGCAGCATGATCGCGCAGCCGCGTCCCGTTCGTCGTCATCGTCAGTTCGTCGAGCGCGTGGCCGACATGTCGGCCGAGCCGTTCGGTCAGTTGCAGCACGTCGCGCCGCACCAATGGCTCGCCCCCGGACAAACGCACTTTCCGCACCCCGCGAGCGATGAACCGCTCGGTGATGATCGCCAATTCCTCCAGCGTCGCGATCTTCGCGCGCGGCAGGAACGTCATATGTTCGGCCATGCAATAGCGACATCGCAGGTCACATCGGTCGGTCACCGATACCCGGAGATAGCGGATCGTTCGGCCGAAGCCGTCGATCAAGGGCGAACCCGTCCTGTTTTCGGTCATCCCCTGCACAACGCCAGAGCTAGGCATCTGTTCACGGTGGGGCAAGAGCCGATTGCCGAGCGACGCGCGGCGACGTACCACACCGCCGATCATGACGCGCGACCCGCCCGACCCACCACCGCGCGAACGACGCCGCGATACCGTCCCACCTACGTCGACGCCCGATACGGCACCGGAGGGGACGTTGAGCGCGATCGTCGCCGCGCCCTCCAGCTTTGAGATCGTCAACGCCGCCTTCGGACGTTCCGCCGGGGATCGGCTGGTGCAGATGATGAGTGACCGGCTCGACGCGGCACTGCAATCGACCGGCGCGCGGATCGCCCGTGCGGGCGCGACCTTCTCGGTCCTGCTGCCGGGAGATTCGGCGCGGGCGGCGGCGACGCTGGTCGAGCGCACGCTGGAGGAGCCCTTCTCGATCGGCGGGGAGTCGGGGCGGGTCGGTGTGCGGATCGGCATCGCGCATCGGAACGCCGATGAAACCGAGGATCATCTGGTGCAGCGCGCGGTCGAGGCACTGGCGCGCGCTCGGGCCAGTGACGGCGCGACGACGCATGTCGCGGCGGGAGGCGACGGCACGTTGCTGGCTGAGCTGGCCGCCGACCTGCACCGCGCCATCGACCGGGGTGAGATCGATGTGCTGTTCCAGCCGCAGGTGTCGATCGACGACGGACGGGTCGAGGGGGTCGAGGCGCTCGCCCGCTGGGCCCATCCGCGGCGTGGGGCTTTGGGAGCGGAAACGTTGCTCGCGGCGGCGGAGCGCGCCGGGCTGGGCGTCGCCTTGTCGGAGCATGTGCAGCAGCTGGCGCTTGTGCGCGCGGCGCGCTGGCCGGCGGCGCTCGGGCGGTTGCGGATCGCGCTCAACGTCACGGCGGCGGATATCGCGCGTGACGATTTCGCGGCAGCGTTCCTCGCGCGCGTCGCCGCTGCCGCGGTGGCGCCCGAGCGCGTCACCGCCGAAGTGACTGAAAGCGGCGTGATCGGCGATCTGCCCCGCGCGGCGGCGGCGCTGGCGACGCTCCGCGCGGCGGGTTGCCGTGTCGCGCTCGACGATTTCGGCACGGGATATTCGAGTCTCGCCTATCTTTCGCGACTGCCGCTTGATTATCTCAAGATCGATCGCACGCTGACCCAGGCGATCGATGGCGACGCGCGCGAACGCACGGTGATCGACGGCATCTTCACGATCGCGACCGGGCTTGGCCTGGCAACGATTGCGGAGGGGGTCGAAACCGCGTCGCAGCGCGCGCTGCTCGCCGCGCGGGGCTGCACCATCTATCAGGGGTTCCTGTGCGCGATGCCGCTCGATGATGAAGCGTTGATCGCGCTGGTGGAGGGAGACGAGAGATGCTGATCGCGCCGCTGATCGGGATGGCATTGGTCGCGGCGCCCGCCGCTACCGCATCCGGCGATGCACAGGCGCAGATATCGGCGGCGATGACGGATAGCGCGACGGGCTGGAACGACGGCGATCTGACCCGCTTCATGGCGATCTATGCCGACGACGCGATCTACGCCGCCGGGAAGGAGATCGCCGGCGGACGCGAGGCGATCGCGGCGCGTTACGCCAAAAGCTTCGCGGCGGGCGGCAATACGCGCGGTCGATTGTCCTTCCAGCCGCTGGCATGGCGCCGGTTGAGCGCGGTGCATATGCTGTTCGTTGCGCGCTGGACGCTGACGCCGCCGGGCGGCGTGGCGCCGCAAACCGGCGTCACCACCCTGTTGTTCGAGCGGCGCAAGCCCGGCTGGCGGATCATTTCAGACCACAGTAGCTGAGCCCGTCGGCCGGCGGCGCGCCGTCATCCCGCCGCCTTCGCCAGCCCCTTCGACAATTGCAGTGCGCCGTGCAGCCGCGCCTTGGGGTCGCCCCAGGACCGCGTCAGCGCCAGCTTCGAATCGGGCCGCAGCTTCGCGATCCCGCCCAGCTTGTCGACATAGGCGAGCAGCCCGGCGATGTTAGGCGGCGTATCGTCGTGGAACGTCACCAATGCCCCCTTGGGGCCGACGTCGAGCTTCGCGACACAGGCCTTGCGCGCGTTCAGCTTGATTTCCATCACCTTGACCAGATTGTCGGTCGCCTCCGGAAGCGGGCCGAAGCGGTCGATCATCTCGGCGGCGAACGCCTCCAGCCCGTGTGGTTCGTCCACTTCGTTGAGGCGGCGGTACAGGCCCATGCGCAGGTCGAGATCGGGGACATATTCCTCCGGGATCAGGATCGGCGCGTCGACACTGATCTGCGGACTGAAATCGCGCTGCCGCTCGCGGATGCCGCCCGCCTTCGCCTCCATGATCGCCTCTTCGAGCATCGATTGGTACAGCTCGTAGCCGACCTCCTTGATATGGCCCGATTGTTCATCGCCGAGCAGATTGCCCGCGCCGCGAATGTCGAGATCGTGGCTGGCCAGCTGGAACCCCGCGCCGAGCGTATCGAGGTCGGACAGCACCTTCAGCCGCTTTTCCGCAGCGTCGGTCATCTGCCGCTCGGGTGGCGCGACCATATAGGCATAGGCGCGCGTCTTCGATCGCCCGACGCGCCCGCGCAGCTGATACAATTGCGCCAGACCGAAGCGGTCGGCGCGGTTGATGATCATCGTGTTGGCGGACGGGATATCGATCCCGCTTTCGATGATCGTGGTGGAGACCAGCACTTCGAACTTCTTGTCGTAGAAAGCGGACATGCGCTCTTCCACCTCGGTCGCGCTCATCTGACCGTGCGCGACGACGTATCGCACCTCGGGCACTTCACGACTGAGATAATCCTCGATGTCGGGCAGGTCGGCGATGCGCGGGGTGACGAGGAAGCTTTGCCCGCCGCGATAATGTTCGCGCAGCAGCGCTTCGCGCAGCACCACCGGGTCCCATGGCATGACATAGGTGCGCACCGCGAGGCGATCGACCGGCGGGGTCTGGATCACCGACAGTTCGC
>NZ_JBELIE010000046.1:0-20681 GCF_042091075.1 Sphingomonas sp. | reverse complement strand
AGCGACACCCGACAACCCCTAAACATGGTCAGCGGCCGGAGAGCTCCAGCCCGGGAGACCATGCAGGCCTCTGCTACCTATGACCCGATGCGTTGGCTGGGGGAGAATACCCCCCCGCCTCGGATCGCCGGTTTTAGAAGCGCGTCCCCCGAACGAACTGAACCGACCCCATTGCTGAACCATGAGACATCGGATCACCTCCTTTCGCTGGTTGATAACGAGCGCGACCTTGTGGCCGCACCTGTTATGTGAGCGAGCCGGCGCAGCAATACAAGGCTTGTAATGCGCGCCGTTTTGCACGATTCTCCACGGTCTGTCCGCGGGGCGGTCAGCCCCGGCAATCTTCGGTGACGCGCGCGATTTCGGCCCATGGCGGCAGCACCAGCGGCGCTGTGCCGGGTTGTTCGATCGTGAAGCGGCCGCGGCTGAAGATCATCGCATCAAGCAGTCGGTCGTCGACTGCGAAGCGCGCGGCGACATAGGGCAGCGCGCCGCCCGTCCGCTGCGTCGCGACGGTGCGTGTGGTCGCCGAGGTGCGGATCGTGAACGGGGCCGCGACCGCGCCCGCGCGCGACAGGATGATCGCTCGCTGCGCGCGGTCGCACCGCCACACCACCAGCGGGTCACCGCTTGCCGCACCGAAGGAGGCACGGCTGCCGCGCGGATCCTGCGCATAGCGCCAGGTGCCTGGCGTCCATGGCCATTCCTGCCAATTGGCGGGGGTAGGCGTGGGGCGCGGTGCCGGCGGCCGTGGCGCGGGCATTGTCGGCGCGGGCGCGGGTTGCGGCGGAGCGGGCGGGACGCAGGCGGCGGTGGCCAGCACCAGCGCCCACCAGCCGCGATGCAGCGACGGCGCGGGCGCGGTCGGACGGGGATCGGTATCGGTCACCCGCGCGCTATGCCGGATCGCTTCCGGTGGCTCAACCACATGCGCCGGAACCGCCGCAGCGGACGAACGCTTTGTCTGCCGACAGCACAATATAGCGGAGGCTTCATGTCCGACGACGCGCCGACCCAGATCCTGGTCCAGGCCACGATACCCAGTTCGATGAAGGTCGATAGCCGTGATGGCGATTCCATCGGATCGGTCCACGCCTTCATGGTGCATAAAGGCTCGGGGCGCGTAACGCATGCGGTGCTCAGCCTTGGTGGTTTCCTCGGTATGGGGAAAAGCTACTATCCGCTGCCATTTGAGCTGCTGCAGTTCGATCCGGTGCGCGACCTGTATGTGGTGACGATCGATCGCCGCATGCTGGAGGGCGGGCCGAGCTGGGCGAACAACGCCCCGGTGTTCGACCAGGCCTATGCCGACCGCGTCGCGAGCTATTACCAGGTCGCGGCCGAGAACCTCGCGGCCGGATAAGGAGATCGTGATGAGCGATGAGAAGCGTCAGAACGGCGTCGAGGAAGCAGTCGAGGAACTGCTGACCGATCCCAATTCGCCCGAGCATGACACGGGGCAGACCCCGCCGCAGACGATCGATGCGGAACCGGGCGATGCGGAACCGGGCGATGCGGCGAAGGACGGGCGATAACGTTGCGGTGGCGACGTCCTAGCGTCGCCCGTCACCCTCGATCACCCATTGGTGGTTTTCGATGAGCCAGGCGGGTACCGGGCGGCCTTGTGCGTCCAGCGACGGGCGATAGCGGAAGCGTTGCTGGATCAGCCGGCACGTCGTCGCGTCGAGCGTGGCGTTGCCGCTTGACCCGGTCACCTCGCATCGGCGCACCCGCCCGTCCGTCCAGACGAGGAACTTGACCGAGACAGTGCCCTGCAGCCCTGCCTCGCCCACGTCGCCGGGATAATCCGAATCGCTGAGCCGTCCGCGCAGCCAGCGCGGTGGCGTTTCGTCTGCCTCGCCACCGCCATCGCCGTCACCCCAGCCGCCGCTGCCGGTGCCGTCACCGATGCCGCCCGCGCCGGTGCCGGGGCCGGGCCGTTCAGTCGCTCCCTGGGTCGCGTCATTGCCGGCGAACGGCTTCAGCGTCACCATGACCGGCGGCGGCGGCACGGGAATCACCACGATCGGGCGCGGGGCGGCGATCTGCGTCGCTTGCGAGCGGATATTGGGCGGCGCGGCGCGACCCGAGGGGCGCGACGTCGCGATCATTTTCGGGGTCACTTTCCGGGGTGGGCGCGGGGGCGGCGGCGCGATGCTGAACAATGCAAGGCCTTCGTCGACCTTCTGTCGCACCATCCCGCCGGCGAGGCCGTGCAACAATGCCCAGCCGAGCCCGGCGGTCACCGCCGCGGCCGCCAGCGCGGCGCCGATCCGTTCCTGCCGAGGTTGCGCGTACATGATCGGGATATGGGATGTCGCGGCTGAACGGGAAGGCGCGACAGGAGTGGGGCGGCGCCTGCCGCATGCCGACCCGCCCCCGATGGCAGCCCGTGCCGGCGGGAGCTAGCGCGCGCCCCGGCCGCCGAACTTGCGCTGCACCTTGCCGAAGCGCGTCTTGCGGGTGCCTGGTTTGCCCTCGTTCGAACGCCCCATCAGCGGCGCCTTCTGCTGCTCGACCGGCAAGCCGAGTTCCTCCTGCTCCAGCGAGCGGATCTGGTCGCGCAGGCGGCCCGCCTCCTCGAATTCCAGGTCCGCGGCGGCCTTGCGCATCTGCTTTTCCAGATCCTCGATATAGGCGCGCAGATTGTGGCCGACCATGTGCTGTCGCCCGCCGGCATCGGCATCATCCAGCCCGACCGTCACCTGATCCTTCGACGCGACATGCGCGATGATATCGCCGATATTCTTGCGCACAGTCGACGGTGTGATGCCGTGTTCGACGTTATATTCCTGCTGCTTCTCGCGCCGGCGCGAGGTTTCGTTCATCGCGCGCTCCATGCTGCCGGTGATCCGGTCGGCATACAGGATCACGCGACCATCGACGTTGCGCGCGGCGCGCCCGATCGTCTGGATCAGCGATGTTTCGGAGCGCAGGAATCCTTCCTTGTCGGCATCCATGATGCAGACCAGCCCGCATTCGGGAATATCGAGCCCCTCACGCAGCAGGTTGATGCCGATCAGCACGTCATAGACGCCCATGCGCAGATCACGGATCAGCTCGATACGCTCCAGCGTTTCGACGTCGGAGTGCATGTAGCGGACCTTGACCCCCGCTTCGTGCATATATTCGGTCAGGTCTTCCGCCATGCGCTTGGTCAGCGTGGTGACCAGCGTGCGATAGCCCGCCTCCGCGGTCTTGCGGCATTCGTTGATGCAATCCTGCACCTGTTCCTCGACCGGGCGGATTTCCACCGGCGGATCGATCAGCCCGGTGGGACGGATCACCTGCTCGGCGAAGACACCGCCGGATTGCTCCATTTCCCACGATCCGGGGGTCGCCGAGACGCAGATCGTCTGCGGGCGCATCGCATCCCATTCGTTGAAGCGCAGCGGGCGGTTGTCGATGCAGCTGGGCAGGCGAAAGCCATATTCGGCCAGCGTGATCTTGCGCCGGTGGTCGCCCCGCGCCATCGCGCCGACCTGCGGCACCGTCTGATGGCTTTCGTCGACGAACAGCATCGCATTCTCGGGCAGATATTCGAACAGCGTGGGCGGCGGCTCGCCCGGCAGGCGCCCGGTCAGGAAGCGGCTGTAATTCTCGATGCCGTTGCAGCTGCCGGTCGCCGCGATCATCTCCAGATCGAAATGCGTTCGCTGTTCCAGCCGCTGGCGTTCGAGCAGCTTGCCCTCGATCTCCAGCTCCTTAAGCCGTTCGGACAGCTCGTGCTTGATCGCCTCGGTGGCCTGTTTCATCGTCGGCCCGGGCGTCACATAGTGCGAATTGGCATAGACGCGGATCGACGCGAGGCTGGCGGACTTCTTCCCGGTGAGCGGATCGAACTCGACGATCTCCTCGATCTCGTCGCCGAAAAACGACACGCGCCACGCGCTATCCTCGTAATGCGAGGGGAAGATTTCGAGATTGTCGCCCTTGACGCGAAAGTTGCCGCGTTGAAACGCGGCGTCGTTGCGCTTGTATTGCAGCGCGACCAGTTTGCGCACGATCTCTCGCTGGTCAACGGTCTGCCCCTTCTTCAGGTCGAAGATCATCGCCGAATAGGTCTCGACCGAGCCGATACCGTACAGGCACGATACCGAGGCCACGATCAGCACATCGTCGCGTTCCAGCAGCGCGCGCGTCGCCGAATGCCGCATCCGGTCGATCGCTTCGTTGATCGAGCTTTCCTTCTCGATATACGTGTCCGAGCGCGGCACATAGGCTTCGGGTTGATAATAGTCGTAGTAACTGACGAAATATTCGACCGCATTTTCGGGGAAGAATGACTTGAACTCGCCGTATAGCTGCGCGGCGAGGATCTTGTTCGGTGCGAGGATCAGCGCCGGGCGCTGCATCTCTTCGATGACCTTGGCCATCGTGAAGGTCTTGCCGGAGCCGGTGACGCCCAGCAGCACCTGATTGCGTTCCCCTTCCCGCACGCCGCCGACCAGCTCACGGATCGCGGTCGGCTGATCGCCTGACGGCTCGTAATCGCTGACCAGCTTGAACTTCTTCCCGCCCTCCACCTTTTCCGGGCGTTGCGGCCGATGCGGAACGAAGGTATCGCCGGTTTCAGGTTCGGCAAGGCTGGTACGGATCTGGATCGCCATTGCGCGAATATGGGCGGTGATCGCGCGGGGCGAAAGGGGAACGACGGCCTGCGAGCGATTCGCAAAAGAATCCTTGTGTCGGGTATGACAACGGTTTCTTGCGATTGGCCCGGCCATGCGTCATCGCGGGCATGCTGCGTTGCGGCACGGTTTGGCTTTCGATAGGGACGCGCGCCATGGCGTTGAGCCCGTCGCGGCCGTTTGGTCGTTCGAATGGCTGTCGCCACCCTTGGAGAATGAAGTCAGTGAATATGCATGTCCGCGCCCCCGTGCTGATCCCGGATAATGCCGCCTTCCAGACGGTCGCGGTCAAATGGGTGCGGCATTGGAACGAGCATCTCTTCAGCTTCGCGGTGGAACGGCCGGCGTCGTTCCGCTTCCGCTCGGGCGAATTCGTGATGATCGGCCTGCCGGGGGAGAGCAGCGGGGGCGAGGACGGCAAGCCGGTCAAGCCGGTGATGCGCGCCTATTCGATCGCCAGCCCGTCCTGGGCGGAGGAGCTGGAATTCCTGTCGATCAAGGTGGAAGGCGGCCCGCTGACCGGGCGATTGCAGGCGATCAAGCCGGGCGACCAGCTGTATCTGGGCAAGAAGCCGACGGGAACGCTGGTGCTCGACGCGCTGCTGGGCGGCAAGCGACTGTTCCTGTTGTCGACCGGCACGGGCCTGGCGCCGTTCCTCAGCGTCGCGCGCGATCCCGAGGTCTATGAGCGGTTCGAGCAGGTGGTGATCGTTCATGGCGTGCGCCGTGTCGACGATCTGGCGTGGCGCGAGATGCTGACCGCGCAGCTCGCCGATGATCCTCTGGTGGCGGATCAGGCGCTGCTGCAGTTTCACTATCTGCCGTGCGTCACGCGCGAGCCTTTCCACACGACGGGCCGCATCACCACGCTGATCGAGGACGGCCGGCTGTTCGACGCCCCGGTGCTGGGCGAGCGTCGCTTCGACCCGGAGACCGACCGCGTGATGCTGTGCGGTTCGACCGGCATGATCAAGGAAACCGCCGTGATGCTGGAGACGGCCGGGCTGGTGGAGGGATCCAACGCGAACCCCGGCCAATTCGTGATCGAGCGCGCTTTCGTCGATTGACGCAGGGGGGCGGGGGCTGAGGGCTGGCGCTTCCGCGAAAGCGGGAGAGTGGTGGCCCGAGGAAGCTATCCTCGTCGGCCGCCCCTGCGCGGGCGGGCCCCGGCATCAGGGTCCGGCACGGCGCCCGTAAGGGCGCCGCTACCGATCCGACGACACGCCGGGGCGGCCGATTATACCGCAGCCATTCCCTTCAGTACCTTGTCGAGGGTCAGCGGATATTCGCGAATCCGCACGCCGCAGGCATTGTAAACGGCGTTGGCCACCGCCGCGCCGGCACCGCACAGGCCCAGTTCGCCGACGCCCTTGGCCTTCATCGGCGACGTCTTGTCGTCGAGCGTATCGAGGAACACCACCTCCTGATGCGGCACGTCGAGATGCACCGGCACATGATATTCGGCGAGATCGTGATTGACGAAATAGCCGAAGCGCTGGTCGACGACCGCATCTTCCATCAGTGCCGCGCCGATCCCCATCGACATGCCGCCGATCACTTGGCTGCGCGCCGAAATGGGGTTGAGGATGCGACCGGCATCGAACACCCCGGCCATGCGCCGGACACGAATCTCCCCGGTGAAGCGATCGACGCCCGCCTCGACGAAATGCGCGCCGAAGGTCGCCTGCGCATATTGCTTGTCGAGCGTGCCGAACTCGATCGTATCCTCGCCGCTGATCCCGGCATCGCCTGCCGCTTTGGCCAGGTCGACCGAGCGATTGCCGCTGCGCACCTTGCCGTCCGCAAAGACGACGTCGTCGGAGTTGAACCCCAGTTTCTGCGCGATCCGGCGGCGCAGGTCGACGCAGGCGGCATAGACCCCCGCGGTCGAGCTGTTGCCGCCCCATTGGCCGCCTGATCCCGAGGATTCGGGGAAGCGACTGTCGCCCAGCAGCACGACGACCTTGTCGAGCGGCACGCCCATCATCTCGGCGGCGGTCTGCGCGATGATCGTATAGCTGCCGGTGCCGATATCGGTCATATCGGTCGCGACCGTCACCACGCCCTTGCGATCGACGCCGACCCGCGCGCCGCTCTTCATATTGACGTTGTTACGGAAGGCGGAGGCGACGCCCATGCCGACCAGCCAGCGCCCGTCGCGCACTTGCCCCGGCTTCGCATTCCGCCGCGCCCAGCCGAAACGCTGCGCACCTTCTTCAAGGCAGCGTACCAGATGACGGTCGGAGAACGGACGGTCGGGCTTTTCGGGGTCGACCTTCGTATCGTTGATGATGCGGAAGCGGACCGGGTCCATGCCCAGTTTCTCCGCCATCTCATCCATCGCGACCTCGAGCGCCATCAGGCCGGGCGCCTCGCCCGGTGCGCGCATCGCATTGCCCTCACCGAGATCGAGCACCGCCAGATGAGTCTCGGTCAGGCGGTTGTCGCCGGCATAGAGCAGCTGCGTCTGGTTCGCCGCCGTCTCCGGCCCGCCGCCGGGCAGGTCGCCCGACCACGTCTGGTGCGCGATCGCGGTAATCTTGCCGCTCTTGTCAGCGCCGATGCGGATACGCTGGATCGTCGCGGGACGGTGGGTGGTGTTGTTCATCATCTGCGGCCGCGCGAGCGCAACCTTCACCGGGCGCTTCGCCGCGCGCGCCGCCAGTGCCGCCATCACCGCATCCGACCGCACCCACAATTTGCCGCCGAAACCGCCGCCAATATAGGGCGAGACGACGCGGATTCGCTCTTTCGGGATCAGCAGCGTTTCGCTCATGTCGCGCACTGCCCAGGCGATCATCTGGTTCGACGTCCACAGCGTCAGCTGGTCGCCGTCCCATGCCGCGATCGTGGCATGGGGTTCCATCATCGTGTGGCTCTGATCGGGCGTGGTATAGGTTGCGTCGATCGTCACCGGCGCCTTCGCGAACGCTCCCGCGAAATCGCCGCGCCCGGTCTTCATCTTTTCGCCCGGCGCGATCGGCGCACCCGCCTTCTCCGCCGCCAGATCGTAGCGGCCGTTGCTGCGTGCATAATCGATCCGCACGCGCTTGGCGGCGTCGCGCGCCTGTTCGAACGTCTCCGCGACGACGATCGCCACCGCCTGATCGTAATGTTCGACCGTCGGGCCGGCGAGCATCGTCGCGGTATGCGCCTTGGCCTTGCCGAGCTTGCCGGCGTTTTCATGCGTGACGATCGCGATCACGCCGGGCGCGCGTTGCGCGTCGGTGGTATCGATCCGGGTGATCCGGCCTTTGGCCACCGCGCTGCCGACGATCATGCCATAGGCATGATTGGGTGCGACGTCATTGCGTTCGAAGGCATAAGGCGCGGTGCCGCTCACCTTCAACGGGCCGTCGATCCGCTCGGTGGGCTTCCCGACGATCCGCCCCTGGTCGATCGGATTCATGCCTGCTGGCGTGTCGAACTTCATGCCGCGCCTCCTTCGGCGAGGACCGAGGCGAGCGTTCGCTCCACCAGCGGCACCTTGAAACCATTTTGCTCGGTCGTCCACGCACCCGCCAGCGCGGCGGCGGCGACGGCTTTCGCGCCGCCGTCGACACGCTGCTCGGCCGCCTCGACGCGCCATGGCTTGTGCGCCAGCCCGCCGAACGCGAAGCGCGCAGCCCCGGTATCGGGGCGCAGCACCGCCGCGACCGATATCGTCGCGAAGGCGTAGGACGCCCGGTCACGTACCTTGCGATACACGTGTGTGCCACCGATCGGTTTGGGCAGCGTCACCGCGGTGATCATCTCCCCCGCCGTCAGCGCATTTTCCACCCACGGGGTGTTGCCGGGCAGGCGGTGGAAGTCCGCGATCGCGATGCGCCGGGTCTGGCCGGCAGGATTGATCGTCTCCACCGTCGCGTCGAGCGCGCGCATCGCCACCGCCATGTCGCTGGGATGGGTCGCGATGCAATCCTTGCTCGTGCCCATGATCGCCAGATTGCGGTTGAACCCGCCGATCGCGGCACATCCGGACCCAGGCTTGCGTTTGTTGCACGGCTGGTTGGTGTCGTAGAAATACGGGCAGCGCGTGCGTTGCAGCAGGTTGCCGGCGGTGGTCGCCTTGTTGCGCAACTGGCCCGAGGCACCCGACACCAGTGCGCGGCTCAAGACGCCATAATCGCGGCGCACGCGCTGATCGGCGGCGAGCGCGGTATTGCGGACCAGCGCCCCGATGCGCAGGCCGCCCTCCGCTGTCGCCTCGATCGTATCGAGGCCGAGGCGGTTGACGTCGACCAGGTGGGCCGGCGTCTCGACCTGCAATTTCATCAGATCCAGCAGATTGGTCCCACCGGCGATAAACTTCGCCCCCGGCGTGCGCGCCACGGCGGCAGCGGCGGCGGCGGGGGAGGCGGCGCGCTCGTAAGTAAACGGTTTCATGCGACGTCCTTCGCCCCGGCGACGTCCGCGATCGCGGCGACGATATTGGAATAAGCGGCGCAGCGGCAGATATTGCCGCTCATCCGCTCGCGAATTTCCTGGCCGGTGACGGCGGCGCTGGCATTGAGGTCGGCGGAGACATAGCTCGGTATGCCCTCCTTGATTTCGTCCAGCATCGCGACCGAGCTGACGATTTGGCCCGGGGTGCAATAACCGCATTGATAGCCGTCGTGACGGACGAACGCCGCCTGCATCGGATGCAGATCGCCCGGTCGCCCCAGCCCCTCGATCGTGGTGACCGAATCGCCGTCGTGCATCACCGCCAGCGTCAGGCAGGAGTTGATGCGCTTGCCCTCAACGATCACGGTGCAGGCGCCGCACTGGCCGTGATCGCAGCCCTTCTTGCTGCCGGTCAGTTGCAGGTGTTCGCGCAGCGCGTCGAGCAGCGTGACGCGCGGATCGATGTCCATGGTACGCGGCTTGCCGTTGACCGTCAGCGTCACCGGCATCGTCGCCGCCGGCTGTTCGGCGGGCAGCGCCTGCGCTTCCGATGCAAGCGGTACCACGCCGGCGGCAGCGGCCGCCGCCCCGCTCACCAGCGCGCCGCGGCGCGTGATCGCAATTCCCGGAATATCGTTCATCTCGGCCCCGATGTGAATGGTGGTCCCCACAGGGCACCATAAGAGGTAACGCAATTAATCCATGTGGTATCCGACTGTATCCACCGGGATATGATCATGAGCTTGTCATGCCCTGGCCAAGCGGAAGCGCGTGGGCGGCGGTTCAATCGCGCTTGC
Organism: Sphingomonas sp.; assembly: GCF_042091075.1. Taxonomy (GTDB): domain Bacteria; phylum Pseudomonadota; class Alphaproteobacteria; order Sphingomonadales; family Sphingomonadaceae; genus Sphingomonas. The sequence continues at coordinate 10,867 of NZ_JBELIE010000046.1, read as the reverse complement.
GTCGCCCCCCGCTCCTCTGGCTACAACGTGCCGCAACCACATTAGAGGCCATGCCATGAGCGATGCCGTCACTCCGCATCCCTTCGCCTTTCCCGATAGCGCGTTGGTCGACCTGAGGGACCGGCTGGCCCGCACTCGCTGGCCGGAGCGCGAGACGGTCGGCGACTGGTCTCAGGGCGCGCCGCTCGACCGGGTTCGCGCGCTGTGCGAGCATTGGCGCGATCGCCACGATTGGCGGGCATGCGAGGCACGGCTCAACGCGCTCGGCCCGTCGATGACGACGATCGACGGACTCGACATCCATTTCCTCCATATCCGTTCGCCCGAGCCGGACGCCCGGCCGCTGATTATGACGCATGGCTGGCCCGGCTCGGTGATCGAGTTTCTCGACGTGATCGCTCCACTGACCGATCCGCGCGCGCATGGCGGCGCTGCCGGGGATGCCTTTCATGTCGTGCTGCCGTCGCTGCCTGGCTATGGCCTGTCCGGCAAGCCGACCGCCACCGGCTGGAACGTCGACCGTATCGCGCGGGCGTGGATCGTGTTGATGCGGCGGCTGGGCTATGATCGCTTCCTCGCGCAGGGCGGCGACTGGGGATCGGCGGTCACCAGTGTATTGGGGGCGAGCGGCGATCCCGCGGTGGCGGCGATCCATCTCAACATGGTGATCACCGCGCCGGCCCCGTTGAGCGATCCGCCGACCGCGCGCGAGCAGGCGGCGATCGATGCCGGGCGCTATTATGCCGAATGGGGCAACGGCTATGCGATCCAGCAATCCACCCGCCCGCAGACGCTGGGTTATGCGCTGACCGATTCGCCGGTCGGACAGGCGGCGTGGATCGTCGAGAAGTTTCACGAATGGACCGATTGCGCGCCCGATGACGACAGCGCGCTGTCGGTCGATGCGATGCTGGACAATATCACGCTCTACTGGCTGAGCGCGACCGCGGCCTCGTCGGCGCGGCTGTATTGGGAGAGCTTTCGTACCTTCAATGCGCCGGCGGTCTCGATCCCGGTCGGATGCAGCATCTTCCCGCGGGAGATATCGCGGCCGATCCGTGCGTGGGCGGAAGGGAAATATCCGCGACTGGTGCATTTCAACGAATTGCCGCGCGGCGGGCATTTCGCCGCGTTCGAACAACCCGCGCTGTTCGTCGAGGAAGTGCGCACGACGTTTCGCGCGATCCGATAACGGCGCGATCCCCGCATCTTGCCCCCATCTTGGGGGTGGTCGCCCGTCCCGCGATCCGGTATCCCCGTTGCGAAACGAAACGAGCCGCAGGAGAGAGATGATGGCGACGCTGGCTAGGGTCGATACCCCGCAATATGCGCCCGGCGAATGGGAGGCGCGGGTCGATCTCGCCGCCGCCTATCGGCTGGTCGCGCTATACGGTTGGGACGATCTGATCTTCACGCATCTCTCGGCGCGCGTGCCCGGCCCCGAGCATCATTTCCTCATCAACCCCTATGACATGATGTTCGAGGAGATCACCGCTTCGTCGCTGGTCAAGATCGATGTCGAGGGCCAGCCGGTGGGCGCGAGCGAGCATCCCGTCAATCCGGCGGGTTTCACGATCCACAGCGCGATCCATATGGCGCGCGACGATGCGCATGCGGTGATGCATCTTCACACACCGCACGGCCAAGCGGTGAGCGCGATGGCATGCGGTCTGTTGCCGCATACCCAGACCGCGATGATCGCGGGGCATGACGTCGCCTATCACGATTACGAGGGCATCGCGACCGAGCTGGAAGAGCGCGAGCGGCTGGTGCAGGATATCGGCGAGAAGAACGTCATGATCCTGCGCAACCACGGCACGCTGGCGGTGGGCGACACGGTCGCCTCGTGTTTCCTGCGGCTCTATTTCCTAGAGCGCGCGTGCGAGGCACAGGTGCTGATGTTGTCGGCGGGCAGGGACGCGCTCAACAATCCGCCCCAGGGCGTCGAACACAAGGTCGCCGGCCAGTCCAATCCCAAGGGGATGGGGATGCTGGCACAAAAGCTGGCGTGGCCGGCGCTGCTGCGCAAGCTGGACCGGATCGATCCGAGCTATCGCGAGTGATGTGACGGGCATGCCCGGAATGGGCATGCCACGACCCCTGGTCTAGCCTGTTCCTGATATGTTCCCCGCTGCGATATGAGCGGGGAGCAATGAGTTGTTATCCACCATTGATGATGATCGACCGTTCGCGCGCTGGCTGCGAACGGGTCGGCTTCCGCGCGTCCGGTCGCCGGACGGCATCGAACTCAAGTTCAACCCGTGGCACGACCCGAAGGACGGGCGGTTCACGTTTCGCGGCAGCGGGCGATATTTCGGCGGGGGCGGTGCCTCCGGAAGCTGGTCGCCCACCCGGCCCGAGAGGCGTCCGTCCGGCCGGCCGTCAGCGCCGCCACGCCGTGATGCCGTTGGTTTGCCCGCGATCCGGCAACATGCGCGGCACGCCGCATCGCCGACCATCGAGCAGCACATACCGACCTGGCACGGGGACCATGTCGTTCAGCGGAACGGCTATACGTTCCACCTCGACGACCAGCAGCGAACCCGCGAAGTGACCGGCGAGATACATCTGGCGGAAAAGCCGGTGCGATCGCGCGCGTTACAGGCGGCGGCCGGTGGCGCGGAACGCCGACCGCTCGATGACGGAGGCCATTACATCGCGTCGCGGTTTGGAGGGCCAGCCGAAGCGTTCAATCACTTCGCGCAGGATCGTCACTTCAATCGCGGGGCATATCGCGAACTCGAAAACGAATGGGCGGCCGCCACGCGACAGGGGGCGCGGGTCGATGTCGACATCACGCCCCGTTTCCGGGGCTCATCCATCAGGCCGTATAGCCTGAACGTCGTCTATCACATCAATGGAACACGCAAAGAGAAGGACATCGGCAATGAGCGATGAGGCGGCCCGCAACGCACGATATGAGGAGTGCCTGAACAATCTTGGCAATATTCTATACTATATCGACAATCATCATCACAACGTATTTCTATATTGTTACGTCGCAGGTGGGATGACTGGACCTGATCTGTTCATAGATTATGGGTCATTCATCCGAAAGGCTGTCAATATTCGGGGTTACTCAGAGGATCTCTATCCGGCCATCAACGATCTTTGGCAGGCGGAGACATCGCGACCTCGCTGGTGCATCATGGAATTCCTGGTACGCGACAAGAAGTTCAGCGCGAAATATACCTACGCCGAAAACAGAAAGGATCAATCGCGACTGTTCCACTATTTCGAGCATAGCGACTATGAGAAAGCGCGCGGTTACTTTGGTGACAAGCCGATCCGGCAGATCGACCCTCTCGGGATCGATATCGATACCAAGTTACCGATGTAGGCACGCCACGAATGCGGCGGATCGTGGCGCGCGATAGTGGGAGCAGCCGTCGCTCGCGACTGCCTCGCGTTGGCCGAAATGAAAAGGCCCCGGCATGGCTGCCGGGGCCTTTCCAATATCAGCCGCTCGGGCCGGCTCGCTTAGTCGCGGTCGCCGGTCAGGAACGCCGGGGCGAAGGCGGGGGCGTCGCCCTCGTCCTTGCCGCCCTCGCTACGTTCGCCACGGCCTTCGCGACGGGGGCCACGGCCCTCGCGACGCGGGCCACGGTCGCCACGGCCTCCACCGTCACGCGCGCCGCCGTCGCGTCCACCGCCGTCACGGCCGCCGTCGCGACGCGGACCGCGCTCGCTGCGCTCGCCGCGCGGCTCACGCGCGGGGCGGGTGTCTTCCAGTTCGGCGCCGGTTTCCTGATCCACGACGCGCATCGACAGCCGCACCTTGCCGCGCGGATCGATCTCGAGGACCTTGACCTTCACTTCCTGGCCTTCCGACACGACGTCGCCCGGCTTCTCGACACGCTCGTTGCGCATTTCGGAGACGTGGACGAGGCCGTCCTTGCCGCCCATGAAATTCACGAACGCGCCGAAGTCGACGATGTTGACGACCTTGCCGTTGTAGATCTTGCCGACCTCGGCTTCTTCGACGATGCCCTTGATCCAGTTCATCGCCGCCTCGATCTGCGCGCCGTCGGACGAGCTGATCTTGATGACGCCTTCGTCGTCGATGTCGACCTTCGCGCCGGTCTGCGCGACGATCTCGCGGATCACCTTGCCGCCGGTGCCGATCACGTCGCGAATCTTGGCCTTGTCGATCTGCATCGTTTCGATGCGCGGCGCATGCGCCGACAGTTCGGTGCGGGTTGACGACAGTGCCTTGGCCATCTCGCCCAGGATGTGCGCGCGCCCTTCCTTGGCCTGCGTCAGCGCGACCTTCATGATCTCTTCGGTGATGCCGGCGATCTTGATGTCCATCTGAAGGCTGGTGATGCCTTCCGACGTGCCTGCCACCTTGAAGTCCATATCGCCAAGGTGATCCTCGTCACCAAGGATGTCGGACAGGACCGCGAAATCCTTGCCCTCCAGGATCAGGCCCATCGCAATGCCGCTGACCGGGCGCTTGATCGGCACGCCGGCGTCCATCAGCGCCAGGCTGCCGCCACAGACGGTCGCCATTGACGAGGAGCCGTTCGACTCGGTGATGTCGCTGGTGACGCGGATGGTGTACGGGAACTCCTCCTTCGTCGGCAGCACCGGGTGCAGCGCGCGCCACGCCAGCTTGCCGTGACCGACTTCGCGACGGCCCGGCGCGCCGAAGCGGCCGACTTCACCGACCGAATAGGGCGGGAAGTTATAGTGCAGCATGAAATGCTGGTACGACAGGCCGTTGAGGCCGTCGATCATCTGCTCCGCATCGCGCGTGCCCAGCGTCGTGGTGGCGATCGTCTGCGTCTCGCCGCGCGTGAACAGTGCCGAGCCGTGTGCGCGCGGCAGGAAGTGCACTTCCGATTCGATCGGGCGGATCTGCGTCGTGGTGCGGCCGTCGATGCGGCGGCCGTCCTTCAGGATCGCGGTGCGGACGATCTCCGCCTCCAGCTTCTTGACCAGCTTGCCGGCGGCCAGCTGCTCCTGCGGCGTGCGATCGGCCATCGCCGCCTTCGCCTTGGCGCGCGCCTCGCCCAGCGCGGTCTGGCGCTGCTGCTTGTCGGTCAGCTTGTAGGCGGCGGTGATGTCCTTGCCGATCAGCTTCTTCAGTTCGGCCTTCACCGTCTTCTGATCGTCGGCCTGCTTCAGCTCCCACGGATCCTTCGCTGCCTGTTCGGCCAGGTCGATGATCGCGTCGATGATCTGCTGCGAGGCCTTGTGCGCGAACATGACCGCGCCCAGCATCACCTCTTCCGACAGCTCCTTGGCTTCGGATTCGACCATCATCACCGCGTCGTGCGTCGCCGCCACGACCAGATCGAGATCACCTTCCAGCGCCTCGGTATCGGTGGGGTTGAGGATATAGTCGCCATCCTTGTAGCCGACGCGCGCCGCGCCGATCGGGCCCATGAACGGCACGCCCGAGATGGTCAGCGCCGCCGACGCGGCGATCATCGCGACGATATCCGGCTCGTTCTCGCCGTCATACGACATCACCTGCGCGATGCAGTTGATCTCGTTGTAGAACCCCTCGGGGAACAGCGGGCGGACGGGACGGTCGATCAAACGGCTGATCAGCGTCTCGCGCTCGGTCGCGCCGCGCTCGCGCTTGAAGAAGCCGCCCGGGATACGCCCGCTGGCGGAGAACTTCTCCTGGTAATGGACGGTGAGCGGGAAGAAATCCTGCCCTTCCTTGACGTTCTTGGCGGCGGTTACCGCGCACAGCACGACGGTTTCGCCGAGCGTCGCAAGCACCGCGCCATCGGCCTGACGCGCCACGCGGCCCGTCTCCAGAGTGAGGGTTTTTCCGCCCCACTCGATCTGCACCTTCTTGGTATCGAACATATCTTTTCCTTCACTCCCCGGTGCGGATCACCGGGGGGCCTGCGAGTGAGCCATCGGCGGCTCGTGGGAAGCGTACCGGATTGTGCGCTTCCTTCGTCACCCCGGTCTTGATCCGGGGCCCGGCTCCAGCGGGCCGGTCTAGGCGCTCCCGCGCCCGTACATGCTGGATCCCGAATCGATGTTCGGGATGAAATAAAGGCGCCTTGCGGCGCCTTTGTTTCACTTGCGAAGACCGAGCTTCGCGATGAGGGCAAGGTAACGATCGCCGTCCTTCTTGCGGAGATAATCAAGCAGCGAACGCCGCTTGTTGACCATCATCAGCAAGCCGCGACGCGAGTGATTGTCCTTCGCATGGCCCTTGAAGTGATCGGTCAGGTTCTTGATCCGCTCGGTCAGGATCGCGACCTGGACCTCGACCGACCCGGTGTCGCCATCGGCGCGGGCGTTGTCCTTGATGATTTCCTGACGGCGTTCGGCGGTGATCGTCATTCGTCTTCCTTGTTCGACATCCGTTACAGATTGAAACCCCGGACGACGCGGGCGTCGCCGCCCTCGACTTCCACCAGCGCGACGGGCGTGTTCCCGAGCATGGCAAAGGCCTGTCCGTCATCCACGGCGATCCCCGCCAGCACGCGCCCCTGTCGAAGCGCCCCTGCCTGGTCGGGGGAGAGTGCGAAAGCCGGGATGTCGTCCAGCCCCGCGCTCAACGGCAGGAGTAAGTGTTCAAGGCTGCGCGCCTTAGCGAATTCGTCCAGTTTGTCCAGCGTAATCGCCTGATCCAGCGTGAACGGGCCGGCCTTGACGCGCCTGAGATAGGTGACATGCCCGACGCTGCCAAGCGCCAGTGCGATATCCCGTGCCAGACTGCGGATGTACGTCCCCTTCGAAACGTGCGCCGTCAGGGTAATGTCATGGAGTGGATCGTCGCCCCCGCTCAGGCCGTGATCCGGTGCAGCGGCATCCACGGGCAGATCCCGGTCGTCGCCGGGATGCCGTATCCACAGACCATGAACCGTCACGTCGCGCGTCGCCAGCGACACCGCTTCCCCCGCGCGCGCCAGATCGTAGGCGCGCTGGCCGTCGACCTTCAGCGCCGAATAGGCCGGTGGCATCTGGGTGATCGCGCCGGTGAAGCGCGGCAGGATCGCCGCGACCGCCGCGCCGGTCGGGCGCAGATCGCTGGTCGCGATCATCGCGCCCTCCGCATCGAGCGTGTCGGTCTGTTCGCCGAAGCGGATCGTGAAGTCATAGACCTTGTCGCTGTCGAGCATGCGTCCGGCAAGCTTGGTCGCCTCGCCGATCGCGATCGGCAGCACCCCGGTGGCAAGCGGATCGAGCGTGCCGCCGTGCCCGACCTTGAACTTGCCATAGCCGCCAGTACGCAGACCGCGCTTCACCGCGGAGACACCCTGCGTCGAGCCGAGGCCGAGCGGCTTGTCGAGGATCAGCCAGCCATGCATTGCGTCAGCCCCCGATCGCGGTGGCGATCGCGAGATAGACGTTGGTCAGCGCCTGCGCGGGCGGGGCGACCAGCCGTTGAACGATGTTCGCCGACGGGATCAATGCCGGCAACACCAGCAGCAGGATGATCAGCAACGGAAAGCCGAAGCGCGCCAACCCGTCCCATTTTTGCGCCAGCGGCTCGGGCAGCAGCCCGGCCACAACGTGCCCGCCGTCGAACGGCGGCAACGGGATCAGGTTGAACACCGCAAGAAAGACGTTGATCAGCAGGAAGTTGACGAGATTGGAGGCGATGAACGCGGCCGCCCCGCCCTCGGGGGCGGTCTCGATCGTCTGCGCGAACAGGCCCAGCAGGACCGCGCCGACCAGCGCCAGCGCCAGGTTCATCGCCGGACCCGCCAGCGCGACCAGCATCATCGCGCGGCGCGGATCGGGCAGGGCGCGCGTATCGACCGGCACCGGCTTCGCCCAGCCGAACACCGGCGCCTTGGCGATCGCGAGCATCAGCGGCAGGATGACGGTGCCGACCGGATCGACATGGCGCAGTGGATTGAACGACAGCCGGTTGAGCCGCTCCGCCGTGCGGTCGCCCAGCGCGCGTGCGGCCAGGCCATGCGCCACTTCGTGAAAGACGATCGCGATCACCAGCGGGATCAACCATACCGCCGCCGACCAGATGATGCCGTTGGGATTCATATGCGCCAGATAGGCCCGCCGGCCATATTCGGCTAGGTCTTGTGGTGGTGCCGCCGGATGGAGCGTCAACCGGCGGCCAGTGCCTCGCTGAAATGACGGCGACACAGCGCGACATAGCGGTCGTTGCCGCCGATCTCGGTCTGCCGCCCCTCCGCCACCGGGTGGCCGTGCGCATCGATGCGCAGGTTCATCGTCGCTTTGCGGCCGCAAGCGCAAACCGATTTGATCTCCTCGATCGCATCCGCCAGCGCCAGCAATCGGGCCGATCCCTCGAACAGCCGCGCCTGGAAATCGGTGCGCAGGCCATAAGCGAGTACCGGGATGTTGGCGCTGTCGGCGAGCCAGGCAAGCTGGTCAACCTGCGCCGCGGTGAGGAACTGGGCTTCGTCCACCAGCACGCATGCCAGCGGGGTTTCGGCATGACGCGCGGCGGCGAGCGCGGCTAGATCGGTGGTCGCGTCGAACATCGTCGCCGGTGCGGCGAGGCCGATCCGGCTGGTGATCGTCCCCGGCGCGAAGCGATCGTCGATCGCGGCGGTGAACAACATCGTCGTCATGCCGCGCTCGCGATAGTTGAAGTCCGCCTGCAACAAGGTCGTCGACTTGCCGGCGTTCATGCTGGCATAATAGAAATAGAGTTTGGCCATTAGATGAGCGTCTCTACCATCGCTGGCGTGTCACGCCCGGCGCGTTCCACAAGCCGGTTCCAAAAGTCGCGAAGCGGCCGATCGGATGTGCGGTCGCCAGGTGGATGTCATCGGCCAATTCGCCGCCATGGGAATAACGATAAGGTGCGTTCTGCCTTATTCGGCATCAAGATCGCGCGCCACTTCGGGGCGGCGCAGCAGCGCATCGATATGGCTGCCCTCGTCGAAACTTTCGTCAGCGAGGAATTTCAGTTTCGCGGCATATTTCATCTTCACGCGATGCGCGACCTCGCGTTGCAGATAGGCGGTGTTGGTGCGCAATGCCTTCAGCACCGCTTCCTCGTCCTTGCCCAGCAGCGGCTTCACGAACACCGTGGCATGGCGCAGGTCCGGTGACATGCGCACTTCGGTGATGCTGACCATGTGACTGGCGAGCGTGTCGTCATGCACGTCGCCGCGCTGCAGGATTTCGGACAGCACGTGGCGTACCTGTTCGCCGACGCGCAGCGTGCGGACGGATTGTTCGGGTTGATGGGTCATGACACGGCCTCGATGGTATCACCCCGCCGCAGGCCGGCGGGGTGACACGGATCGTTTACAACGTGCGTTCGCGCAGCTCGACCTCGAAGGTTTCGAGGAAGTCACCTGCCTTGATGTCGGTGAAGTTCTGCGTGAACGTCACACCGCATTCCAGGCCGGCGCGTACTTCGGCGACATCATCCTTGAAGCGGCGCAGCGAGGCGATCTCGCCATTGTAGATGATGACATCGTCGCGTGTGATGCGCGCCTTGAGCGCCTTGCGGATGACACCTTCGACCACCAGCAGACCCGCCGCCTTGCCGTGCTTGCCCGCCGAGAAGACCTCGCGGATTTCGGCGCGGCCGACCACCGTCTCGAACGCTTCGGGGCCCAGTTCGCCCGCCATGCCGGCGCGGATCTCGTCGATCAGGTCGTAGATGACGTCGTAATATTTCAACGCCACCTTCTGCCGCTCGGCAATCTCGCGCGCTTTCGCATTGGCGCGGACGTGGAAGCCGATGATCGGCGCGCCGCTGGCGCCCGCCAGGGTCACATCGCTTTCGGTGATGCCGCCGACGCCCGCATGCAGGACGCGCACCCGGATGTCGTCGGTCGACAGCTTGTTGAGGCTGGCGACGATCGCTTCCACCGTACCCTGCGTATCCGCCTTGATAACCAGCGGATACTCGATCGCCTGATTGGCCTTCAGCGCGGAGAACATGCTCTCCAGGCTGGCCGGCGCGGCGGTGGTGCGCTTCTGCAGCAGCACGCTCTGGCGATATTCCGCCACTTCGCGCGCGCGCTGCTCGTTCTCGACCACCTGCAGCTTGTCACCCGCGGAGGGCGTGCCGGAAATGCCGAGCACCTCGACCGGCATCGACGGACCCGCCTCCTTCAGCTGCGCGCCCTTGTCGTTGACCAGTGCACGGACCTTGCCGCTCTCCGCCCCGACGACGAAGACGTCGCCAACGCGCAGCGTGCCGCGCGTGACCAGCATGGTCGCGACCGGGCCCCGCCCCTTGTCCAGCTTCGCCTCGATCACGCTGCCTTCGGCGGCGCGATCGGGGTTGGCGGTCAGCTCCATCAGTTCGGCCTGCAGCTGGATCTTCTCGATCAGATCGTCCAGCCCGGTCTTCTTCAGCGCCGATACCTCGACGTCCTGCGTCTCGCCGCCCATCGCCTCGACCTGCACGTCGTGTTCGAGCAGACGCTCGCGCACCCGTTGCGGGTTGGCATCGTGCTTGTCGATCTTGTTGATCGCCACGATCATCGGCTTGCCGGCAGCCTTGGTGTGGTTGATCGCTTCGATCGTCTGCGGCATCAGCCCGTCGTCGGCGGCGACGACCAGCACCACGATATCGGTGACGTCCGCGCCACGGGCGCGCATCTGCGTGAAGGCTTCATGGCCCGGCGTGTCGAGGAAGGTGATCTTCGACTTGTCCTTCAGCGTCACCTGATAGGCGCCGATATGCTGGGTGATGCCGCCGGCCTCGCCCTTCACCACGTCGGTGCCGCGCAGCGCGTCGAGCAGGCTGGTCTTGCCGTGATCGACATGCCCCATGATCGTGACGACCGGCGGGCGCGGCCGCAGCGTCTCCGCCGCATCCTCGCTGACGTCCATCGCCAGGTCGACGTCCGCATCCGAAACGCGCACGATATTGTGGCCGAACTCGGTCACCAGCAGCTCGGCGGTGTCCTGGTCGATCGTCTGCGTCAGT
>NZ_JBELIE010000223.1:0-3892 GCF_042091075.1 Sphingomonas sp. | reverse complement strand
TGGCCGTGGCTGCTCGATCTGTTCGGCGGGCGACAATCGGCGCGCTCACTGCACTTCATCGCCATGGCGGCGATCGCATTGTTCACCATTCTCCACCTCGTCCTCGTGCTGCTGGCGGGATGGCGCAACGAACTCGGCTCGATGATCACCGGCCGCTGGAAGGTCCCCGAATGACGCGCCTGATCGACCGCCGCGGCGCGCTTCTGGGGGGCGGGGCGGGTATGCTGCTCGCCGGCTGCGATTGCGTGATCCAGCACTCGAGCGCGCGCGCGATCCTGTTCAAGGGCGAGGATATCCATCGCGGGCTGCAGCGCGCGCTGTCGAACCGCGACGCGCTCGCGCCGGAATTCCGACCTGACCAGATGTCCCCCTATTTCCGCACCAACGGGACGCGCGATCCGGGAACCGCCGCTTACGCCGCGCTGCGGGCCGGCGGCTTCGCCGACTGGCGGCTGACGGTCGACGGACTGGTCGCGCGTCCGCTGCGGCTGTCACTGCGCGACATCGGTGCCTTGCCGCAGCGTGCGCAGATCACCCGGCACGATTGCGTCGAGGGATGGAGCGCGATCGGCAAATGGCAGGGCCCCACGCTGGGGTCGGTGCTGCGCGCGGCGGGCGTGCGCGATGCCGCCCGCTATATCGTGTTCACCTGTGCCGATCTGTATGGCGGCGCGCCTTATTATGAGTCGCTCGATCGGATCGATGCCTTTCATCCGCAGACGATCCTCGCCTGGGCGATGAACGATCGCTTCCTCGATACCGGCCATGGCGCCCCGCTGCGGCTGCGGGTGGAGCGGCATCTGGGCTATAAACACGCCAAATATCTGATGCGCGTCAGCGCGGTGGCCTCGCTCGACGGCATCGGCAAGGGGCGCGGCGGCTATTGGGAAGATAACGTCGATTACGATTGGTGGGCGGGGATCTGACGGACGTTCACGCCGCGCCTGAATCGGGCCCGTGGGGCGATGCCGGCGCCGCGCCGCGCCGCCACAGTGCCACCGCGTAGATGATCGCCGCGACGGCCGCGAACAGAAACCATTGCACGCCATAGGCGAGGTGGTTGTTGGGCACCGAGTCGATCGACGGCGGCTTGTTCGGCTGCAATCCGGGCGCCGGGCGGTCGGCGACCAGCAGCAATTCGGGTACACGCCGCTCGATCAATGTCGCGATCAGCGGGCGACTGTCGGGGGCATGGGCGATCCAGCCGGACACCTCCCCGCCTTTCCACGTTACCTTGCCTTCCGGATCGCGGGTCGTGCCGATCTGGACGCGCACGCCCGGCCCCTCCGCTCCGGTGCGGCAGGCGGCGATCAGCCGATAGCCCGCCGCTCCCGCCCCGGCCCGCCGGATCTCGACCGGTTCGAGGCAGAACACGGCGGCGCGCCGAAACAATAGCGATTCGTCGGGGAAGCGCGGAAAGGCGATCGGCGGCTTGGCGGGATTGCCCGCGAGCTGCGCCAGATAGGCCTGTTTCGCGGGCAGCCGATCCAGCAATTGCCACAGGCCCAGCGCGATCATCGCCGCGATCGCGAGCCCCACGACGACGGTCGGCACCAGCGGGATACGCTTCATCGACGGATCACCCGCGGGAAGGAAGAACGGACACGGCGCGCCACCCGAAGGGATGACGCGCCGTTCGGATCATCGGATCAGCCGCCGTGGACCGGCGCGCCCCAGCCGCCCCAGACGTAGACCGTGACGAACAGGAACAGCCACACCACGTCGACGAAATGCCAGTACCAGGCCGCCGCTTCGAAGCCGAAATGCTGCCTCGGGGTGAAGGCGCCGTTATAGGCACGGATCAAATTGACGATCAGGAAGATCGTGCCGACCAGCACGTGGAAACCGTGGAACCCGGTCGCCATGAAGAAGGCGGCGCCATAGTTGATACCCTTGAACGGGAACGGCGCGTGCATGTATTCATACGCCTGGATCGAGCTGAACAGCACGCCCAGCACCACCGTCAGCCACAGACCTTTCAGCACGCCGTCGCGATCGCCGACGCCCAGCAGGCCCCACAGGCCACGCTTTTCGCCACCACGCTGATTGTGGATCAACGCATGGTGCGCCCAGGTGATCGTGGTGCCCGAGGTGAGCAGGATCAGCGTGTTGAGCAGCGGCAGCTCGAACGCATTGATGACGGTCAGCCCCTTTGGCGGCCATTGCGCCGCGATCGCCGCCGCACCCTCGGCCGCGCGCTCCACCTGCCCGTCGACGAACTGCATCGCGGTCGGGAACAGCGAGAAGTCGAAAAAGGCCCAGAACCAGCCGACGAAGAACATCACCTCGGAGGCGATGAACAGGATCATGCCGTAGCGGAAATGCAGCTGCACCACCGGCGTGTGATCGCCGGCATGCGCCTCGCGAATCACCTGATGCCACCAGCCGTACATGCAGAACAGCACCGCGGCGAGGCCGATCAGGAACACCCAGCCACCCGCGACGGCGGCGTGCATGTACATGATCCCGCCGGTGGCGAGGATCAGCGCGGCAAGCGAGCTGAGCAGGGGCCAGGGACTGGGTGGAAGGATATGGTATTCGTGGTTCTTCGCGCCCGCCATGCGTGGCTCTCCCCGTTTACACTCGTTACGCCCGCTCTAGCTTGACGCTCTGCCGGAATCCACCGGGTAAAATGTGTAGCTCAGCGTGATCGTCTGCACGTCGCGGGTGTCCGGATCCGACAGGATCTTCGGATCGACGAAGAAGATCACCGGCATGCGCTGCGTCTCGCCCGGCTTCAGCGTCTGTTGCGTGAAGCAGAAGCACTGAATCTTGGTGAAATATTTGCCCGCGATGGCCGGCGTGACATTATAGGTGGCGGTGCCCGTCACCGGCTGCGCGCCGCGATTGGTGGCGGTGAAGAACGCCATGTCGCGCGCGCCGATCTCGACCTTTTCCTGCTCCTGCTCGGGCACGAAGCGCCACGGCAGCTTGGGACTTGTATTGGCGTCGAACGCGATCTCGATCGTGCGGTGCACGCTGCCCGGCGCCGCCAGCCCCCGGTTGGTGGTGCCGTTCAGCCCCGTCGCCTGACAGAACAGGCGGTAGAGTGGCACGCTGGCGAAGGCCAGCCCCGTCATGAAGCTGATGCCGAACACCGCCAGCACGACGGTGCGCGTGGTGCGCGCCATCCGGGGCATCAGTGCGCCATCCCCTGCCGGATTTTCGCGATGGTGATGAAGAAGATCAGCACCACGAACGCCGCCAGCAGCAGCGCCACCACGATCGCGCGGCTTTTCTGCCGGCGGCGGATCAGATGTTCTTCCTCAGGCGTCATGCAAACCACCGATCGGCGACCAGCGCGCCAAAGATCACGAACAGATACAGGATCGAAAAGGCGAACAGCTGCTTCTCGAAAGCCATCGTCTTGCCGGCCCGAGTGGCGCCCCGCGTCACCAGCGCGGCGAGCACGCCGAACACGACGGTCATCGCCAATGCCACTACACCGTAGATCGCGCCCGTCAGCCCCAGCGGCCAGGGCGCGATCGCGACCGCGGCCATCGGAACGGTGTACAGCCCGATCTGCCGCCGCGTCACCGCCTCGCCCGCGACGACCGGCAGCATCGGCACCCCGGCATTGGCGTAATCGGTCTTCACGAACAGCGCCAGCGCCCAGAAATGCGGTGGCGTCCACAGGAACACCAGCGCGAACAGCAGGAGCGGCAAAAGCGCCACCTGCCCCGTCGCCGCCGCCCAGCCGATCAGCGGCGGAAACGCGCCGGCGGCGCCGCCGATCACGATGTTCTGCGGCGTCCGCCGTTTCAACCAGACGGTGTAGATCAGCACGTAGAACAGGATCGAGACGAGCAGGATCGCGGCAGCGGCGAGATTCACCGCCAGCCCCATCAGGATCACCGAGAAGGCGCCCAGCCCGACGCCAAAGTGCAACGCG
>NZ_JBELIE010000222.1:0-4006 GCF_042091075.1 Sphingomonas sp. | reverse complement strand
GGTCAGACCGACCAACCGGATCGCCGCCAGCGCCTGTTCTCGAGAGGCGCCCTGCGGCACGTCGCCGGTCACGACGACTACTTCCGCTTCCAGGTCGCAGCCCCAGCTGTCGTCTGCCAGCGGAATATCGTCGCGCGGCGCCAGGAAGCCGTCCGAACCACCCTGATACATCAAAGGATCGTGCCAGAAGGTATCCGGCATGGCCGCGCCACGCGCCTGCCGCACCAGCGCGACATGGTTCACATAGGCCGAGCCATCCGCCCATTGATAGGCGCGGGGCAGCGGCGCGGCAGCGTCATGCTCATGGAAGCGCGTGCGCGGGATCGCCTCGTTGCGCAGATCGATCGCAAGCAGCTCCAGATCGGGCGCGACGCGATCCCAATCGTCCAGCGCCGCCTGCAGCGTGGGGCAGATATGCGCCGCATCCGCATACCAGGCGAGATCGTCCGATACGACGACCAGCTTGCCGTCGCGCCCCTGTTTCAGACTGGCCAGTTTCATGTGCAACGATCTCCTTCGCGCAAGGGCGTAGCGCGGTTACCCTCGACGGAAAAGCGTCAAGGCCGATCGCCCCCGACGCCGCTTCGATCAACGCCGCCGCTAGCGCCGCCCCCGGCAGGCGGAGCACCATAACAAAAGTTACTTGACCGGGACGGCGGCGCTCGCGACTAATGTGGGCATAGATTCCGAAGGGGATGATCCAATGTCGCTCGATACCGTCGCCGGCCGCTTCGCCTATACCGACGATCATGAGGCGTTCCGCCAGACGGTACGCAGCTTCCTCGCCAAGGAAGGCGTCCCGCACGTCGACAAATGGGAGAAAGAGCGCCTCGTCCCGAAGGCTTTCTGGCAGCAGGCCGGCGAGATCGGGATGCTGTGCCCCACCGTCCCCGAGGCCTATGGCGGGCTGGGGCTGGACTTCGGCTATAACGCGATCGTCGATGAGGAAATGGCCTATGCCGGCGTACCGGCGGGCTTCTCGCTGCAGTCGGACATCGTCGCCGGCTATATGGAGCATTACGGCTCCGAGGAGCAGAAGAAGGAATGGCTGCCGAAAATGGTATCGGGGGACGTGATCACCGCGATCGCGATGACCGAACCCGGCACCGGCAGCGATCTTCAGGCGATCCGCACCACCGCGAAGAAGGATGGCAACCATTATGTCATCAACGGATCGAAGACCTATATCACCAACGGCCAGAACACCGACCTGACATTGGTGGTCGCCAAGACCGATCCCGATGCGCAGCCGGCGTGGAAGGGCATGTCGATCATCCTGGTCGAGAGCGATCGCGACGGTTTCAGCAAGGGGCGCAAGCTCGACAAGATCGGTCAGGACGCGGCGGACACGTCGGAGTTGTTCTTCGAAGACGTGCGCGTGCCGATCACCAATTGTCTCGGTGAAGAGGGCATGGGCTTCGTCTATCTGATGAGCCAGTTGCCGCAGGAGCGCCTGTCGATCGCCGTGTCGGTGATGGCATCCTCGCAAAAGGCGTTCGATGACACCGTGGCGTTCACCAAGGAGCGCAAGGCATTCAAGGGCCATGTGTTCGATTTCCAGAACACCAAGTTCGTGCTCGCCGATCTGAAGGCGAAGCTGCAGGTCGGCTGGGCGCATCTCGACTGGGCGATCAAGCGCCATCTGGCGGGCGAGCTGACCAACGAGGAAGGCGCCGCGGCGAAGCTGTGGCACACCGATCTGCAGTGGGAAGTGATGGACAAATGCCTGCAGCTTCATGGCGGCGCGGGCTATATGAACGAATATCCGATCGCCCGCGCGTGGCGCGGCGCGCGCGTCAGCCGGATCTATGGCGGCACCAACGAGATCATGAAGGAAGTGATCTCGCGAAAGCTGTAGAACGGAAGCGGATCAACGGCGACGGCAAAAACCGTCGCTGTCATCGCGCTGTCATCAGCGGGAAAGTTGTAATTTACCGCCACGCCCTAGGGCCATCCCCGGGAAACGGACGGGGAACCCATGGGGCGCGGCACATCGGACGACAGGTTGATCGAGCGAGACGTGGTCGCGGCGACGTGGATCACCGACCGGCACGTCCTGCGCGCCGATGCCGCGCTGACCGAGGCGGTCGCGATGTTGCGCGACGTCCCGACATTGCGGCTGATCGCTGTCGTCGATGCCGACGACCATCCGGTGGGGGCGCTGGTCGAACGCGACATCCGGGGCCTGCTGTTCAGCCCGTTCGGTTATGCGCTGATGTGCAACCGCAGCCTGGCGATGACGGTCGGCGATCTGCTGTCACCCTGCCCGATGATCGCGATCGGCGCACCCACGCCAGCGGCGCTGGCGGCGTGGACCACCCTCCCCAATGCGGAAGGGCTGATCCTCACCAGCGAGGGCCGCTACCGGGGCACCACCGACCAACGCACGCTGCTGACGATCGCGGCGCGGCGCGACGCAGCGGAAACCGCCGCTCGCAGCCAGCGTGCGGACCGGATCGCGCGGGAAAGCCGTCATTTCCAGCAGCAGGCCGGCGCGATGATCGAAGGACTGGCGCAGGTGTCGGCACAACTGGCCAGCGCATCGCAGCGGATGGAGCAGCGCGCCACCGCGATCGGCAGCCATAGCGCCGGCGTCGCCGCCGCGGTCGGACAGACGGCGCGCGGCCTGCACGATGCCGCGGATCGCGGGCAGCTGCTGACCAGCGCGTTCGATGCGGTGGAGCGTCACCTGACCGCAGCACAGGACGCCACCCGCCACGCCGTGACGCAGGCGGATGATGGCGCGACGCACGTGGCCAAACTGGCCCAGGCCGCCGAATCGATCGGATCGATCAGCGTGATTATCGACACCATCGCGCGCCAGACGACGATGCTGTCGCTGAATGCGACGATCGAGGCGGCGCATGCGGGAGCGGCGGGCAAAGGCTTTTCGGCGGTCGCGCAGGAAGTGAAGCTGCTGGCGGATCAGACCCGCCGCGCGGCGGGCGGGATCGCGGAGGATGTCGATCGCATCCGCAACGCGATCGCGCATACGGCCACCGGGCACCACGCGCTCGCCGCGGCGGTCGGCGCGATCGATGCGCTGTCGTTCAGCGTGATGGACGCGGTCCGTCAGCAGGGCGCCGCCGCGCGCGCGATCAGCGACAGCGTTCAGGATGCCAGTACCGCCGCGAACGAGGTCGACGCGAGCCTGGGCACGATCGTGTCGGGCGCGCAGGCGGCATCACAGGATTCGATAACAATGCGGTCGGTCGCCGAGACGCTGGCGGAACGCGCGCAGAAGGTGGAAGCCAGCCTGAGCGATTTTCTGGCGGTGCTGCGCGCGGCCTGACCGCTATTGCGCGACGATCTCGCGCACTTTCGACGCCAGCGCGTCCATCGCGAACGGCTTCGTCAGCAATGCCATGTTCGGCGCAAGCTGGCCGTTGCCGATCACCGCATTCTCGGCATAGCCGGTGATGAACAGGACTCGCAGCTCGGGCATCAATGCCAGCGCGGCATCGGCGACCTGACGGCCGTTCATCTGCCCCGGCAGGCCGACGTCGGTGACGAGCAGGTCGGGCCGCACGCCGCTGCTGAGCATGCGCAGCGCCGCGGCGCCGTCCCCCGCCTCCATGACTATATAGCCCAGTTCGGTCAGCACCTCGACCGCCAGCATGCGGATGGTCGGCTCATCGTCGACGATCAAGACGGTGGGCAGGTCGCGCCGGTGCGGTTCGCGGTCGATCAGCGGCATCGGCTCCTCGTCCAGGTGCGCGGTGCCGTAGTGACGCGGCAGGTATATGCACAGCGTCGTACCCAGCCCGACCTCGCTATAGATCCGCACCTGACCGCCTGATTGCCGGGCGAAGCCATAGATCATCGACAGGCCCAGCCCGGTCCCCTCCCCCAGCGGCTTGGTGGTATAGAAAGGGTCGAACGCGCGCTGCTGCACCTCGGGCGGCATGCCGATGCCGGTATCGGTGACGCAGAGCGCGAGATACTGGCCGGCGGGCAAGTCGCGGGCGCGGGCGGCGCGCTCGTCGAGCCACTTGTTGGCGGTCTC
>NZ_JBELIE010000221.1:0-4048 GCF_042091075.1 Sphingomonas sp. | reverse complement strand
GACGCTCTTCCGATCTGATTGCGGGTTAAACAGGGGATCTTGGCCGCCTGATCGGACGCACTACGATCGCTGTCCTACAGCCTTCTTCGCCGCCATCGCCCTCGCCGCCACTGTCATCTTCTGGCTGTGATCAACGAGTCCTGACCCTGATTGCTGGCGGCGGCGGTAACGTCCTGATCTCCTTGCCGAGCTCGTCGAGCTTGCGCTCCGCGTAGGTCAGCAAGCCCCAGCGTTGCTCTCGCGAACCATCTGCTCGGCGAGCGAAAGGGTGATCGTCGCGCAGATCTTCGTAGGCGGGGTCAGCCCGTCGGCCAGCAGCAGGTCATCAAAAAACCGGCGGGTCGGGGTACCGACAACCCAGCTTTCTTCCACAAGCTCGACGAGCGTCGTGGCAGTATGGGCGCGGGGATGCGCGCGGCGTGTTCGACCTCGCGCGCAGCCGGGGCGACAGGCTGGTGCTGGAATGCCCATTCATGGCAGCATGGTTCGCGAAACATACCGATGACGCCGACGTGGTGGCGGGCTGAAGGGACGGCGACGATGACCGATGCAATCGAACTGGAGATCGAACAGCGCCGCCGCGACCTGGGCGGCGGGATCGAGGTGGGCCGCGTACTGCCCTTCGCGAAGCGGCGGATGGTCGGGCCGTTCGTGTTCTTCGATCACATGGGTCCGATCGACGTCGCACCGGGTGCGCCGCGCAGCATCGACGTTCGCCCGCATCCGCATATCGGCCTGGCAACCGTCACCTATCTGTTCTCGGGCGAGATGATGCACCGCGACAGCCTGGGCTATGAACAGGCGGTGCGCCCACAGGAGGTCAACTGGATGACCGCGGGCCGCGGCATTACCCACAGTGAACGGTTCGAGAAGGGCCGCGCGGTCGGCGATCGCCTGCACGGTATCCAGGCGTGGGTCGCGCTGCCGGTCGAGCATGAGGAAACCGCGCCCGCCTTCTCGCATCACGAGGGCGCGGACCTGCCGCAATGGAGCGACGCGGGCGTGCACGGCCAGCTCATCGCCGGCAGCGCCTATGGCCTGACCGCAAACGTGAGGACCCATTCGCCGCTGTTCTACGCGCACCTCGATATCGAGGCGGGTGCGACGGCCGAACTCCCCGCCGGCCACGCCGAACGCGCGATCTACATCGCGACCGGATCGGTCGAACTGGACGGGCGTCTATATGAGGCCGGGCGGATGCTGGTGCTTTCCTCGACCGCATCGCATGTACGCGCAGTGGAGCGGGCCACCGTAATGGTGCTGGGTGGCGCGCCGCTGGGCGAACGCTTCCTGTTCTGGAACTTCGTGTCGTCGTCGAAGGATCGACTGGAGCAGGCCGCGTCCGACTGGAAGGCAGGCCGCATGAAGCTGCCCGACGCCGACGATCAGGAATTCATCCCGCTACCCGACGAACCCGCGCCGCCTGCTCCCGCTATGTCGTGAGAACAGGCATTTCGTGGACATTGAAACTAGGGTGAGCTTTCGGAAAACGAACGGCGGTCGGGACGGCCGAGGCCGTCTCCATTGGAATCGAGTCTTGGGGAAGCGTATCGGTGTCAGTGTAGAGTGTCGGCGATACGCTGCGGCAATGCTTGATCATATGCGTCGCCATCAATCGCGGCTTGCGACAGCGTTCGCAGGATGACCCCGGCGCCGGGCAGATTGTCCCCGCGCGACAATGCTCTCCGGTTCCACAATCCGCCGCGGATCACGGCGCGGCGGCACTGAAAGAAGACGCTGTTCACGGAGATGCGAAGGATCGACATCGGCAGTTGCCCTGCTATCGCGAAACGGGCGAGTTGATCCGGGTTTGCCAGATCGGGATCGCCGCTCGGCCCGCAACCGAACGTCGCCGGGGACGGCATCCGGCACGTCGATGTGGAAGGGACGCCGACCAATCATCGTGCTTCCGCGCGGACCGTTATCCGGGCAACGTCCTCCCGAGGAAGTCGCGCATAAGCCGCGCGATCTCTTGATGGTGCGTCTCCAGGGCGAAATGCCCAGCGTCCAGAAGATGGATTTCGGCAGCGGGAAGATCATGCAGATAGGCGTAGGCACCGGCAGGGATGAATGCCGGGTCGTGCTTGCCCCATACGGCCAGCAACGGCGGTCGATGGCGGCGGAAATACTCCTGGAAGCGCGGATAGAGGGCGACGTTGGTGCGATAGTCGAGGATCAGGTCGAGCTGGATCTCCTCGGCGCCGGGCCGCGCCATATAGGCGATGTCGAGCTCGTACCCATCCGGTGGGAGGAGCGCCGGATCGGCGCCCGTGCCGTATTGCCAGTCGCGGATCGTATTGGGTGACAGCGAGGCCCGGCACGCTTCCCGGTTCGCGGCGCTGGGATCGCGCCAATAGGCCTGCCACGCGCCCCACTGGTCGCTGAACCCGTCCTTATAGGCATTGCCGTTCTGCGAGACGATGGCGGTGACCCGTTCCGGGTGCGCCATGGCCAGCCGCAGCCCGACCGGCGCGCCATAGTCGAAGACGTAGAGCGCATAGCGGGTCAGCCCGATCGCCTCGACGAATTTCTCCATCACCTCGGCGAGCGCGTCGAAGCTGTACGTGAAGCGACCACGCGGCGGTGCCTTGGTCTGACCGAAACCGGGCAGGTCGGGGGCGATCACGCGGTAGCGGTCGGCGAGTAGCGGGATCAGGTCGCGAAACATGTGGCTGGCTGACGGAAAGCCGTGGAGGAGCAGAATCACCGGCGCATCGGCCGGACCCGCCTCACGGTAGAAGATGTCGAGCTCGCCGACTTGGCGATCATGGTACTGGACAACGGGCATCAGCGGCTCCTTGGCGGCGGGCGTGGCGAGGGCGGTCGATGGAATCCCGGCGAGCATCGCGCCGCCGGACATCGCCTTGATCGCCGAACGTCGGTCGGGACGGATCATCATGCGTACCTCCTTCCCACCACGTAATCGTTGCATCGTTCGTGCATTAGCCTTGCGCGACGCCAAGCTTGCTTTCATCCTGCGCAACGATGGACCGATTGGAGGCGATGACGCTGTTCGTGGCTGCGGTGGATGGCGGCTCGCTCGCTGCCGCCGCGCGGCGCCACGGCCGGTCGGCGGCCGCGGTCACCCGCGCCATCGCCGGGCTGGAACGCGCGGCGGGCGAACCGCTGTTGCTGCGATCGACACGCCGGCTCGGGCTCACACCGGCAGGCGAACGCCATCTTGCAACCTGGCGCGACGTGCTGGCGCGCCTCGCCGACCTCGAACCCGCCGCCCCGGGCGCGCCGCTGCACGGCACCGTCCGATTGACGGCACCCGAGCTGTTTGGGCGCCGGTACGTCATGCCCGCAATCGAGCGCTTCGCCGCGGCTCACCCGCACCTGTCGGTCCGCGCCACGCTGAGCAACCAGATTGTCGACCTGATCGGCGACGGGATCGACCTGGCCGTGCGTCTGTCGCCGCTCGCGGATTCGGCGCTGGTCGTCACCCGTATCGGGCAGGTCCGATCGCTGCTCTGCGCGTCGCCGGCCTATCTTCACGCGACAGGCATGCCCGCCGATCCGTCCGACCTGACCCGCCACCGCTGCATCGGCCTCGACGCGAACGCGGAGGCCGAACGCTGGGCGTTCGCGCGCGGCGGGCGTGTGCGCACCGTACGGATCGCGCCCCGGTTCGCCGTCGATCATGCCGCCGCGGGCATCGACGCGGCGCTCCGCGGCCACGGCATCGTCCAGGCCCGCTCCTACCAGGTCGCGGAGCATCTGGCCTCGCGCAGGCTGGTACGGCTTCTGGAAGCATGGGAGCTGCCCCCCGTTCCGGCGCATGTCGTCCTGCCCGCCGGGCGATTGCCCGGCCCCGCGACGCGGGCGTTGATCGATTACCTCGTGCCCGCGCTTAGGAATGATCTGTCGGCGGTGGAGGCCGCGATGACGGCCTCGTCCGGCTGATCCGAAGTTCGGTGCCGCCGTCAGGCCGGGGTCATCGCCGCCAGCAGCTGATCGAACTGGTCATCACGCTAGGCGAAGCGGAACGGCCTAGGGTCAGGATCTGTAATTTGTAGTCGCCCGGCGGTTGTCCCTTGAGGGTCTC
>NZ_JBELIE010000045.1:0-20941 GCF_042091075.1 Sphingomonas sp. | reverse complement strand
ATGCCGAGGCGCATTACGGCCCGGTGGTGAACGCCGCGCACAAGCAGCGCGTCGAGAACTGGATCCAGACCGGCGTGGACGAGGGCGCCGAGCTGGTCGTCGACGGCCGTGGTTTCCGTTTGCAGGGGCATGAGAAGGGCTTCTTCATCGGCCCGTCGCTGATCGACCGCGTCACGCCCGAGATGGCGGCGTATAAGGAGGAAATCTTCGGCCCGGTGCTGCAGATCGTCCGCGCCCCCGATTTCGAGACCGCGCTGCGGCTTCCCAGCGAGCACCAATATGGCAATGGCGTCGCGATCTTCACCCGCAACGGCCATGCCGCGCGCGAGTTCGCGGCGCGCGTGAACGTCGGGATGGTGGGCATCAACGTGCCGATCCCGGTGCCGGTCGCCTATCACACGTTCGGCGGGTGGAAGCGTTCGGCGTTCGGCGACACCAACCAGCACGGCATGGAAGGCGTCAAATTCTGGACGAAGGTGAAGACCGTCACGCAGCGCTGGCCCGATGGGGCTGCCGAGGGGGGTAATGCGTTCGTTATTCCGACGATGGGGTAATGGCGGACGAAAAGGAGTGGGCGCGATGCGGTGGATGATGACGGCGGTGCCAGCCGTGCTGTGGCTGGCCGCCTGCTCCGCCGACGGCGACGCCGACTATAATCGCGTCGCGGTGCCCGAGCGCGAGGCGCGGGCGCAGGCGGCGATCGAGCAAGCGGCGGCCAGCAATGGTGCCGCGGCGACCGCCACCACCGGCGTGCCGATCGCGCCACCGACGAGGAACGCGCTCGGCGACCGGGCCTTGCCGATCGATTTCGTCGGTTATTGGGGCATCACCCCCGATGATTGCGAACTGGCCAATACCGCCGCCACCGGGCGCATCAACATCGATGGCGACACGATCCGCTTCTACGAAGCCAAGGCGCGGGTGGAGTCGCTGCAACGGCGATCGCCCTATGCGGTGACGGCGGTGCTGCGCTTCAGCGGCGAGGGGCAGACGTGGCGGACCACCGATCGGCTGTTGCTGGAGGCGGGCGGCACCAGATTGGTGCGCATCCAGGCGGCGACTGGCGATCGCCCGGCGACGACGTTGCGCTACCGCAAATGCTGACCCGCGCGACGCGCCCCGATTCGACAATGTGGCGTCATTCGCGCAACGGCGTGGCACCGGCATGAACCGCCGGAGACCCGGGGGGCGATGTGGAGCGCATGAACGACGACGGCCAGTGGATTCTGTTATTCACCTGCGCGGACCGCACCGGCATCGTCGCGGCAGTGACCGGGGAGGTGGCGGCGGCGGACGGCTTCATCCTCGACAGCCAGCAATATGCCGATCTGGAGAGCGGGCGTTTCTTCATGCGGTTGCGCTTCGCGGTGGCGGGCGACCCGCGCGGCTGGCTGGCGCCGGTGGCGGAGCGGTTCGGGTTCGACTGGACGCTGACGCCGGCGGCGCAGCGGCCGCGCGTGCTGATCGCCTGTTCGACGACATCGCATTGCCTCAACGATTTGCTGCACCGCTGGTCGATGGGGGCTCTGCCGATCGATCCGGTCGCGGTGGTTTCCAACCACGAGGTATTGTGCGGGCTGGCGGAGTGGCATGGCGTACCCTTCCATCACCTGCCCGTCGACGCGGCGAGCCGGGCGCGGCAGGAAGCGGACTTTCTGTCGCTGGTCGAGCGCAGCGGAGCGGAATTGGTGGTGCTGGCGCGGTACATGCAGGTGTTGACCCCGCGACTGGTGGCGGCGCTGGAGGGGCGGTGCGTCAACATCCACCACAGCTTCCTGCCCAGCTTCAAGGGCGCGCGGCCCTATCATCAGGCGCATGCGCGCGGGGTGAAGCTCATCGGAGCGACGGCGCATTTCGTCACGACCGATCTGGACGAAGGACCGATCATCGAGCAGGCCGCCGAGCGCGTCGATCATCGCGCGACCGCCAACGATCTGGTCGCGATCGGGCGCGATATCGAAGCGCAGGTGCTGGCGCGCGCGGTCGGCTGGATCGCGGAACGGCGCGTCCTGCTCAACGGGCAGCGCACGGTGGTATTTCGGTAAAAGGATGCTGACGATGTCGGATCAGTTCGACCCCACGCCGCAGTTCGATCTGACAGGCGACCAGCGCGAGATCCAGGAGCTCGCGCGCCGCTTCACCGCCGATCGGATCACGCCGTTCGCGGCGGAATGGGACGAAAAGCACATCTTTCCGCGCGACACGATCAAGGCGGCGGCCGAACTCGGTTTCGCCGCGATCTATGTCAGCGAGGAAAGCGGCGGGATCAATCTGGGTCGGCTGGAGGCGGCGTTGATCATGGAGGCGATGGCCTATGGCTGTCCCGCCACCAGCGCGTTCATCTCGATCCACAATATGGCGAGCTGGATGATCGATCGGTTCGGTTCCGCCGAACTGAAGGCGCGCTACCTGCCCGATCTGGTGACCATGGAGCGGATCGCCAGCTATTGCCTGACCGAACCCGGCAGCGGCTCCGACGCGGCGGCGCTGAAGACCAGCGCCCGGCTGGAAGGGGATCATTATGTCGTCAATGGCAGCAAGCAGTTCATCTCCGGCGCCGGCGAGAACGAAGTCTATGTGACGATGGTGCGCACCGGCGAGGCGGGGCCGAAGGGCATTTCCTGCCTCGTGATCGACAAGGACATGCCGGGCGTGTCGTTCGGCGCGAACGAGCGCAAGCTCGGCTGGCATGCGCAGCCGACGCGACAGGTGCTGTTCGACAATGTGAAGGTGCCGGTGGCGAATCGCGTCGGGCAGGAGGGTGAGGGCTTCCGCTTCGCGATGATGGGGCTGGATGGCGGGCGGCTCAATATCGGCGCCTGTTCGCTGGGCGGGGCGCAGCGCTGTCTGGACGAATCGATCGCCTACACCAAGGACAGGCAGCAGTTCGGCAAGCCGATCGCCGATTTCCAGAACACGCAGTTCATGCTGGCGGATATGGATACCGAGCTGCAGGCGGCGCGCTATCTGCTCTATGTCGCGGCGGCGAAAGTGACCGCCAATGCGCCGGACAAGACGCGCTTCGCAGCGATGGCGAAACGGCTGTCGACCGATACCGGATCGAGCGTGGTCGACCGCGCGCTGCAACTGCACGGCGGCTACGGCTATCTGATGGATTATCCGATCGAGCGTTTCTGGCGAGACCTGCGCGTCCATTCGATCCTGGAAGGCACCAACCAGGTGATGCGTATGATCGTCGGCCGCGAGCTGACGCGGCAGTGAAATCGATCCTCCCCGGGGCGGGGAGGTGGACCATGCGCAGCATGGTGGAGGGGGATCGGCGCGGGCGTTCCGGTGGGGGTGAATCCCCCTCCACCCCGGCCATCCGGTGGCGATCCCCCTCCCCGCCATGCGGGGAGGATATATGATGGAAGACCTTATCATCACCGCCGACGGCCCGCTTGGCCGGATCCGGCTGAACCGCCCAAAGGCGCTCCACGCGCTCACCACCGCGATGTGCGAGGGCGTGCTGGCGGCGCTGGAGCGATGGCGCGACGATGACGCGATCCGCTGCGTGGTGATCGATCACGCCGAGGGCAGGGGCTTTTGCGCGGGCGGCGATATCCGCATGCTGGCCGATAGCGGGGCGAAGGACGGCGCGGCGGCGCGCGCCTTCTTCCACACCGAATATCGCATGAACCACCGCCTGTTCACTTATGCCAAGGACACGGTCGCGTTCATGGATGGGATCACGATGGGCGGCGGCGTCGGCATCAGCCAGCCGTGCCGCTATCGCGTCGCGACCGAGAATACCAAATTGGCGATGCCCGAAACCGGCATCGGGCTGTTCCCCGATGTCGGCGGCGGATGGTATCTGTCGCGGTTGCCGGGGCGGGTGGGGCAATATCTGGCGCTGACCGGGCATCGGCTTGATGGTGCCGAGACGCTGGCGCTGGGGCTGGCGACGCATTTCATCCCCGCCGCGCAGGTCGAGGAGGCGAAGCAGGCGATCGTCGCCGCGCCACAGGCGATCGTCGCCGCGCCACAGGCGATCGACGGCGCCTTGTCGGCGCTGGCGACCGATCCGGGCGAGGCGCCGCTGCTGGCGCACCGCGAGGCGATCGACCGCTTGTTCGCGTCCGATCGGCTGGAGGAGGTGTTCGCCGCGCTGGCGGCGGACCCTTCCGACTTCGCACGTGAGACGCTGGCGACGCTCAGGACCAAATCGCCGCAGACGATGAAGGTCAGCCTGAAGCTGTTGCTCGATGGCCGCACGATGCCGACCTTCGAAGACGAGATGCGGCAGGAATATGCGGTCGGCGCCCGCGTGGTGCAGCGCCACGATTTCCTGGAGGGCGTGCGGGCGGTGATCGTCGACAAGGACAATGCACCGCGCTGGAACCCCGCCACGCCCGAGGGGGTGAGCGATCACGTGATCGACCAGATCTTCGCGCCCCTCCCCGAGGGGGAGGCGTGGACGGCGCGGTGACGCGCCGCCGGTCGGGCGGCCCATTGTGAAGAACCCGGCCGGCGCCGGGATGATGATTCGGAGGAGATCACAGATGGCGAAGTACGAAACGATCCTCGTCGAACAGCGCGGCGCGGTGACATTGGTGACGCTGAACCGGCCGCAAGCGCTCAACGCGCTGAATTCGCAGGTGCTGGCGGATCTGCTGGCGGCGTTCGCGGCCTTCGATGCCGATCCGTCGCAGGGCTGCGCCGTGCTGACCGGCAGCGAGAAGGCGTTCGCGGCGGGCGCGGATATCAAGGAGATGTCGGCACAGGGCTTCGCCGACATGTACGGGAATAACTTCTTTGGCGGCTATGAGACGCTGACGCGCACGCGCAAGCCGGTGATCGCGGCGGTGGCGGGCTATGCGCTGGGCGGCGGCTGCGAGCTGGCGATGATGTGTGACTTCATCCTGGCCGCCGACAGCGCGAAGTTCGGCCAGCCCGAGATCAAGCTGGCGGTATCGCCGGGCATGGGCGGGTCGCAGCGGCTGGCGCGCGCGGTGGGCAAGGCGAAGGCGATGGAAATGTGCCTGACCGGGCGGATGATGGACGCCGCCGAAGCGGAGCGTGCCGGGCTGGTCAGTCGTGTCATCCCCGCCGCCGACCTGGTCGAGGAGGCGGTGAAGACGGCTGCCACCATCGCCGGCATGGCCCCGCTTGCGATCCTCGCGAACAAGGAGATGGTCAACGCCGCATTCGAGACCACGCTGTCGGCGGGCGTACAGTTCGAGCGGCGGCTGTTTCACGGCCTGTTCGGCACCGCTGACCAGAAGGAAGGCATGGCCGCCTTCGTCGAAAAGCGCGCGGGGCAGTGGACGGGGAAGTGATCGGGATCGTCGTACCGGCGAAGGCTGGCGGCCTCGCCGCATGATACGCCGGCCCTCGCCGGCGTGACGAAAGGGAATCAGGAGAGAGAAATGGCGCGCGTTGGTTTTATCGGACTGGGCAATATGGGCGGCGGTATGGCCGCCAATCTGGCGAAGAAGGGGCATGACGTGCGCGCCTTCGATCTGTCGGCCGATGCGCTGGCGCGTGCCAAGGCGGCGGGATGCCTGCCGCTGACGTCGGCGGCCGAGGCGGTCGACGGGGCCGAGGCGGTGATCACGATGCTGCCCGCCGGGGCGCATGTCGAACAGGTATACCGCGAAAGCCTGGGCGGCGCGGCACCATCGACGATCCTGATCGACTGCTCGACGATCGACGTCACCACCGCACGCCGCGTCGCGCAGGACGCGGCCGCGCGCGGGATCGCGGCGGTCGATGCGCCGGTTTCGGGCGGGATCGCGGCGGCGGAAGCGGGCACGCTGACCTTCATGGTGGGCGGTAGCGAGGAGGCGTTCGCACGCGCGCAGCCTTTCCTCGATGATATGGGCAAGAATGTCATCCATGCCGGTGGCCATGGCGCGGGCCAGGCGGCGAAGTTGTGCAACAATCTGATCCTCGGCGCGACGATGATCGCGACGTGCGAGGCGTTCGTGCTGGCGGAGCGACTGGGCCTGTCGCCACAAACCTTCTACGATATCGCCAGCACCGCGACCGCCCAAAGCTGGTCGATGACCAGCTACTGCCCGGTGCCCGGCGTCGGTCCGCAATCCCCCGCCGATCGCGACTATCAGGGCGGCTTCGCGGGGGCGCTGATGCTCAAGGATCTCAATCTCGCGATGACCGCGGCACAGGATGTCGATGCCGAGGTGCCGATGGGCGCGCGCGCGCGCGATCTGTATCAGGCGTTCGCCGATGCCGGGCAGGGCGGGCTGGATTTCTCCGGCATCATCCGCATGCTCGCCCGCAAGGAAGAGGGCACGGCGGGCTGAGGCGGATCAACCTCCACGTCGCTGGACCGCTCCCCCTCCCCGCGCGGGGGGAGGAGGGGCGGAACGCCACGTCGGCGCAGGGCGGCTCGACCGGCGCCGTACCGAACGATTAGGGCAGCCATGCTACCCCCTTATCCGCTTGCCTCGGTGCGCGATCCCGACCTATCGTCGATCATAGGGAGAGGGCATCGTATAGCGAGCCCAAGAGGGAAGACGAGCGATGCCCAGCCAGTCTGCGGCGGTGCCGGGACGTTCGCGCCCCGACGCCAGACCGCGTCGCCGCCGCCACAAACGTCACTCCGGTGACGTGTTGCTCGACGCCGCCAGTGCGCTGATGATCGAGCGCAATTCGATCACCGTCACCTTTTCCGACATCGCGGCGCGGGCGCAGCTCAATTCGGCGCTGATCCATTATCGTTTCGGCGGCAAGGCCGGGCTGTTCCGCGCGCTGATCGAGCGGGACGTCGGGGGCACGTTCCCGCATCTCGACGATCTCGTCACCGCGCCGCTTCCCGCGGTGGAAAAGATGACCCGCCATATCCAGGCGATCATCAAGGTGTATTTCGAACATCCCTATCTCAACCGGCTGCTGGCGGCGCTGTCGCAGGATGTCGACGGGGAGGGCGCGCGCTTCATTTCCGAGCGGGTCGTGCTGCCGTTAACGCGCGCGCAGACCGCGATCCTCGCGCAGGGGCAGGCGGAGGGGGTGTTTCGCGCGGTCGACCCGATGTTGTTCTATTTCTCGCTGATCGGCGCGTGCGATCATCTGTTCCAGGCGCGTTACGCGCTGAAATGGGCAATTCGGCGGAGGCGATGTCGACGACGCGCTCCGCCGCCGTTACGCGCGGCACGTCACCGAGTTGCTGCTGGAGGGGATGCTTGCGGTGCGGTGAGGCGCGCGGCGCCTGCCGGTCCACCGCGCCGATCAGGTGACCGGCGCGCGGCGGTGATAGGCCGGACGATCCCAGGCGTCGGTGGCGAGCACCTCGGCCAGGATCGTCGCGGCGCGCACCACCTCGTCCTCGGTCAGATACAGCGGCGTGAAGCCGAAGCGCAGGATGTCGGGCGCGCGCACGTCGCCGATCACCCCGCGCGCGATCAGCGCCTGCATGATCGCATAGGCCTGTGGGTGCGCGAACGAGAGCTGGCTGCCGCGGGCGTGCGGATCGCGGGGCGAGGCCAGGGTCAGCATCGGGCAATGCGCCTCCACCTCGGCGCGGAACCGTTCGGACAGCCGGATCGAGGCGGCCCGCAGCGCGGCCATGTCGACGTCGTTCCACGCATCGAGGGCGGCGTCGAGCACGGCAAGGGCGAGGATCGGCGGCGTGCCCACGCGCATCCGTTCCACCCCGGCGGCGGGACGATAAGCGCGCTCGAACGCGAAGGGTGCGTCATGGCCCAGCCAGCCCGACAGGATCGGCTGGACGACATCGGCGTGGCGCGGCGCGACATGGATGAAGGCCGGCGCACCGGGGCCGCCGTTGAGATATTTATATGTGCAGCCGACCGCGAAATCGGCGTCGGCGGCGGTGACGTCGACCGCGATCGCCCCCGCCGAATGCGCCAGATCCCATATCGCGAGCGCGCCCGCCGCATGCGCGCGCCAGGTCAGCGCGCGCATGTCGTGCAGGCGTCCGCTGCGATAGTCGACCTCGGTCAGCATCACCACCGCGACGCTGTCATCGATCGCGTCGGCGACCGCCTCTGGCGCCACCACCTTCAGCGACAGGCCGCGCCCCAGCGCGCCCAGTAGACCGTCGGCGATATACAGATCGCTCGGGAAATTGCCCGTGTCGGATAGCACCACGCGGCGATCCGGCCGCAACGCCAGTGCGGCTGCGAGCGCCTGGAACAGCTTCACGGATAGCGTGTCGCCGGTGGTGACGCTGCCCGCCGGCGCCCCGATCAGCCGCGCGATGCGATCGCCGACGCGCGCCGGCAGCGTCATCCAGTCGCAGTCGTTCCACGCCCGGATCAGCCGATCGCCCCATTGCCGTTCCAGCACCTGCGCCATCCGCGTCGATGCGCTGCGCGGCAGCGGACCCAGCGAATTGCCGTCGAGGTAGATCACGCCCTCCGGCAGATGGAACAGCGCGCGGGTGGCGGTGAAATCGGTCACGCCCGCGATCCAGTCACGATCCGCGGTCAGCGCCCCACCGAGGTATAGGCGAAGCCGGCGCGCTCCACTTCGTCGAAGGAATAGATGTTGCGCAGATCGATCATCACCGGGCGCGTCATCGTCCCCGCCAGCCGCGTCAGATCGAGTGCGCGGAAGACGTTCCATTCGGTGACGATCACCACCGCATCGGCGCCGGTCGCGGCGTCATAGGCGTCGCGGCAATAGGTGACGTCGGGCATCATCGCGCGAGCCGCCTCCATGCCCTCGGGATCATAGGCCCGCACCGTCACGCCCGCGTCCTGCAATGCCAGCACGATCGCCAGGCTGGGGGCATCGCGCATGTCGTCGGTGTCGGGCTTGAAGGTCAGGCCCAGCACCGCCACGGTCTTGCCCTTCGCGCCCTCGCCCCCGTTGGCCTGCAGCGCGTGCAGCACCTTGCGGCCCATCGCACGCTTGCGCGCGTCGTTGACCTTAACCACCGCTTCGACGATCCGTACCGGCGCCTCGAAATCCTCGCCGGTCTTCAGCAGCGCGAGCGTGTCCTTGGGGAAACACGAGCCGCCATAGCCCGGGCCGGCATGAAGGAATTTCGTCCCGATACGGTTGTCGAGGCCGATGCCGCGGCTGACATCCTGCACATTGGCGCCCACCGCCTCGCACAGATCGGCCATTTCGTTGATGAAGGTGATCTTGGTCGCGAGGAACGCATTGGCGGCATATTTGATCAGTTCCGCGGTGCGGCGCCCGGTGAACAGGATCGGGCTCTCGTTCAGGTACAGCGGGCGATATACTTCGCGCATCACGCGGCGTGCGCGCCCCTCGTCCTTTTCGTCATCGCTGCCGATGACGATGCGATCGGGCCGCTTGAAGTCGCCGATCGCGGCGCCTTCGCGCAGGAATTCGGGATTGGAGACGACCGCGACGTCGATCTCCTTGTGCCCTGCCTCGCGCAGGATCGCCTCCACCTTGTCCCCGGTGCCGACGGGCACGGTCGACTTGGTGACGATCACCGCCGGTCCGGTGAGCGCAGCGGCGATTTCCCGCGTGGCGGCGAAGACATAGGTCAGATCGGCGTGCCCGTCGCCGCGCCGCGACGGCGTGCCGACCGCGATGAAGATCGCGTCCGCGCCCGCCACCGCGCTGTTCAGATCGGTGGTGAAGGTCAGCCGCCCCGCCGCGACATTGGCGGCGACGAGGTCGTCAAGCCCCGGCTCGTAGATCGGCATCCGCCCTGCCTTCAGCGCGTCGATCTTCGCCGCATCCTTGTCGACGCAGATCACGTCATGCCCGAAGTCGGAGAAGCAGGCGCCCGACACCAGGCCGACATAGCCCGAACCGATCATCGTGATCTTCATAGTGGTTTCCGGTCCCTCGCTACGCCCGATCGGGCTGTGCCCCCCGCGCTGTAGAGGGGGGCCGGTGGCCCGGCAACCTCCCGGATCAGCCGGGGGCGTGCAGGAACGGGGCAGCGATCTCGGGCCGTACCCGCAGCAGCCGCCCGGTGGCGCGATCGAGCAATGCCCAGGTCGTCACGCCTTCGACGCGCACCTTGCCGTCATCGCCGAGGAAGCGGAAATGACGGTCGAAGCGCGCACCGCGCGGCGCCTCCGGCACCCAGGTCTCGCCGGTCACATGCTCGCCCGTGGTGACGTTGCCGCGATAATCGATAACATGGCGGGTGACGACCCAGATGAGCATGTCGCGTTGCGCCGCCGGCGCTACCGCATGCCAGTGCGCCACCGCCAGATCCTGAATCCAGCGCACCCACACCGCATTGTTGACATGCCCCAGTTCGTCGATGTCCGCTGGGGTGGCGGTAAAATCGTATCGGAACGGCGTCATGCCCGCATTCTGACACGCCGGACCAGCGCGACCAAGAGCCCCAGCGCCACCACGCCGCCCACCGCCCACCACAACCGGCCGTCGTGGCTCAGCCGGCCGATCACGCGCTCGAACGCCGTGCCGAACCAGTAACCCACGGCGCTGAACAGGATGCCCCAGGTGATCGCGGAAGCGGCGTTGACGGTCGCGAACAGGCGCGGGCGGATCCCGGCGGTGCCGATCGCGATCGGGCTGATCGTGCGAAAACCGTAGATGAAGCGAAAGACGAAGATGAAGCCGATCGGGTGGCGTTCCAGCATCGCCAATGCCTTGGCGAAGGCGGGTTTCTGCCGCGCGGCGACCACCCAGCGATGGTTTCGCGCGCGTCGCCCGGCAAAGAACCAGGCCTGGTCGGCGCAAAACGAACCGCCCGCCGCCGCGAGCATCGCCGCCCACAACGGGAAATAATGCTGATGCGCGATCACGCCACCGGCGATCACCGCCGCCTCGCCTTCCAGCGCGGCGCCGACGAAGACCGCGGCAAGACCGTAATGCAGGACGAGCGAGTCGATCGTCATCGCGGGCTGGGGATGGGGATCGGCTGGGCGCTCGCCGTCTTCGTGCGGGCGGTGCCGTCGTCCGAACGACGGACGGCGCGGCTCATTCCTCGACGCCCAACTGCCACAGCACGAAGGCATGTTCCTCCGCCGCCTCGCGCAGCGCGTCGAAGCGGCCCGATTTGCCGCCGTGGCCAGCGCCCATATTGGTCTTGAGCAGCAGGATATTGTCGTCCGTCTTGGTCGCGCGCAGCTTCGCGGCCCATTTGGCCGGCTCCCAATAGGTGACGCGCGGATCGTTCAGTCCACCCGAAATGAACAGCGGCGGATAGGCCTGCGCACGGACATTGTCATAGGGCGAATAGCCGCGGATCAGCTCGAACGCCGCCTTGTCCTCGATCGGGTTGCCCCATTCGGGCCATTCGCCGGGCGTCAGCGGCAGCGTGTCGTCCAGCATCGTGTTGAGGACGTCGACGAACGGCACGTCGGCGATCACCGCACCCCACAGGTCGGGATCGGAATTGACCACCGCGCCCATCAATTCGCCGCCCGCCGAACGCCCCGCGATCGCGATCTTCCCGGCGCTCGTCCAGCCGCCGTTGATCAGCCCCTTCGCCACATCGACGAAGTCGGTGAAAGTGTTGGTACGTTTTTCGAGCTTGCCGTCGTGATACCATTGCTGGCCCAGGTCGTCGCCGCCGCGGATATGCGCGATCGCATAGGCCATGCCGCGATCGAGAAGGCTCAGTCGACCGGTCGAGAAACCGGGCGGGATCGCATGGCCGTAGGCGCCATAAGCATAAAGGAACAAGGGCCGCGATCCGTCACGCGGGAAATCGGCCGGATAGACGATCGATACCGGAATCGCGGTGCCGTCACGCGCGGCGATGGTCAGCCGTTCGGTGGCATAGCGGCCCGCGTCATAGCCCGACGGGATCTCCTGCACCTTCAGCACCGTCTTCTCGCCGGTGACGGTGTCGTAATCGTAGACGGTGCCCGGCGTGACCATCGATTCATAGCCCAGCCGGATGACGGTTTGATCATATTCCGGATTGTCGCCGGTGCCCGCGCTGTAGCTTGGCTCGGGAAACGGAATGCGGCGCGGCGCCCGCGCGGAATCGTAGGCATGCAGCTCGATCTGGTCGAGCCCGTCCTCGCGCCCCTCGACGATGAAGAAGTCGCGGAAACACTCCACCCCGGTCATGTAGAAATGCGCGCTGGGGGCGATCCGCTCGTGCCATTCGCCCGGCGCGTCGATCGACGCGGTGACGAGGCGCCACATCGGATCGACGTCGTTGGTATGGATGAACAAGGTGTCGCCATGCGTATCGACGTCATATTCGCGCCCGGCGACGCGCGGCGCGATCAGGATCGGCGTGGCGAAGGGGTCGTTGGCCGGATACAGGCGGATCTCGCTGGTGTCGTGGCTGCCGGTGACCAGCGCGATCCAGCGGCGGTCGCTGGTTTCGCTGACGCCGACCGAGAAGACGGGATCATCCTCGTAATATAGCGTCTGGTCGGTGGCGGGATCGCTGCCGAGGCGGTGGACCTTGATCGTCCGCGTGCGCCAATGCTCGTCGGTCAGCCCGTACAGGATGAAGCGTCCGTCGCTGGTGAAAACGATATTGCCGATCGTCCCCTCGATCGCGGTATCGCCCCACCGCCCCGACGCGCCCGGGATCACCTCGTCCAGCGTCGTTGCGCCGTCGAGGCTCTTGAAGTGGATCGTGTACCGCTCCGATCCGTCGTCATCGATCGAATAGGCCATCACGCGCGCATCCTCGCTGATCGCGATCGCGCCGACGCGGAAATATTCCTTGCCGGCGGCCAGTGCTGGCTCGTCGAGGATCAGTTGGTCCGGGCCGCCAGCGACGGGCCGGCGCCACCACAAGCGATACTGGCCGCCGGTTTCGAACGCGGTCCAGTACAGCCAGTCGCCGTCCTTTTGCGGCACGGAGGATTCGTCTTCCTTGATGCGCGCCTTCATCTCTTCGTACAGCCGATCGACCAGCGCGCGGCGCGGCGCCATCTGCGCTTCGAAATAGGCGTTCTCCGCCTCCAGATAGGCGAGCACCTCCGGATCGCGGACGTCGGGATAGCCGGGATCGCGCAGCCACGCCCAGGGGTCGTCGATCGTGATGCCGTGGCGGGTGAAGCGATGTGGGCGGGTTGCGGCGACGGGGGGTGATACGGTCATGGGTGCCTGATAGCCGCTGACTTGATCGCGGGTCCATCACCCTGCACATCGCGGCGCATGATCGTCACGCGCTTCGCACCCTCGCCGACCGGGCGGCTGCATCTGGGGCATGCGCGCTCCGCGATCCTGGCGCATGACCATGCACGCGCGGCGGGCGGGCGATTCCTGCTGCGGATCGAGGATATCGACGGCACGCGCAGCCGCCCCGCGCATGTCGACACGATCCTTGCCGACCTCGCCTGGCTGGGGCTGCGCTGGGACGGTGCGGTGGTGCGGCAATCGCAGCGGCTTCATCTGTACCAGGCCGCGCTGACGCGATTGCGCGAGGCGGGGCTGCTGTATCGATGCTATTGCACCCGCGCGGAGATCGCGGAGGCGATGAGCGCGCCGCACGGGGCGACGCCGGTCTATCCCGGCACCTGCCGCGGCGCGCCGGCGCGCGACGCGCCCTTTTGCTGGCGGCTCGATATGGCGGCGGCACTCGCCCGCACCGGGCCGCTGACGTGGCACGATCACGGCGATGCCGTCGTCGCGGACGCCGCGGCGCAGGGCGACGTCGTACTGGCGCGCAAGGATGCGCCCGTCAGCTATCATCTGGCGGTGGTGGTGGACGATGCCGCGCAGGGCGTGACCGACGTGGTGCGCGGCCGCGATCTGTTCGCGGCGACGCACGTCCACCGTGTGCTGCAGGCGCTGCTGGATCTGCCGGTGCCGCACTATCATCATCATGCCTTGATGACCGGCGCGGATGGCGAGCGGCTCGCCAAGCGTCACGGCGCGCCGACGCTCGCGGCGATGCGCGAGGCGGGGGAGGACGGCGCGGCGGTGGCGGCGCGATTGCGGGCGATGGCGTGAAGCCCGCCCCACCAGCCGCGATGCCCCGCCGGGGCCTGGCCCGAAAGCCCATGTTGCCCCCGCGTCACACACGGCTTACATCCTTCGCATGAATACGTTCCTCGTCATCCTGCTGGTCGCGGCGATGATCGCCACGGTGGTCGCGCTGGTACGCGGCATCATCTCCTTCCTTCAGGAGGCTTCGGCGGAAGCGCGCGGCGAAGGGCCGACCGCGGCGCAGCTGAAATCGAACCGCATGATGCAGATGCGGATCGTGTTCCAGGCGGCGGCGGTGCTGATCGTCGTCATCATCCTGTTCGCCGCCGGACGCACCTGATCCCGCGATGGTGAAGCTGAATCGTATCTACACCCGCACCGGCGATGCGGGCACCACCGGGCTGGTCGATGGCAGCCGCGTCGCGAAGAACGATTCGCGCATGGCCGCGATCGGTGATGTCGACGAGGCGAACAGCGCGATCGGCGTCGCGATCGCCTCTTCGCTGCCGGAGGCGATCCGCCAGGAATTGTCGCTGATCCAGAACGACCTGTTCGATCTGGGGGCGGATCTGGCAACGCCGGGCGAGGATTTCACGCCCTCGCCGATGACGCTGCGGATCGTCGCGGCGCAGGTGGAGCGGCTGGAGCGGGCGATCGACGCGCTCAATGCCGATCTCGAACCGCTCACCAGCTTCATCCTGCCCGGCGGCACGGCGGCGTCGCTGCATCTGGCGCGCGCGATCGTGCGGCGGGCGGAGCGGTCTGCGGTGGCGGTCGTGCCGGGCGTCAATCCACAGGCGCTCGCGTACCTTAACCGCTTGTCCGATTTTCTTTTTGTAGCCTGCCGGGCGGTGAACAAAAGCGCTGGCGGCGACGTTTTATGGGCTGCCGGGGCGAACCGCTGACATCGTCGCGCCCCCGCTTGCCGGATCATCCGGCAGGGAGAAGGGGTTGATGGAAGCACGGCGGCACACGGCCCCGAAGGTGCCGCTGGCGGATCGTTTCGCCGCGGTGCGGACGTTGAGCGAGGCGCTTGCCGCGCCGCTTTCCGACGCCGATGCGACCGTCCAGTCGATGGACGACGCTTCGCCCGCGAAATGGCATCTGGCGCATACGACGTGGTTTTTCGAAACCTTCATCCTGCGCGATCACGTGCCGTCCTATCGGCTGCATGACGAGCGCTTTCCGTTCCTGTTCAACAGTTATTACGAAGCGGAGGGCAAGCGCCACGCCCGCGCGCGGCGCGGCATGATCACGCGGCCGACGCTGGCCGAGGTGCTCGCCTATCGCGCCGCGGTCGACGCGGCGTTGCTCGACGCGCTCGACGGGCTGCCCGTCGCGGCGCGCGACCTGGTGGCGCTCGGCTGCCACCACGAAGAGCAGCATCAGGAATTGCTGATCACCGACATGCTGCACCTGTTCTCCGAAAATCCGCTGGAGCCGGCGATCTGGAAGGCCGCACGGAAGGTGCCGGTCGCGATGCCGGGGCCGATCGGGTGGATCGAGCACGCCGAGGGCGTGGTCGAGGTCGGGCATGACGGCGGCGGCTTCGCGTTCGATTGCGAAGGGCCGCGTCATCGTGCGCTCGTGCCGGCGCATGCGATCGCCGATCGTACCGTCACCAATGGCGAATGGGCGGCCTTCATCGCTGACGGCGGGTATCGCGATCCGCGCTGGTGGCTGTCGGACGGCTGGGCGTGGGTGCAGCGCGAGGGGATCGTCGCGCCGCTCTACTGGGAACGGCGCGACGACCAGTGGACCCGCTTCGGCCTGGACGGCCGCCGAGCGATCGACCCCGCCGCCCCGGTGACCCATGTGAGCTTTTTCGAGGCGGACGCCTATGCTGGCTGGGCGGGTGCGCGCTTGCCCACCGAGTTCGAATGGGAAGCCGCCGCCGCGCGGTTCGATCCGGCCGCTGGCCATCTGCTCGACGCCGCCGGACCGGTCGAGCCGCGCCCATCCGCCGGCGGGCCGGCGTTCTTCGGCGACGTCTGGGAATGGACCGGCTCCGCCTATCGCCCCTATCCCGGCTTCCACCCCGCCGAAGGGGCGGTGGGCGAATATAACGGCAAGTTCATGAGCGGGCAGTTCGTCCTGCGCGGCGGCAGCTGCGCCACGCCGCGCGGCCATGTGCGCCCGTGTTATCGCAACTTCTTCTATCCGCATCAGCGCTGGCAATTCACCGGCGTGCGGCTCGCAAAGGATATCTGACACAATGCTGAAACCGGAGATCGAGGACGGTCAGACAAGCCTCGCCGATCCGCAATTCCGTGCCGATGTGCTGGCGGGGCTGACGCGGCGCCCGCGCGCGATCCCGGCGCGCTGGTTCTACGACCATCGCGGCTCGCAATTGTTCGAAGCGATCACTGATCTTCCCGAATATTATCCGACGCGCACCGAAACGCAGCTGTTGCGTGAAATCGGCCCCGAGTTGCGTGAGCTGGTCGGCGAGGGCCGCGCGATGGTGGAGTTCGGGTCGGGATCGTCCACCAAGACGCCGATCCTGCTCGATAGCATCATGCCCTCGGCCTATGTGCCGATCGACATTTCGGGCGATTTCCTGCGTGAATCGTCGCGCACGCTGGCGGAGCGTTTCCCGGATCTGCTGATCCTGCCGTTCGAGGCGGATTTCACGCGCCCGCTGACATTGCCGCGCACGATCGAGAAGGCGCCGAAACTGGGATTCTTCCCCGGCTCGACGATCGGCAATCTGATCCCGCTGGCGGCGATCGACCTGCTGCGCGCGATGCGCGCGTCGCTCGAAGAGGGCGCGATGCTGGTGATCGGGATGGACCGGATCAAGGACGCGCAGGTGCTGGTTCCCGCCTATGACGATGCGCAAGGGGTGACCGCCGCATTCAACCTGAACCTGCTGGAGCGCATCAATCGCGAGCTGGACGGCACGATCCCGGTCGATGCCTTCGCGCACAAGGCGATCTGGAACGACGATCGCGCACGGATCGAGATGCATCTGGCGGCGACGCGCGATACCGCGTTCGAGGTGGACGGCCGCCCGTTCGAGATCGCCGCGGGCGAAACGATCCACACCGAGAACAGCCATAAATATGGCCCCCGCGATGCGCGCATCCTGCTCCGCGCGGGCGGCTGGACGCCGATCCGCGAGTGGACCGACGCCGACGGCAAATTCGCGGTGATCCTGGCGGAGGCACAGGCCGAGCGACCAGCGCCATAATCGACGCCAAACCGCCACCGCCACTGGCGCGGTGGTGGCGGTAACGGAGATTATCGCACCACCACCTGTGCACGCCAGGTCGGAATAAAGCTGGTCACTTGCCGGCATTCCCCCATGTCGCGCTGGTCGACGAGCCGCAGGCGCGCCCCGTCCCAGGCGAATTGCTGTTGCGACCCGCAATCGCCCAGCCCGCGTGCGCGAAGGAACGCCGTCACCCGGCGCGTCGCCGGTTCCCACCCGCCGTTGATGACGATGTTGCCGGCCTGCCCGGAGAAGCCGGACGGCGCGTCGAGGATCGCGGGGGCGGGCTTGCCCTTGTCGGGCACGACGAACAGGCTGGTATAGATGTTATAGGCGCCGTTGCCGCACGGATGCTCCACCGTGACCAGCGTATGCGTCGCATCGAGCCGAAACGCCTGTGGTGCCACGGCGCCGGCGTCCTGTCCGCATGCTACATTGTCGCGCCCGATCAGCTTGGCCGCGCGCTTCGCCGACAGGACGCGCGGCGGCTTGCCGGTCACGGGCGGCTGGATCACCACGGGCAATGGCGGAACCAGCGGAATGCGGCTGCGCGGGCGGGTGCCGGGGCGGCGCAGGGCGGTGACGCCGCCGGTGCGATACTGCGCGTCGTCCATCGCGGTCAGTGCGGCGCTCAGGCCTTCCAGCGACGCGGTGGCGAGCGTCTGGTCGCTCGAATCGACGATCGCCACGCGGCGGCCAGCGATCAGGGCGTTCGCCAGCGAGCCGCTGAAGGGCAGCGCCAGCCCCGCGCCGTTGCCCGGCGCGACGATGCGCGCGATCGTCTTGCGGTCGACCGCCATCGATACCGTCTTGCCCCGCGCCACCGTGGCGGGCAGCATCACCGCCAGTTGCGCCGGCGCGGTGGCGCGTCCCCCACGGGTGAGCGTCAGCATCAGATAACCATCGCGATCCTCCGCATCAGGGACGAGCGCCACCGCCATGCAACTGCGCTGATTGTCGCACCCGATCGTCCAGTCGCCGAAGGTGCGCAGCGGCGCGGGCGCGCTGGGAGGATCGTCGGCGGCGATCAGCAGCGCCGCGATCAATGCCGCCGCACCCGCGCGCGCCAAGTGGTGAGGAAATGCGTGCTGACGCGACATTCTGTCATCTCGCTTTGCTGGCTGAGGCGAAAGCGCCGGCCGTCCCACATGAAGATCTGGGCCATGCCGCCATCACCGACACGTCGACCTTTGGTGCTACTCGTTAACGATCTCTTACCGAGCGTGCCCTCCACGACTGTCCGCATGCGGGGTGCGACGGACGGCGGGATCGCTCTGAATGTAAAGCCGCCCGGACAACGCCGCGCCGGGATGATGCGCCCTGATCGCGCCGATGCTGGTCATTTGCCTGCGATGTGCCTCCGTGCTGGCGTCCTGGGCTCGCGCCTGTGTAGAGGGGCCCGTAGCTGAACAGGAGATGGGCATGCAGGCAATCGGTGTGATCGGGGCGGGCCAGATGGGCGCGGGCATCGCGCAGGTTTCCGCGGCGGCGGGCTATCGCGTGCTGTTGGGCGACGTCGACCAGGCCCGCGCCGAGGCGGGCAAGGCGGGGATCGCCAAGCGCCTGAATCGCGACGTGGAAAAGGGCAAGATCGAGGCTGCCGCGCGTGACCGGCTGCTGGAGCGGATCGAGCCGGTGGCCTCGGTGTCAGGCATGTCCGCCTGCGGCCTGGTGATCGAAGCGGCCACCGAGCGCGAGCCGATCAAGCGCGCCATTTTCGCCGACGTGGGCAAGGTGCTGGGGCATCAGGCGGTGCTGGCCTCGAACACCTCCTCGATCCCGATCACGCGACTGGCACAGGCCAGCCCCGACCCGGCCCGTTTCGTTGGGGTGCACTTCTTCAATCCGGTGCCGGTGATGGGGCTGATCGAGGTGATTCGCGGGCTCGCCACCTCCGACGAGACGGTCGCGACGGTGCGGACCTATGCGGCCGCCTTGGGCAAGCAGGTCGTCCAGGCCAATGACGCGCCGGGCTTCATCGTCAATCGCGTGCTGATGCCGATGCTCAACGAGGCGTGCTTCGCGCTGGGCGAGGGCGTGGCGACGGTGCGCGATATCGATCTGGCCTGCCAGCTCGGGCTCAATCATCCGATGGGGCCGCTCACGCTGGCGGATTTCATCGGCCTCGATACCTGTCTGGAGATCACCCGCGTGCTGTTCGAGGGTTCCGGCGATCCCAAGTTTCGCCCGGCGCCGCTGCTCGTCAAATATGTCGAGGCGGGCTGGTATGGCCGCAAGACCGGGCGCGGTTTCTACGATTATTCGGGCAGCGAGCCGGTGCCGACGCGATAGGATCGCGCGCCGGCGGCCCCGCCATCCCGACGCGTGTCGGGATGGCGGGCAGCGTCATGGGGCGGAGGCAAACACGCGCAGCCGGTCAGTGATGCGCGCGAGGACCGTCTCGCCTGCCAGGTCGGGAACGAAGCGCTCGCCGGTGATCGTCTCAAACGCCTCGACATAGACCGCCGAGGTGGCGAGGATCATGTCATCCGGGATCGGCGGGATCGCGTCCCTGTACGGGTCGCACCGCGCGGCGACCCAGCTGCGCACCACGTCCTTGTCGAAACTGTCGGGCCGTTCCCCCGCCGCCACACGCGCGGTGTAGCTGTCGGCCTTCCAGAAGCGGCTGCTGTCGGGGGTATGCACCTCGTCGGCCAGCAGGATATTGCCGTCCGCATCCACGCCGAATTCGTATTTGGTGTCCGCCAGGATCAGGCCGCGCCGCGCCGCGATTTCCTGTCCGCGCGCGAACAGCGCCAGCGCGGTGGCGCTGATCTCGTCCCATTGCGCGGCAGTCAGCAAGCCGTCCGCCAGAATCTCGTCCGGGGTCAGCGGGCGATCGTGTCCGCCGTCGAACTCCTTGCTGGTGGGGGTGATGATCGGCTGCGGCAGGCGTTCGTTGTCACGCATGCCATCGGGCAGCACGGTGCCGTACATCCGCCGTTCCCCCGCCTTGTACAGCGTCAGGATCGAGGTGCCGGTCGTGCCCGCCAGATAGCCGCGCACCACGATCTCGACCGGCAGGATTGTCAGCCGGCGGCACAGCAGCACGTTGGGATCGGGATAGTCGATCACATGGTTGCGGCACAGATCGGCGGTCTCTTCGAACCACCAGCGCGCGGTCTGCGTCAGGATCTGGCCCTTGTACGGCACCGCGCACAGGATGCGATCGAACGCGCTCAGCCGATCGCTGGCGACGATCAGCCGGCGGCCGTCGGGCAGGTCGTAATTGTCGCGCACCTTGCCGCGATAATGGTTCGGCAGGAACGGCAGCTCGACCGCGTCGAGCACGCGCGCGGGATCGACGATCATGCCGGGATCTGCTGGCTGAT
Source organism: Sphingomonas sp. (assembly GCF_042091075.1). Lineage (GTDB taxonomy): Bacteria > Pseudomonadota > Alphaproteobacteria > Sphingomonadales > Sphingomonadaceae > Sphingomonas. Next base: position 604 of record NZ_JBELIE010000045.1, on the reverse strand, counting down.
GCAGTGGAAACTGCCGCCGCCCGTCAGGATCGCATCGGCGCGCAGGCCGATCACGTGACGATCGGGGAAGATCGCCTGGATCGCGGCCACCCCGGCCTGATCCTGGTCGGTGCCATACAGCGGCACCACCACCGCGGCATTGCCGATGTAGAAGTTCATATAACTGGCCGGAACCACGTCGTCGTCGCGCATCACGCGGCCGGGGGAGGGGATCTCGACCACCTCCACCCCGGCCATTCGCGCGCGCTGCGCCGCGTCCTGATAGACGCGCCAATTGGGGTCGTTCTCGGGTGAGCGCGGGATCGCCAGCCGGTTGGGGCCGACGAAGCGCGCCAGATTGTCGACATGTCCGTCGGTATGATCGTTCATCAGCCCGTCGCCCAGCCACAGCACGCGATCAAACCCCAGATCCTGCGCCAGCAGCGTCTCGATCCCGGCGCGCGTCAGCCCCGGATTGCGATTGGGATTGAGCAAACATTGCTCGGTGGTGACGACCAGGCCGGTGCCGTCGCCATCGATCGCACCGCCCTCCAGTACCCAGTCGCACGGCAGGATCACGATGCCGCGCCGCCGCGCCAGCCGCGCGCCGATATCGTCGTCCCCC
>NZ_JBELIE010000044.1:0-21132 GCF_042091075.1 Sphingomonas sp. | reverse complement strand
CACCGTGGTGCCGCGATTCTGGCGGATGTACTTGCCGTTGTGGCTGATGAGGCGGTGGCGCTTGCCGGCGACGCCATGCTTCAGCTTGCCGGTGGCGGTGAGCTTGAAGCGCTTCTTGACGCCGCTCTTCGTCTTGAGCTTGGGCATTTTGGTCCTTTCTGCTGGAACGTCATGGCTGGGACGGCCGCGGCAGCCCTGGATGGCCGGGCAGTCTTCAAGCGCCATGTCGCTCGGGAAGCGGGCCGCATAGCGATATGGCCCGGCAAAAGCAATGGCCGCATCCGCGCTCGACACGGGTCACGCCGGCGGAACCCGAGCCGGGGGTGGCGCGATTGTGCCGCCATGGCAACGACCGCCCCCGTGGATGCCGTGACGCCCGATGCGACGCCGCCCCCCGCGCCGCCCCCGGTATCGCGCCGCCGCCGGGCGTGGCGGATCGCCCGTGCCATCCTGATCGGCGCGGTGGCGCTAATCGCGGCGATCTGGCTGGTGCTGTTCATCACCAAGGGCCGTTTCCTGAAGCGGCCGTTCGAATCGATCGCCGGGCGATTGACTCACCGCGACGTGCAGGTGGGGGGCGATTTCCAGCTGTATTTCGCGCCGTGGCGGATCAAATTCTACGCCGAGCGCGTGTCGGTCGCCAATCCCGGCTGGGCGACCCGGCCGCGCCTGTTCGCGGCCGACCGGATCGACGCGCGCATCGCACCCCTGTCGCTGCTGTTCGGCACGCGGCACTTCCACTGGCTCGACCTGACCAACGGCGCGATCGACCTGGAATGGAATGCGGCGCACGACCGCAACACTTGGACGTTCAGCGAGAAAAAGGGCGGCAAGCCGCTCGATCTGCCGCGAATCGACCGTGCCTCCATCACCGGTACGACGGTCCGCTACCGCGATCCGCGCATGCGCCTGCTGGCGGACCTGTCGCTCGACACGATTCGCTCCACCGGCGCGCGGATCGGGGAGGCGGTCGGGGTGAGCGGCAACGGCCAGTTGCGCGACACGCCATTCACCGTCGCCGCGCGGCTGCTGTCGCCCGATGCCACGGTGGCGCGCGGGCGCAACGAACTGGTGATGCGGGCACGGGCGGCGGGCAATGTCATCGATGTCGCGGGGACGTTGCCGAGCCTCGCGCAGATCGAAGGGGTGCCGCTGGCGGTCCGCGCGCGCGGACGCAACCTGGCGACGCTGCTCGAGATCATCGGCGTCGTCATCCCCACCACCCGCGACTATCGGCTGCGCGCGCAACTGGTGCAGCAGGGACAGGAATATCGCTTCACACGGATGGCAGGCACGTTCGGCGACTCGGATCTCGCCGGGCGGCTGACCGTCACCAATGGCGAGCGGCTGCATCTCGATTCGACGCTGCAGACGAAACGGCTCGACATCATCGATGCCGCCCCTTTCATCGGCTATAATCCCGATATCGTGGCGGAAAAGGGCGCGGTCGCGGCCGCCGCCGCGACCGGCGCGGCGCCGGCGCGGCTGCTGCCCGACGCGGCATTGCCGATCGCGACGATGCAGCGGTTCGACGCCGACCTGACATGGCATGTCGCCGCGCTGCGCTCGCGGCGGGTGCCGATCAGCGACGTCGATCTCAGACTGGATCTCGATCGCGGGCGGCTGGTGCTGTCGCCGCTCACCTTCACGATGGCGCGCGGCCATGTCGCGGCGGATGCGATCTTCGACACACGCCAGCGGCCGAGCGCGATACGCTACGATATCCGGCTGGCGCCGACGCCGATGGGGCGGCTGCTGGCCGGCTATGGCGTGGCGGAGGCGGGGACCACCGGCACGGTCCGCGGGCGTATCGAGCTGGTGGGGCGGGGCGATACCATCCACGACTCGCTTGCCACCGCCTCCGGCCGGATCGCGTTCGTGCTGCCCGCGGGCGCGCTGTGGACGCGGAACGTCGAACTGTCCGAACTGGATATCGGCACGTTCGTGCAAAAGATGTTCGAGGACGAATTGAAGGAGCCGGTGCGCATCAATTGCGGGCTGATCGCCTTCACGGTGCGCAACGGCATCGCCGCCACCGACCCGATCCTGATCGATACGCAGAAGAACGTCGTGCTGGGCCGCGGCGGCTTCAGTTTCCGCAGCGAGGCGGTGGATATCGCGATCCGTGCCGATGCCAAGCGGTTCAGCCTGTTCTCGGGTCAGTCGCCGGTGGGCATCGCGGGGACCTTCGCCACGCCGCGGCTCGAGGTGCTGTCACCGCAGCTTCTGACGCGCGCGGGGGCCGGGCTGGGGCTTGCGCTGGTCGCAACCCCGGTGGCGGCGCTGCTCGCGTTCATCGATCCGGGCGACGCCAAGGCGGCGCAATGCGGCCCCGTCCTCGGCGCGAAGACCGCCGCCGCGCAACGCACCGGGAAAGGCGAGCCGCGCAAGGACGTCGGCGACGGCACCACGACCGTGCAGGACAAGCCGAAGCGAAAGAAATTCCTGGGGATCTTCTGACGACGGCACCGTCGTTCCGGCACGGACAGCCACCTTGCCGCGGGCGAGCGGCTAATCGGCATTGCAGCGACCTGCGATCAATGGTCGTGCGCGATCCCGTCGTCGACCGCGCCGCGCAATGCCTCCAGCACCTCGTCGGTGCGGGCGGGATCGCCAATCGCGAGCACGTGCCCGGCACTGTCGGCGGTCAACGGATCGCCATTCCAGTCGCACATCCGTCCGCCCGCGCCCTCGACCACCGGTGCCAGCGCAGCGAAATCGTAAAGCTTCAGCCCCGATTCGCAGACGATATCGAGATGCCCGCTCGCCAGCAGGCCGTAATTGTAGCAGTCGCCACCATAGACCGGCCCCTGACGCGGCGCGCCCCCGCTGGCGGCGGTGACCAGCGCCATATAATGCGGCACGTCTCCCTCCGCGAACAGATGCGGGCTGGTGGTGGCGACGATCGCGCCACGCAGCGCCGGGCAGGCGCGGGTGCGCGTCGGGCCGCCGTTGAACAGGGTCGGCTGCCCCGCGACACCCAGCCAGCGCTCGCGCTGCACCGGCTGGTCGATCACCCCCAGCACCGGCCAGCCATCCTCGACCAGCGCGATCAGCGTCCCGAAAATGGCGCGCCCGGCGGTGAAGCTGCGTGTGCCGTCGATCGGATCGAGGATCCAGCGCCGCCCGGTGACGCCGGGCTTTTCGCCATATTCCTCTCCGATGATGCCGTCGCCCGATCGCTCGGCATCGAGTAGGCGGCGCATCGCCTCCTCCGCCTCGCGGTCAGCGCGCGTCACCGGCGACTGATCCGCTTTCGTTTCCAGTCCGGCCGGGCGCCGGAAATAAGGGCGGATAACCGCGCCCGCCGCATCGGCAAGGCGTTGGGCGAGATCGATATCGGCTGGGCGCACGGGCATGGCGGCGACCTATCGCGCGCGGCCAAGGCAGGCTAGGATTATCGCATCGCCCCCATCGGAGTAATGTCGATGCGCCTGATTCCGCTTGCCGCCGCCGCCCTCACCGCATTGTCGCTGGCCGCGCCGGCGCATGCCACGCTCGCGCCGGGAGCGGTGGCCCCGGACTTCGCCACGCGCGGGGCGATGGCGGGCAAGATCGTGCCCGTCAATCTGAAGACCGCCCTGAAACGCGGCCCGGTGGTGCTGTATTTCTTCCCCGCCGCCTTCACCTCCGGCTGCAACGCAGAAGCACGCGCCTTCGCCGAGAAGATCGACGCTTTCCGCGCCGCCGGGGCGACGGTGATCGGCATGTCGGCGGACAATGTCGCCGACCTGCAGGCATTCTCATCGAGCGAATGCGCCGGCAAGTTCACCGTCGCCAGCGCGGGGCCGCGCGTGATTGCCGGTTATGATGTCGCGCTGGGCCGACAAGTGAAGGGCCGCGATGTCACCAGCCGCACCAGTTACGTGATCGCACGCGACGGACGGATCGCCTTCGTCCATTCGGACATGAGCCCCGCCGAACATGTCAGCCAGACCCTGGCAGCGGTGCAGAAGCTGACCGGCAAGAGCGCCGCGCGCTGATCCGCCGGGGCGAGGTCACCATATCTTAGCGAGTCGACTGATACGCATCCCTCTCTAACGAGGCGCAGATCGCGCCTCGGGAGTCGGAGGCACGGTGTGGCGAGCAAGGCGATCGATATTCGGGAGGGTAGTACCGGCGACCGGCTGTTCGCGCAGATCGGCGCCTTCCTGTCGGCGCATCGCCTGAGCCCCGACCCGGCCCATTATGCGCTGGCGCACGAAGTGCTGTCGAACGCCGCCGGGCTGATTGCGCAGCGCGTCGCCGCGATCACCGACGGCGGCGTCCGCCTCACCGCGCAGGATATCACGTCGCTGGGCGGGCAGGCCGTGATCGGCGCCCCGGTCGACGACGGGCAGGATGCCGCTGCGGACGACGCCATGATCGCGGACGCCGCGACGCATGAGGCGATGATCGAGCGCATCCTGATGCAGATCGACGGCTTCGGCGACACGATGCGCAACGCGCATGCCGAAGCGGGGGATTTCGGCCGCGATCTGGCACGTAGCGCGGCACTGATCCGCGACGCCGGCCCGGCCGTCACCTCCGAGCAGATCGGGCGCCTGACCGACGACATGATCGAGCGTGTGCAGCGCGCGGAAGCGCGGCTCGACGCCGCCCGCCGCGAAACCGACGAACTGCGCGTCGCGCTGGACGAGGCGCGCGGCTCCGCGCGGACCGATCCGTTGACCGACCTGCCCAATCGGCGCGCCTTCGATGAGGCATTCGCCGCGCTGGACCGCAGCAAGGTGATCACCGTCGCGATCTGCGACATCGATCATTTCAAGCGGGTCAACGACAATTTCGGCCATGCGGTCGGCGATCGCGTGATCCGGTCGGTCGCGAAGACACTGCGCGCCGAATGCCGGTGCCTGGTCGCACGGTATGGCGGAGAGGAATTCGCTTTGCTCTTCGAGGGGGTCACGCTGGAAGAGGCCGCGCGGCAGGTGGAGCATGCCCGCCATGCGATGACGCTGCGCCGGCTGCGCGTGCGCGAGACGGGCGAGCCGATCGGCGTGGTATCCTTCTCCGCCGGGGTGGCCGAGGGAACCGCCAGCGAGGGCCGCGCGGCGCTGATGGCGCGGGCCGATGCCGCCTTGTATCGCGCCAAGGATCAGGGGCGCGCGCAGACGATCACCGCCCCCTAATCACACCGCCGCCCGATCACACCGCCGCCCGATCGCCGGTAGCAGCGCGCATCCGGGCCGGCGCAGGCGCGTTGGACGCACATGTCGCTCGATCGTTTTCTCGCCGCCCAGCAGGATGTCTATCCGGTCGCGCTGGCCGAATTGCGCGCCGGCGAGAAACGCTCGCACTGGATGTGGTTCGTGTTTCCGCAGATCGCCGGACTGGGCCATAGTGCGATGGCGGCGCGCTATGCGATCGCCGATCTGGGGGAGGCGCGCCGTTATCTGGCGCACCCCGTGCTGGGATCACGCTATGCCGAGAGCGTCGCGGCGCTGATGCGGCACCGCGACCGGCCCGCGACGGCGATCCTGGGCACCATCGACGCGATCAAGCTGTGCTCATCGCTGACGCTGTTCGATCGGGCCGGGGCGCCGCCCGGGGTCGCGGCCGCGCTGCGCGCCTTCTTCCCCGCCCCCGACGCCGCAACGCTGCGGCTGATCGACGGGTGACCCGCACCTCACCCGGTCGTGCGGCCGCCGCTGACGATGGCGGTGCCGTTCGGCGCGATCGCGATCAGCCACTCCCCCTGGTTATCGCACGTCGCGATCCATGCCGGGCGCCCTTGCACCGGATCGGTCGGAACGGAGCGTGTCACCCCCTGGCAATCGCGACCGGCATCGCGGATCGCGCGAAACAGCGTGACGTTGCGCTCGCCCTCGTTCATCGCCTGGATCCGTTCGACGATCGTATCACCGTTCGCCGCGCCATTGGTGATCGCCTCCGCATTGCGGGTGTCACCCCCGCCGCAGCCGCCCAGCGAGAGCAGCATCGCCAGCGCGCCGAGGGGGGCGGCGAGAGATTGGGGCTGTGGCATCAAGGTCGGTCCTTTCTGATCGATAACAGGGCACTGGCGATCGCCAGCGGGCGCCACGCCACGCTAATCGGCTTTGCTGCGTTTCGCACCCCCGCTAGGGTGCGTCGATCGATCGGGAGAGGTGTGTGATGCGTAACCGCGGGGCATGGGGAGCGCGATGGGGCGGATGGCTCGCAATGGCGGCCATGCTGGCGTCGTGCGGCGGCGGCGACGGCTCTTCCGGTGGAGGGAGCGGCACGGCTGGTGGCGCGGCGGGGGGGACGACCGGTAGCACGGGCGGCTCGACGGGCACGGGCACCGGCTCCAGCACGAGCTCAGGCTGCACGCTGGCGGCGCGGCAACAATGGCTGCTGGCGCAGATGAACGAATGGTATCTCTTCCCCGAAACGCTGCCGACCGGGCTTGATCCGGCGGCCTATACCGATCTGTCGACCTATCTCGACGCGCTGACCGCCACCGCGCGCGCGCAGGGGCGTGACCGCTATTTCAGCTATGTCACCTCGGTTGCGGAAGAGAATGCCTATTACAACTCGGGCAGCACCGCCGGATTCGGCATCCGCCTGGCGCTCGACACGAGCAACCAATTGTTCGTGATCGAATCGTTCGAGAACGGGCCGGCGCTGAACGCCGGAATCGACCGCGGCACGCAGATCGTCGGCATCGGCACCAGCAGCAGCACCGTCCGGACGGTCAGCGACATCATCGCATCGCAGGGCACCGACGGGCTGACCGACGCGCTCGGCCCCGATGACAGCGGGGTACAGCGCGTCATGCGGATCCGCGATGCGGCGGGGACGCGCGACGTCACGCTGGCCAAGGCGGATTTCACGCTGTCCCCGCTATCGTCCCGCTATGGCTACAGGATCATCGCCGATGGCGGCCGTCAGGTCGGCTATGTCAATCTGCGCACCTTCATCAGCACCGCCAACGACCAGCTGCGCACCGCCTTCGCCGCCTTTCGCGCGCAGGGGATCAACCAGGTGATCGTCGACCTGCGCTATAACGGCGGTGGCCTCGTATCGGTGGCGGAATTGCTGACCAACCTGCTCGGCGCCGACCGCAGCACCGCCGACGTGCAAGCCTACACCACCTTCCGCACCTCCAAGTCGAGCCAGAACAAGACCACCTATTTCGCCCCGCCAACACAGGCGATCGCCCCGATGAAGATCGCCTTCATCGGCACCGGGCGCACCGCCTCCGCCAGCGAATATGTCATCAACGCGATGATCCCCTATCTCCACGGCAATGCCGCGCTGATCGGCAGCAACACCTATGGCAAGCCGGTCGGCCAGATCGCGCTCGACAATCCCGCCTGCCCCGATGACCGGCTGCGCGTGATCGCCTTCGCGTTGCAGAATGCCGCGCGCCAGGGCGATTATTTCAACGGCCTCGCCAGCAAGGTGGAGGCGAGTTGCCAGGCGAGCGACGACATTTCCTATCAGTTGGGCGACGCCAACGAAGCGTCCACCCGCGCCGCGCTCGATTTCCTCGCCGGGCGCAGCTGCACGCGGATCGGCGCGACCGCCAGCGTCGATCGTGCGGCCGCGATCGATGCGCCCGAACGCCGCCTGCTGACCCCCGCCGACGCCTCCACGCCGCAGCGCGAGCTGCCGGGGCTGTTCTGACGTCGGTGGCACGCGCCTGCCTTCATTGCGGTGCGCCCCTGCCCGAGGGCGCGCGCTTCTGCCCCGCCTGCGGCACGGCGGTGCCCGTCACGCCCCCGCCGGACGCCGGGGCGCGCGGCGGCTTTCCGGGCTGGTGGCTGGTCGCGCTGGGGGGCGTCGCGGCGATGATTCTGGCGGTCGTGTTCATCCAGCAGCGCGAAGGTGCGCGCGCGATCGCAGGGCGCCCCGATGCGGCGCCATCGGCCGGCGCAACGCCCGGCCCGGCCACCCCGACGCCGGAGCCGATGCCGGCCCCCACCCCCTCTCCCTCCCCCCCCGCTTCCGCCACGCCGAGTGATCCACTGGCGGGCATCATCGGCGGCGAGGCGCCGATCCCCGCCCCCGCGATCGCCGCCGCGCTGGACCGGCTGGCGGCGAATATGACCGCGGAGGAAGCCGAGGCCGGCGAGCCGCCGCGCCTGCGCGGGCCGCTGCGGGTCAACGGAATCGTCGTGGCGATCGACGGCGATGGCACCGTCGCGCTCGCCGGTCGTGATCCAGGCCGGCCGGTGATCGCGCAACTGCCCGATACGCAGATCGACGCGCTCGATCTGTTGACCCCCGGTATGGCGGTTAGGCTGACCTGTCGCGACGCGCGCGCGATCGGCGGCACCAGCGTGCTGGAGGGATGCCGGTTATAGGGCGTGGATGCTTTTTCGCTGTCGGGCGCGATCGCGCTGTGCTGTGATCCCCGCATGATCGCCCTGTTGCTCGCCCAAGCCGCTGCCGCCGCCTCGCCCGTCCCCGCCGCCCCCGCCGCGCTACCGCCGGTGCCTGCGCGTATCGAGCGGCTGCTGGCGCGCACCCCGGTGATCGACGGCCACAACGATCTGCCGTGGGAGATTCGCCAGAATTACGCTGCGAAGGTCGAATCGCTCGATCTGCGCCAGGATACGTCGCGCTGGGCCTATCCGCTGCAGACCGATATCGCGCGGCTGCGGCGCGGGCATGTCGGCGGGCAATTCTGGTCGGTCTATATCCCCGCCAGCGTGACCGGCGCGCGCGCGGTGGAGATGACGCTGGAGGAGATCGACATCGTCCGGCGCATGGCGGCCGCCTATCCCGATACGTTCGCGCTGGCGACCACCGCCGCCGACGTGCGCCGGATCCAGGCATCGGGGCGGATCGCCTCGCTGATCGGTGTCGAGGGCGGGCATCAGATCGACAAGCGCCTGTCGGTGCTGCGCCAGTACAAGGCGCTGGGCGTCGGCTATATGACGCTGACCCACGGGAAAAGCCTGGAATGGGCAGACAGCAGCACCGACGCCCCGCGCGCCGGCGGGCTGAGCGCGTTCGGCCGGCAAGTGGTGCAGGAAATGAACCGCATCGGGATGATCGTGGACGTCAGCCATATCGCCGACACGACGATGGCGGCGGTGCTCGACGTGTCGCGCGCGCCGGTGATCGCCTCGCATTCCTCCGCCCGCGCGATCGCCGACGCGCCGCGCAACATCCCCGATCCGCTGTTGCGGCGGATCGGCGCGGGCGGCGGCGTGGTGATGGTCAATTTCTATCCCAGTTTTGTGTCGGCACGCTGGCGCGCTTGGGATGGCGAGCGCACCGCCTTCGCCAAGTCGGTCGGGGTCGAGAGCGACATTTATGGCGCGGCCGCCCCGGCGCCGATGGTGGCGTGGGACCGCGCGCATCCCGAACCCGTCGTGACGGTCAGCGATGTGGCAGACCATATCGAGCATGTCGCGACGGTGGCGGGGCGCGGCGCGGTGGGGCTGGGCGGCGATTTCGACGGGATCAGCGGCACCGGGCCGATCGGACTGAAAGGGGTCGATGGCTATCCGCAGATCTTCGCCGAACTGGCGCGACGCGGCTGGAGCGACACCGATCTGTCGGCGCTGGCGCAGGGCAATGTGCTGCGCGTGATGGCGAAGGTGGAGGCGGTCGCCGCGGCGATGGCGAACGAACCGCCGGTCGACGCGACCGCCCCGGACTGAGGGGCAAGAAGAAAGAGCGGCTGGTTCGGGTAGCGCGCGGGGGCAGTTTCCCAGACCGCAGCGCACCCCTCCATACGGCCATCGGTCAGCGGGAGGAGAACCGCCGCGCGGCGAGCGGCTCTCCCCCTGCGTGGCCTGACGCCGGATCAGGCCTGCGCCGTTTCCAGCTCGTCCAGCGCCGGATAATCGGTGTAGCCCGCGGGCCCCGGCGCGTAGAAGGTCTTCGGGTTCGGCGTATTGAGCGGCGCGTCGCGGCGGAAGCGCTCCACCAGATCGGGGTTGGCGATATACAGCCGGCCGAAAGCGATCGCATCCGCCACGCCCTCGTCCAGATCGCGCTGTGCGGCTTCCCGGCTATAGTCCTGGTTAAGCACCAGCGGCCCGGTGAAGACCTTGCGGATGCTGGGGCTCAACTTGGGCACGCTGCTCGCGCCGAAGGTGCCGTCGGGCGATTGTTCGCGCAATTCGAGGAAACCGATGCCGAGATCGTTGAGCGCCTTCGCCGCCGGCACGAACACCGCCTCGGGATTGCTGTCGTCGGCGCCCTGCGTCTCGCCATTCGGGGACAGGCGAATCGAGGTGCGGCCCGCGCCGACCTCCGCGATCACGCGCTCCACCACCTCGCGCATCAGGCGGATGCGATTTTCCGGCGAACCGCCGTATTCGTCATCGCGCTGGTTGGTGTTGTCGCGCAGGAACTGGTCGATGAAATAGCCGTTCGCGCCGTGGATCTGCACCCCGTCGAAGCCGGCGGTCATCGCGTTGCGCGCGGCGGCGGCATAATCGTCCAGCGTCTGGCGGATGTCGTCCAGCGTCGCGGCGCGCGGCGTGTCATACGGGTTCTTTTCAGGATCGTGATAGGGCGCGCGCAGCGTCGACGACGACAGCGACTGCAGCCCGGTGACGTCCGGGCGCGCGAGCCGGCCCATGTGCCACAATTGCGCGACGATTCGCCCGCCCGCGGTGTGAACCGCCTCGGTCACCGGCTTCCACGCCTCGACCTGCTCGGCGGTCCACAGCCCCGGCGCGTTCGGCCAGCCCAGGCCCTGACGGCTGATCCCGGTCGCCTCGGAGATGATCAGGCCCGCGCCGGCGCGCTGCCGGTAATAATCAATCATGATCCCGGTCGGCACATGCCCGTCGGTAGAGCGCGTGCGGGTGAGCGGGGCCATGAGGATCCGGTTGGGCGCTTCGATCGCCCCCAGCGTAATCGGGTCGAACAGGCTGGGCATCCGTGTACCTCCAAAGACAGTCGGTGGTGAAGTGATCAGGCGCGGTAACTAGGCAGCCACGCCGCAAGTTGCATCGGATCGGTCGCTCAAGAAAACCTATCCGGCCGACAAGCCGATCGGCAAGCCCCCCGACATCTACCTTGCGATCGGCGCTGACGCGCCCGCCGGGGATGGTTATGGGGCGGCGATGCAGCCGATCCATGTCACCGATCCCGCCCTCGCGGCGCCGCACCCTCGCGGCGACGGCCCAGCGCTGATCGCGGTCGCGATCGGCAATGCCGCGCTCGCCTTCGGGCCGATGTTCGTGCGCCTGTCCGATACCGGGCCCGTCGCCGCCGCCTTCTGGCGGATCATGCTCGCGCTGCCGGTGCTGGGGGTGGCCGCCTGGCTGGCGCGGTCCCCCGGCACGCGCGCCGCGCCGCCGCGGCGGCTCGCGCTGTTCCTGGTGCTGGCGGGGGTGGCCTTCGCCGCCGATCTGGGCAGCTGGCATGTCGGCATCCTGGGGACGACGCTCGCCAATGCCACGCTGTTCGGCAATGTCGCGATCTTCATCTTTCCGGTGTGGGGCTTTTTCATCGCGCGGACGTGGCCCTCGAAGTCGCAGGCGCTCGCGCTGCTGCTCGCCGTGCTCGGCGCCGCGCGGTTGATGGGGCGATCCTATCAGCTCGACCCGCGGCATCTGCTCGGCGACCTCCTCTGCGTGCTCGCCGGGGTGCTGTACGCGGTCTATTTCATCCTGATGGCCGACGTGCGGCGGACGATGCCGCCGCTGGCGACGTTGGCCTGGTCGTCGGCGGTATCGATCCCCCCGCTGTTGCTGTTCGCGATCGTGCTGGGGGAGCGGATCGTGCCCGACGACTGGACGCCGCTGCTGGCGCTGGCCCTCATCAGCCAGATCATCGGGCAAGGATGCATGGTCTATGCGCTGGGGCGGCTGTCGCCGCTGGTGATGGGGGTCGCGCTGCTGATCCAGCCGGTGGTCGCCGGGACGATCGGCTGGGTCGGCTTCGGCGAGCGGCTGGGCACGGCGGATCTGGTCGGCGTGGCGATGGTGGCGGTCGCGCTGGTGCTGGTGCGGCGCGAGCCCGGACCTGTTACAGCGACCGCATCGTTGACGGACGCAATAACCGACGGAATGGCCGATCAGATGGCAGGGAAGAACCGATGACCGAGGATAGCACGCTCGACGAGATCCGCACCGCACTGGCGCCCGATCTGGCGGCCAATGCGGCGTTCGACGGCTGGGGCGATGCGGCGCTGGCGATGGCGGCGGAAACGCACGGGGTGGATCGCGACGTCGCCCGGCTCGCCTTCCCGGCGGGGCCGGTCGACATGATCGACGCCTGGTTCGACACGATCGATCGCGCGATGGTGGAGGCGGTTCCCGCCGGGGCGCTGGCGACGATGAAGGTGCGCGAGCGAATCACGCGGCTGGTGGAAGCGCGGCTCGACGCGCTCGCCCCCGATCGCGAGGCGCTGCGCCGCGCCCGCGCGATCCTGGCGCTGCCGCAGCATCTCACCCGCGCCGCAGCGCTCGGCTGGCGGAGCGTCGACCGGATCTGGCGGCACGCGGGGGACGAGGCAACTGACTATAATCATTACACCAAGCGCGCGATGCTGCTGGCGGTCTATACCGCGACGCTGACCGTCTTCCTTGACGACGACAGCGCGGAACAGACCGAAACGCGCGCCTTTCTGGCGCGGCGGATCGACGGGATCATGCGCTTCGAGAAAGCCAAGGCGGGGTTCGCCCGCCGCACGCGGCACCGCCCCAGCCTGAGCCGCTTCGTCGGGCGGTTGCGCTACCCGGTGGTATGACGACGGTGATCGCGATCGCTTATTGATAATCAATCGCACCGGCCATATAGATAGCGCGTGCCCGCGACCGATATCATCCCCTCGATGAACCTCGAAACCCTGCCCCGGCATCGGCGGGCGACGGTCGATACGATCGACTGGTCGCAGCTGGCGACGCCGGAGGCGCGCCGCCTGCGCGAGCTGGGGTTCGACCAGGGGGTCGCGGTCGAGGTGCTGCATCGCGCGCGCCTCGGGGGCGGTCCGATCGCGTGTCGGATCGGGCGGATGACGGTGGCGCTGCGCCGCGCGGTCGCCGCGACGATCAGCGTCTCTGTCGATCCGCTGCCGGCGGAATGATCGCGTCCGGCGCTCCGATCCTGATCGCTCGCTGATGGAAATGCCCCCGCTGGTCGCGATGGTCGGCAATCCCAATGCCGGCAAGAGCGCGCTGTTCAACGCGCTGACCGGCGCACGGCAGAAGGTGGGCAATTATCCCGGCGTCACGGTCGAGCGCCACTCAGGCCGGCTCGCGCTCGACGACGGGCGGCCGGTGGAGCTGGTCGACCTGCCCGGCGCCTATAGCCTCGACCCCGCCTCCCCCGACGAGCGTGTGACCCGCAACGTCGTCACCGGAGCGCAGGCGGGCGAGCGCCTGCCCGACGCGCTGGTGGTGGTGGTGGATGCGTCGAACCTCGACAATCACCTGCGCTTCGCGCTGCAGCTGATCGCGCTCGGTCTGCCGGTCGTGGTCGCGCTCAACATGGTCGATCTGGCGGAGCGCGACGGGCTGGTGCTCGATCCGGCGGTGCTGGAGGCGGAACTGGGTGTCGCCGTGATCCCGACCGTGGCGGTGCGACGGCGCGGGATCGAGCAACTGCGGGCGCAATTGACGGCACTGGTCGGTGCGACCTCGGGCGCGATGCGTGCGCTGCGCCCGTCGGACGGCAGCATCGACGACGATATCGTGACGCTGCAACGGCGCGCGCGCGCGATCGCCGCCGCCGCGACGATCAGCGAAACGCCGGTACGCCGATGGAACCACACGCTTGACGCGGTGGCGCTTCACCCGCTGGTGGGGCCGGTGCTGCTGGTGGCGCTGCTGTTCATCATGTTCCAGGCGGTGTTCAGCTGGTCCGAAGCGCCGATCGGCTGGATCGAGGACGGCTTCACCGCGATCGACGGGGCAGTGAAGGCGGCGATGCCCGACGGCTTCCTGCGCTCGCTGTTGACCGACGGCGTCATCGCCGGTGTGGGCGCAGTGGTGGTGTTCCTGCCGCAGATCCTGATCCTGTTCCTCTTCATCCTCGTGCTGGAAGCATCGGGCTATATGGTCCGCGCCGCGTTCCTGATGGATCGCCTGATGAGCCAGGTCGGGCTATCGGGGCGTGCCTTCATCCCCCTGCTCTCCAGCTTCGCCTGCGCGGTGCCCGGGATCATGGCGACGCGCACTGTGGAGGATGAGAAGGACCGGCTGACCACGATCCTGATCGCCCCGCTGATGACCTGTTCGGCGCGGCTGCCGGTCTATACGATTATCATCGGCGCGTTCATCCCGGCGCGGCAGGTACTGCCGTTCGTCGGGTTGCAGGGACTGGTGCTGCTCGGCCTCTATCTGATGGGAATCGTCGGCGCATTCGTCGCCGCGCTGTTGCTCCGCCGCACCGTGACGAAGGGCGAAAGCTCGGGCTTCATGATGGAAATGCCCAAGTATCAGATGCCGCGCCTGCGCGACATCGCGATCGGGCTGTGGAGCCGCGCGTGGATTTTCCTGAAGCGTGCCGGCACCACGATCGCGCTCACCACCGTGATCCTGTGGGCGCTGCTCAGCTTCCCGCAGGCGCCGGCGGGGCGCAGCCAGGCGGAATATTCGGTCGCCGGTCGGATCGCCACCGGGCTGGAGGTGATCGTCCGCCCCATCGGCTTCAACCACGATATCGCGCTGGCGCTGATCCCGGCCATGGCGGCGCGGGAGGTGGCGGTGGCGGCAATCGGCACCGTCTATGCGATCGACCATACAGACGACGCGGCGGGCGAACAGAGCCTGGTGGAGCGGTTGCGCGGGCGCTGGTCGCTGCCCACCGCGCTCGCGTTTCTGATGTGGTTCGTCTTCGCGCCGCAGTGCATCTCCACGATCGCGGTGACCCGGCGCGAGACCAATGGTTGGCGCTGGCCAGCGTTCATGGTTGGCTATCTGTTCGCAACCGCCTACGTGATGGCAGGGATTACGTACTGGGCCGCGGTGTTCGCCGGCCTGTAAGAGGGTTTCATGGCAGGCAGCGTCAACAAGGTCATTCTCGTCGGCAATCTGGGACGCGATCCCGAAAGCCGCAGCTTCCAGAACGGCGGCAAGGTGGTGAACC
Organism: Sphingomonas sp.; assembly: GCF_042091075.1. Lineage (GTDB taxonomy): Bacteria > Pseudomonadota > Alphaproteobacteria > Sphingomonadales > Sphingomonadaceae > Sphingomonas. The sequence goes on along the minus strand of NZ_JBELIE010000044.1, from coordinate 6,147 downwards.
TGCGCATCGCCACGTCGGAATCGTGGAAGGATCGCAATACCGGCGAGCGCAAGGAAAAGACCGAATGGCATTCGGTCGCGATCTTCAACGAAGGGCTCGCCAATGTGGCCGAGCGGTTCCTGCGCAAGGGCAGCAAGGTCTACATCGAGGGCCAGTTGCAGACGCGGAAGTGGCAGGACCAGCAGGGGCAGGACCGCTATTCCACCGAAGTGGTGCTGCAGGGCTTCAACTCGGTATTGACGATGCTTGACGGCCCGCAGGGCGGTGGCGGTGGTGGCGGCGCCGGTCGCGACGACTGGGGCGGCGGTGATGATTTCGGTGGCGGCGCACGCGGTGGCAATCCCGGTGGCGCGCGTGGCGGCAGCGGCGGCGGATCACGTGGCGGCGCCAGCGGCGGCGGCGGCGGCGCGGGCGGTTTCGGGGGCGGCTTCGCGGACGATCTTGACGATGACGTGCCGTTCTAGATGAACGCCTGCCCCCCCATCACCCCCGACGCGCATGACGAGGCGGCGCGTACCGCCGTGCTGGCCGCGCATCATCCCGCGACGCTCGACGGCTCGGCGGCGCTGCGCCAGATCACCGATTTCGCCGCGCGGCTATGCGGCACGCGCACGGCGCTGGTCAGCCTGGTGGACGATCATCGCCAGTTCTTCCTCGCGCGGACCGGACTGGCAGCGCGCGAGACGCCGCGCGAGCAATCCTTCTGCGCGCATGCGATGTGGCAATCGGGGGTGATGATCGTACCCGACGCCACCGCGGATGCCCGATTCGCCGACAATCCGCTGGTATCCGGCGAAATGCAGCTCCGCTTCTATGCCGGTGCGCCGTTGATATCGGATGACGGTTACCCGCTCGGTTCCTTGTGCGTCATCGACGATCACCCGCGTCCCGAGGGGCTGACCGCGTTACAACGAGAGGGGCTGGAGGTGCTGGCCGCCGGCGTGCGCGCGCTGCTGCGCGACACCCGCGAAGGCTTTGCCCGCCGCGAATCGGAGCGCGAGGCGCGTGCGGCGGCGAACGACAGCGAACTGCGTTTCCGCACGCTCGCGGATACGATGCCGCAAATGGTGTGGTCGACGCTGCCCGACGGCTTCCACGATTACTACAATGCCCGCTGGTACGATTTCACCGGCGCCCCCCCGGGGACGACCGATGGCGAGGGCTGGAACGACATGTTCCATCCGGAGGACCAGGAACGTGCCTGGTCGGTGTGGCGGCAATCGCTGGCCACCGGGGCGCCGTATCAGATCGAATATCGGCTGCGGCACCATGATGGCACCTATCGCTGGGTGCTGGGCCGCGCCTTGCCGATCCGCGACGACGCGGGGGCGATCGTTCGCTGGTTCGGCACCTGTACCGATATCCACGAACAGAAACTGGCGCTCGAAGAGCGTGAGGTGATCAGTCAGGAACTGAGCCACCGGATCAAGAACATCTTCTCGGTGATCGCGGGCCTGATCCAGTTCACCGCGCGGACGCAGCCCGCGATCGCGCCGATCGCGCACGACCTGCGCCAGCGCATCACCGCATTGGGCCGGGCGCATGACTTCGTCCGTCCGCACAGCGCCCATTCCCGCCCGAAGCTGCATCAGGAAAGCCTGTACGGCCTGCTGGATACGCTGTTCGCACCCTATCAGCGCGAGGCGGGCGAGCGATTCCGCTTGCACGGCGACGACGTGGCGGTCGACGATCGCTCCGCTACGCCGCTGGCGCTGCTGTTTCACGAACTGGCCACCAATGCGAGCAAATATGGCGCGCTGTCGGTGCCCGACGGGTATGTCGATATCACGATCGACCAACAGGACGGTCAGGTACGGCTGATCTGGCGCGAGTGCGACGGCCCGGTGATTGGGCAGCCCGCCAGCGATGGCTTCGGCAGTCAGCTGATCGAGATGAGCGCGGTGCGCCAGTTGGGCGGTACGGTTCACCGGACATGGGAACCACGCGGCCTGATCATGACGATCGAGGCACCCGTCGCCGCGTTCAGCCGCGGACCGGCCACCTGACGAAATCGTCCGGCACCAACGCCGTGTCGGCCGGCTCCGCGGCCAGCCGGGCGGCGGCCAGGATCGCTTCATCGCTGAACGGCTTGCGGATATAGCCCAGCGCGTCAGCCGGGTTGGCGATCTGGCTGGGGTTGGCGGTGACAAACACCACCTTGATGCCATGTTCCTGCGCGATCCGTCGCGCGATGTCGGGGCCGGTGGGGCCATCCCGCAAGTTGACGTCGACGAAGGCGAAGCTGCATCCCGGCGCGGTCCGCAACGCGGTTTCCGCGTCAGCGGCGATACCGGCGACCTGATAGCCCGCATCCATCAGGATACGTTCCAGGTCGAGCGCGACGAAAATCTCGTCTTCGACGATCAGCGCCGTTTTGGTCATCGTCCTGTCCACATCACGCCCGCTTAACCGAAATCAAGCCCGATCAGTTCCGCGTGAGCAGAAATACGGCATGTTCGGCAAGAAAATTCGCCGCCGCGCCGCCGGTGCTCTTGTCACCCGACAGAAACCACGCGCCCTCGACCGTGATCTTCCGATCCGCAACATGGGCGCGGAAATCGTCCACTGTCAGATGATGGATGTTGGGCGTGTCATACCAGCGCTCGGGCAACAATCGCGTCACCGGCATACGGCCGCCCCACAATAGCGACAGTCGCACCCGCCAGTGCGCGAAATTGGGGAAACTGACGAAGGCATGCCGCCCGATCCGCAGCAATTCGTCCAGCACCCGATCGGGGGCGCGCGCGGTCTGCAACGTCTGGCTGAGGATCGCGTAATCGAAGCTTTGATCGGGATACCCCGCCAGATCGACATCGGCGTCACCCTGGATCACGCTCAGTCCGCGCGCCACCGCCGCCGCGACATTGCCGCGATCGATCTCCAGTCCACGTGCATCGACGCCGCGCGTGTCCCGCAGCGCCGCCATCAGCTCCCCGTCGCCGCAGCCGACATCCAGCACCCGCGCCCCGTCAGGCACATGCCGCGCGATCACCGCCAGATCCGCCCGCAACGTCATCGGTCCGCCGCCATGAAACCGCCGACGACGCGCTCCAGCTCGGGCGCATCGAGCAGGAAGGCGTCATGGCCATAAGGACTGGTCAGTTCGACGAAGCTGACCCGCGCGCCGGCGGCATTGAGCGCCTGCACGATGCTGCGCGATTCGGCGGTCGGATACAGCCAGTCGGTGTCGAAACTGACGAGGCAGAAGCGCGTCGCCGTGCCGCGAAAAGCGTTCGCAAGCAGCCCGCCATGCTCCTCCGCCAGATCGAAATAATCCATTGCGCGGGTGATATAGAGATAGCTGTTGGCGTCGAACCGGTCGGTGAACGACAGCCCCTGATAGCGCAGATAGCTTTCGATCTGGAAATCGGCGTCGAAGCCGAAGCTCTTTTGCTCGCGCGCCTGCAGCCGGCGACCGAATTTCTCCGTCAGCCCCGCCTCGGACAGATAGGTGATGTGCGCCGCCATCCGCGCCACCGCCAGCCCGGCGGCGGGGGGATCGCCATCATAATAGGCGCCGTCGCGCCATTTCGGATCCGCCATCACCGCCTGCCGCCCCACCTCGTGAAAGGCGATATTCTGTGCGGTATGGCGCGCGGTGGAGGCGATCACCACCGCAGCGCGAACGCGATCGGGATAGGTCGCCGCCCATGACAGCGCCTGCATCCCGCCCATCGACCCGCCGACCACCCCGGCGAGCGTGCCGATACCGAGGTGATCGAGCAGCATCGCCTGCGCGCGCACCATGTCGCGGATCGTGATCACGGGAAAGTCCATGCCATAGGGGCATCCGGTCGCCGGATCGATGCTCGCCGGCCCCGACGAACCCATGCAGCTGCCCAGCACGTTGGCGCAGACGACGAAGAAGCGGTCGGTATCGATCGGCCGCCCCGGCCCGACCATGCGGGTCCACCAGCCCTGTTTGCCGGTGCGCGGATTGGGCCCGGCGACATGCTGGTCCATCGTCAGCGCGTGGCAGATCAGCAGCGCATTGCCGGCATCGGCGGCGAGCGTGCCATAGGTTTCGTAGGCGATATCCACCGGCGACAGCCGGGCGCCGCTGTCGAGCGTCAGCGGACCGGGCAGCGTCACGCGGCGCGCCAGCCCGAAACGGGGATCGGCGGGTGCAGGAAAGTCAGGCATTGAGCCCTGCGCCTTAAACCGCCACCGCCGCCCCGTCGAGGGCGGGTGGCTGCGGCTGGCCGGGCGGGGGCGGCCGGCGCCCTCCGTTGCCACGCGCGCGCGCGGACCGTACAGCGCGCGGATGACCGACACGATCGCTCCCACCCGCCCGGCCGCGCCCGAAGCCAAGCCGTGGATCACCGCCATCGCCCCCTATGTTCCCGGTCGGGCCACCGCCGACAACGGCCGCCCCGTGGTGAAACTGTCGTCGAACGAAAATCCGCTCGGCACACCGCAGGGCGCGCGCACCGCGTTCCGCGACGCCGCCGACGAGCTGGAGCGCTATCCCGACGCCAGCGCCGCCGCGCTACGCGACGCGCTGGCCGCGCATTACGGGATCGAGGCCGAGCGCATCATCTATGGCACCGGATCGGACGAGGTGCTGCACCTCGCCGCCGGCACATTCGCGGGTGTGGGCGACGAGATCATCCACGTCCGATACGGCTTCGCGGTCTATGATATCGCAACGCGGCGTGTCGGCGCGGTGCCGGTCGTGGTGCAGGACGACGATTACGCCACCGATATCGACGCGATCCTGGCGGCGGTGACCGAGCGGACGAAGGTGGTGTTCCTCGCCAATCCGAACAACCCGACCGGCACCTATACCAGCCGAACCGAGATCGCCCGGCTGCATGCCGGGCTGCCGCGCGACGTGCTGCTGGTGGTAGATCAGGCCTATACCGAATATCTGACGCCGGAGGATGATGACGGCGCGCTCGAACTGGCGCGCACGCAGCCCAATGTGCTGGTGACGCGCACGTTCTCGAAAATCTTCGGGCTGGCGGCGGAGCGCGTCGGCTGGGGCTATGGCGCCCCCGCGCTGATCGCGGCGATGCACCGGATCCGCGCGCCCTTCTCCTTCGGGATCGGCGCGCAGCGCGCGGCGATCGCCGCGCTGGCGGATACCGCGTTCGTGCGCCGCAGCTTCGAACACAATCTGGTGTGGCGCGACTGGTTCGTCGGCGAGATCGCACAACTCGGCAATGCCGGGCTGCGCACGGTGCCGAGCAAGGCGAATTTCGTGCTGGTGCTGTTCGAGGGCGCGCTGTCCGCGGAGGCTGCCTATCACGCGCTCATGGCGGCGGGCTATGCGGTACGCTGGCTGCCCGGACAGGGGCTGCCGCACGGCCTGCGCATCACGATCGGCCGCGAGGAGGAAATGCGCGCGGTGGTCGACGTGCTGCGCGCCGAGGTGCGGAACGCGGGCTGATGCTGCCGTTCACCCGCGTCACCATCATCGGGCTGGGCCTGATCGGCTCGTCGATCGCGCGCGCCGTGCGCGATCGCATGCCGACGGTGCGGCTGACCGGGCATGATGCCGATGCCACGGTGCGGGAAACCGCGCGGCGGATCGATCTGGTCGACGACGTCACCGATACCGCGGGCGCGGCGGTGACCGACGCCGATCTGGTGATCCTGTGCGTCCCCGTCGGCGCGATGCGCGCGGTGGCGGAGGAGATCGCCGCCGATCTGCCCGCCGATGCGATCGTCAGCGACGTCGGCAGCTGCAAGACCGCGGTCGCGGACGCGCTGGCGGCGATCCTTCCCGCGCCGCGCGTGGTGCCGGCGCATCCCGTCGCCGGCACGGAACAGAGCGGCCCGGAGGCAGGCTTCGCGACGCTGTTCCGCCGCCGCTGGTGCATCGTCACGCCACTGGCCGACAGCGATCCGGTCGCGGTCGGGCGGGTGGAGGAATTCTGGCGGCGGCTGGGCGCGGACGTGGAGCGGATGGCGCCCGATCACCACGATCTGGTGCTGGCGGTGACCAGCCACCTGCCGCACCTGATCGCCTATACGATCGTGGGTACCGCCGACGACCTGCAACAGGTGACCCAGTCGGAGGTCATCAAATTCTCCGCCGGCGGCTTTCGCGATTTCACCCGCATCGCCGCATCGGACCCGGTGATGTGGCGCGACGTGTTCCTGGCGAACAAGGATGCGGTGCTGGAGATGCTGCAACGCTTC
>NZ_JBELIE010000220.1:0-4188 GCF_042091075.1 Sphingomonas sp. | reverse complement strand
CGTCGCGGTGATCTCGATCGTATTGGCGCGCAGCTCGTCAGGCGCGATCCATTCGGTCAGCCCATGCAGGTCGGCGACAAAATACATCGTCTCCCCGCCCGCGGCCTGGATCTCGTCCTGCATCGCCACCCATTGTTTCACCGCGCCGAGGTAGTTGCCGAGGTGGAGATTGCCGGTGGGCTTGATGCCGGAAACGACGCGCATGGGATCAATCACTCTATTGGGGACGACGGATCAGCCTTCGGATGTCGGCGGGGCGTAGCGCGCCGAACAGGAAGGTGGCGGCGAAATAGACGAGCGCTCCCGCCGCGACCAGCACGAACATCGCGCCCCAGCGCGCCAGCGACGCGCCGGTGGTGTAGGGCGCCAGTGGAGCATTGGCGAACCACATCACCGCCCCCATCAGCAGCGCCGCCGCCAGCAGGCGCGGCGCGCGACGCGCCAGTTGCGCATCCGCGACGAAATGACCGCGCCGCGACAGCGCCCGCCACAGCATCGCGACATTGACGGTGGACGCGATCGCGGTCGCCAGCGGCGGCCCGACATGCGCCAGCGGCACGATAAAGGCGAGATTGAGGACGAGGTTCACCACCATCGAGATCGTCGCGAACCGCACCGGCGTGCGCGTATCGTGGCGCGCGTAGAAGCCGGGCGTCAGCACCTTGACGAGGATGTACGACGGCAATCCCAGCGAAAAGGCGGCGAGCGACTGCGCGGTCAGCAAGGTGTCCTGCGCGGTGAACTTGCCATGCTGGAACAGCGCGGCGACGATCGGCGCGCCGCAGACGACCAGCGCGGCGGTGGCGGGCAGGGTGAGGAACAGCGCTAGCTCCAGCCCGCGATTCTGCGTCTCCATCGCGGCACGATCGTCACCACGGCCGAGCTGCGCCGAGATGGTCGGCAGCAGCACCGTGCCCAGCCCGATGCCGATCAGCCCCAGCGGCAATTGGTTCAGCCGATCGGCGAAATAGATATAACTCACCGAGCCGGCTCCCAGCAGGCTGGCGGCGAGCGCGGTCGAGACGACGAGATTGATTTGCACCGCGCCCGCTCCCGCGGCGGCGGGCCAGATCAGCGCCATCAGGCGCTTCACCTCCGGATTGAGCGTCGGGCGTTTCAGCCGCAGGGTCACGCCCGCGCGGCGGCACGCCCACCATAGCCACAGCAATTGCAACGCGCCCGACGCCGTCACCGCGATCGCCTGATTGCGCGCGGTGAACAAGGCTTCGTGATGATGGAACAGCAACAGTGCCGCGATCAGCGTGACGTTGAGCAGGATCGGCGCGGCCGCCGCCACCCAGAAACGGTGCAGCGAATTCAGGATACCGCCCAGCAGCGAGACGAGGCTGATGAGCAGCAGATAGGGGAAGGTGAGGCGGCACAGCGTGACGATGAAGGCGAATTCCTGCGCCGACGCTCCCTTGTACCCGAAGGTCAACAGCCAGGTGACGGGCCATGCGGCGATTTCGATCACGGCGGTGAACGCGATCAGCGCCGGCAGCAGGACCGACAGCGCGTTTTCCGCGAAGCGGATGCCGTCGGGCAGGCCAGTCCCGTCCGGATCCGCCACCTTGCGGTTGAACATCGGGATGAAGGCGGCCGAGAAGGCGCCTTCCGCGAAGAGCGCGCGGAACATATTGGGCAGGCGGAACGCGATCAGGAACGCGTCCGACGCGAAACCCGCGCCGACGAAGCGCGCGAACAGCGAGTCGCGAACCAGCCCCAGGATGCGGCTGGCCAGCGTCAGTCCGCCGACCGATCCGAGCGCGCGCGTCAGGTTCATGATGCGATCGGACCGGCCCGACGGTGAGTATTAGGCGTGGCCGATCTCGCCGTCGCCGAACTGGAGGCCCTGCGCCTGCGCCTGTTGCAGGAACAATGCGTTGAAATCGATCGGCTCCAGCAGCAGCGGCGGGAAGCCACCGTCACGGATCGCATCGGCGACGACGCGGCGCGCGAAGGGGAACAGCAGCCGGGGGCCTTCGCCCAGCAGGAACGGCTGGATATGCTCGGCCGGAATGTTGCGCAGGCCGAACAGGCCGGCATAGGAGAGTTCGGCGATGAACGCGGTCTTGCCGGCGATCGTCGCGCGCACCTCGATCTTCAGCACGACTTCGTGGACTTCCTCGCCCACCTGCGCGCCGGCAATGTCGAACTGGACGTTGATCTCGGGGGCGGACTGTTCCTGGAAGATCCCCGGGGCGTTCGGATTCTCGAACGACAGATCCTTCACATATTGCGAGATCAGGCCGGCGGCGGGGCTGGTGTCCTCACCGTTGGTATATGCTTCGCCGGTCGCGCCCGGATTGCCCTGTTCGTCCATTGTCGTTTCCTTCGCCTGTCGTTCGCGGCCCGGCGGCGGGCGGCACGTGTCGGCGGCGGTTAGCAGCGTGCCCGACGCGAGACAATCCGCCAGCGGCGCGACGGCGTGGCCGGAGAGCCACGGACCGCGATTACCGCGTTCGGGCGGGATACAATGCGCCCGTCGCGCGATTTGAACTTGTTTCGCCCTGTGCCTATGTAATGCCTCGAACTGACCGGAGTTGCCGTGTTCTACGTTGTCCTCCTCGCCATGGTCGCAGCCTTTCTGGCGCTGCGCCTCTATTCGGTGCTCGGCAGGCGCAGCGGTCATGAACAGCCGTTGCCCAAGCCCGCGGAAGAGCGGGTTGCCGCCGCGACGCTGCCGCGCACGATCGATATGGCCTCGGAACCGCGCGAGCCGGCGCTGCGTGCGTTTGACACTGGCGCCGAGGCGGGGCTGCGCCAGATCGTCCAGGCCGAGCCGGGATTCGACGTCGCCCGCTTCATCGAAGGATCGAAGGCGGCCTATCGGATGGTGCTGGAGGCATTCTGGCGTGGCGACGAGGCGGCGTTGCGCGAATTGGCCTTGCCAGAGGTCGAGGCCGCTTTTGCCCAGGCGATCGAAGCGCGGCGCGCGGCGGGCCACACGCTCGACAATCGGCTTGTGTCGATCGAGCGCGTGCGGATCGCCTCCGCTTCCGTCGTCAATGGCGAGGCGCGTATCACGGTGCGCTTCGACGCCGATATCGCGGCGGTGACCCGTGACGCCGAGGGGCAGGTGATCGCAGGATCGACCAGTGATGCCGTCGAAACCCATGATGTCTGGACCTTTGTCCGTACCTTGCGTAGCCCCGACCCGAATTGGTTACTCGCCGATACCGACGAGGCATGACGGCGCGGCCAGCGGAGTGAGGGCCCCCGATCGGCCCCGTACAAGGCGGCGGAGACGTGAGGGGGCGTGATGAACAAGGGTTGGGTGCTGGCGATCGCCAGTGCGACGACATTGGCGGCGTGTGTCGGGCCGGGGAGTCGCCCGGCTCCTCCCACCAGCAGTGCCGTCCGCCCCCCGGCGGGGCAGGGCAACGTATCCCGGCCCTGGCGTGGGGAGCAATTGCCCGTCCGGCAGCCAACGCCCGCTGTCCCGCTGCCCGCGGTGCAGGTCGTCGGTACGACGACCGCCGACAGCGCGACCGCCGCCGGTGTCGTTCCCGGCCCCGATCTCGCCACGTTGCCGATCGCGGAGGATCAGGCACGCGCGGCGCTGGCGGCGTTCCGCATTTCCTGCCCCAGCGTCGTGCGGCGCAGCGATACGTCGGGCTTGACCAACGGTGCCGACTGGCAGCCCGCCTGTGCCGCCGCGGCAACCACCGCCCCCAACGACGCCGCCGCCTTCTTCCGCCGCTGGTTCGAGGCGGTGCAGGTGGGGGACGGGCGAGCCTTCGCCACGGGTTACTACATCCCCGAAATCGCGGGATCGCGGACGCCACGACCGGGTTATGCGCCGATCTACGCGCGCCCGCGCGACCTGGTCGAGGTCGATCTCGGCGCCTTTTCGGCCGATCTGGCGGGGAAGAAAATCCGCGGCAAGGTCGCCGACACGCGCTTCGTTCCCTATGACGATCGCACCGCGATCGAGGAGGGGTCGCTCGACGGTCGCGCCGCCGTGCTGGGCTATGCCGCCGATCCGGTAGAATTGTTCTTCCTGCAGGTGCAGGGCTCGGGGCTGGTGCGCTTGCCCGACGGCAATGTGTTGCGGATCGGCTACGACAGCCAGAACGGGCGCGATTATACCGGCATCGGGGCGCTGATGAAGTCGCGCGGGCTGCTGGCACCGGGGCAGACGTCGATGCAGGGGATCGAGGCGGGGGTGCACGACCACCCCGAGGA
>NZ_JBELIE010000043.1:16741-21702 GCF_042091075.1 Sphingomonas sp. | reverse complement strand
CATTGGTGACGATGCGCGGCTATGCGCGGACGCTCGCCGCGATCACGCGCTGAGGGCGTCGAACCGCGCGCGCGAGGCGGTCGCTTCCCGCTTCAGCCAATGCATCAGCCGCGTCTCGGCGGGCGAGCGCGCCGCGCGGCGCCCCGCGCGATAGAGGCGGTAACGCTCGCCGGTGGGGAGCGCGCGTCCGCAGGGCGCCAGCAGGCCCGCCGCCAGCGGCCGTTCGCACAGCATCGGCACCGCGAGCGCGACCCCCATCCCCGCCGCCGCGGCTTCGTACATCATCCCCAGCGTGGCGAAGCTCCTGATCGACCGCTCCCCCGCAAGCCCCGCCCCCGCGAGCCAGCGGTTCCACATATCGTGCGGCTCGCGCACGCCGAGCAGTGGATAGTCGGTCAGCGCCGCCTCGCTTTCCGGGCCGGCGCGACCGTCCGCCAGGCGCGGTGCGCAGACCGGACGCGCGTCGACGTCGATGATCGGTTCGGCGTGGAAATCGGCAATCTCGACCCCGCCCCAGAGCGCGAGCTGCGCTTCGCCGGAGCGCAGGATGTCAGGATCGCGCGTCGGCACGACATCGAGGTCGATGCCCTCTTCCTGCTTCAGTCGCGCCATGCGCGGCGCGATCCAGTGCGTCGCCATGCTGTGCGATGTGGCCAGCGTGACCCGGTCGGGGTCCGCGCCGAGCATCGTCGTCGCGCGCCCGATCGCGGCGACCGCAGGCTCGATCAGCGCGAGATAGCGTTCCCCCGCGGGCGTCAGCCGAAGGCCCGGGCCGCTGCGATCGAACAGCGCTACGCCGAGAAACCCTTCCAGCGACGAAATGCGGCGGCTCGTGCCCGAAGGGCTGAGCGCCAGCGCGACCGACCCCGCACGCAGCCCACCCGCATGCGCCACGGCGACGAACGCCTCGATCGCTTCGAGTGGCGGAGTCTTGCGCAGCATCGCCCCCTTATGGCGTTGCCGCGTTCCCGTTTTACGACAGCGTTAGAAGCGCGCGGAAAGACGCACGACGTAGCTGCGCCCGTTGAGGCCGATCGGCGTTTCCTCGCCAGTGGGGAAGCTGCCGCCGGTGGCCGCGATCACGCTGCCCTGATCCACGATCGTATCGGGCTTCGCATCGAAGAGATTCTGGATCACCACGCCGAGGCGGAGGCCGTCGTTCCAGCGATAGCCCGCCGACAGGTCGACCGTTTCCTTCCCGCCAAAGGTTTGCACCGCGACGAGAGGTTGCGAGGTATAGGTGCCGAAGGCCGCGGCGTTGACGCCGAGATCGAGGGGGCCGCGGGTCAGATTGAACTGGAACGTTGCCTTGGCGCGCGGCTGCGCGGCGGTGAGGAACAGGATCGACTTGGTGGCGAGCAACGGCAGCGTGGGAAGCACCGGATTCGCGCGTAATATGTCGAGGCGATTGTTGAGATAGCTGTAGCCCGCCGCCACCGACAATCGCGTGCTGGCGCCGATATCGCCCGCCCAGCGCGCGGTCGCCTCGACACCCCTGGTCGTGGTGTCGACCGCGTTGGTGAAGAAGCGCACCTGGCTGAAGCCGGTGATGCCGTTCCGCGCCAATACCGCCGCCACCGCCGTCCCGCCCAGTTGCTCGCTGAGCGCGATCCGGTCGCGAATGCGGATATGGAAATAGTCGACCGTGAAGGAGAAACCGTCGAACGGCCCGATGACGACGCCCGCTGTCACGTTGCGCGACCGCTCCGGCTTCAACGCGGTCGCGCCGAGCGCCTGCGCGACCGGGTCGCCGACGGGCAGGGTCGCCACCGTCACCAGCCGTCCGGCGCTCGTCGCGCCCTGGATCGCGCTGAAATATCGTTGTTGCAGCGATGGCGCGCGAAACCCCGTGCCGATCGTGCCCCGGATCGCCAGGCCGGCCGCCGCGTCGAGCCGGGCGGTGGCCCGCCACGTCATCTGTCCGCCGAAATCGTCGTAATGATCGTAGCGCAACGCCCCGCCCAGCAGCAGCGCCGCGACCGGGCGCAGCTCGGCATCGAGGAAAGCCGCCCAGGCATCGCGCTTCTCGTCGGTGGGGGTACGCGGATTGAACCCGGCGAAGCCGTCCGCTCCGAGGCCGAAATAGGCGGCCGGCGCGCCACTGCGGATCGCATAGCGTTCACGCCGATACTGGCCGCCCGCCGCGATATTGCCGCCCGCCAAAATACCGTCCAGCGCGCGCGAGAGCGTCAGGTCGGTGACATATTGGCTATAGGTGACCCCGCCCGAGTCGAAGCGCGTGGGGCTCGCCGCGCCCAGCGACACGTTGGCGGTGTCGTACACGCTGAAGTCGGCGCGGTTGCGGCCGTAGCTCTGGCTCAGATCGGCGCGGAGGCCGGCCAGCGTGCCGCGCACACCCAGCGTCGCGCTGATGTCGGTGATCCGCGGCGCGATGATCGGCAGGAAACCGTTCGGATAGACCGGCGAGAAGCCCGGCAGGCGAAACCCAGCGGCGTTGTTCGACAGCTTCCGGGTATAGGTGCCAAAGCCGTACAGTTCCACGCCGCCCAGCGGCAGCGCTGCATCGAGCACAGCACTCGCAACATCGGTGCGCGGATCGCCGATACGATAGGTGATACGCCCCAGCCGCTGGTCGACGAAGGCCCGGTTGGTCGGGTCCATCTGTCGCGCGCTGACGGTGCCGGTGACGTGCCCGCCCTCCCCCAGTGGCAGCCCCGCATTCGCGCTCACCACGCCGAGCAACCCGTCGCCTTCCTCGGTGATGCCGCCGACCAGCTCGGCCGCGCCGCCGTGCGCGTTCGACTTCAGGATGATATTCACCACCCCGGCGATCGCGTCGGAGCCATATTGGGCGGCGGCGCCATCGCGCAGCACCTCGATCCGCTCGATCGCGGCCTCCGGGATCGTGTCGAGATCGACCCCGGCCGCGCCGCGCCCGATCGAATTGTTGACGTTGAGCACCGCATTCGCGGCACGGCGCTTGCCGTTCACCAGCACCAGCGTCTGGTCGGGTGAAAGGCCGCGCAGCGTCACCGGCCGGGTGTTCGCCGCGGTCGCGGTGGTCGCGGCGCGCGCGAAGTTCACCGACGGCTGCAAAAAGTTCAGGGCGCGGCCTAGGTCGGGATAGCCGCTGTCCGTCAGCGTCTCCCCCGACACGACATCGATCGGCGCCGACGAGGCCAGCGCGCCGCGCCCGGCGGCGCGCGTGCCGGTGACGATGATGTCGTCACCCGTCGCGTCACCGCCCCTGGTGACGCCCACCGGCATCGCCCCGTCCGATTGCGCCGCCGCCGGCACGGCGCCGCACGCGACCGTGGCTGCTACGATTCGTCCCGCCCATTGCCCCTTGCGCATCTTCCGGTCCCCGCTCGTCGTCTGCGGGGACGCTCTTACCCCTGGTGCGGCGAGGCGAAGATCGCGGCGGTGCGCACGCCCGTTGCGCTCGGGACAACACCCCCGGCGCGCCCGCGCATGCTATACTCTGCAGGAGAGAGGAACGAGCCTTGACCGACATCCCCGATGGCTTCGTGCCGCACGATCGCACGTCGCCGCTCACCGCCCCGTGGGCGCCGCTATACGCCCGCCGCGCGAACCAGCGCTATCTCCTCGCACTGGAGGTGCGGACCGCGCACACCAATTCGCGCGGCCTGGTCCACGGCGGCCTGATCGCCGCACTCGCCGACAATGCGATGGGTCTGAGCTTGGGCGAGATGCTCGCCGCGGAAGGGCGCGCGCCGGCGCGCGGTGCGATCACCACGTCATTGTCGATCGACTATCTCGACCGTGCCGAGATCGGCGAGTGGCTGGTGATCACCACCGGCTTCATCCACGCCGGCCGGCGCACCGCGGTCACCGAGGCGCTGGCCACGGTAGGCGATCGCACGATCGCGCGCGCGAACGCCACCTTCGCCTTCTCCTGAGCGACTCCACGGTTGCCGCCGCCAGGCGAGGTACGAGAGACCCGGCGGCGACAAGCATCGCCTGCGCCTGGCAGGCCAAAGATCTGCGCAACCGCAGCATTTCTACGCAGTCGCAGCATTTCCGCCCGATCGCATCCGAACCGGTCGGAATTGGGAAAGTTTGCGCTAACACAATAGCTTACGATTAGGCCGCGCGCCACGAACGTTGTTTCACGCGCTTCCGCTGTTCCGGAATGGGACTTGGGCCTGAACATCCTCCGTATGATACCGGTCCCACTCGAGTCATATAGGCGCCGACCAAATACTGATTCGGGCAGCGGCAATATGCGGCGGGGGTGATACGTCGAAAATGGAAAACGAGCTTGTAGAACGGAAGCGGAATTGGGCAGCCCGCGTTGCCTTCCCTCTCTATATGCTTGTTGCCATCCCCTATATAGTTTGGCGTCTCTGGACTGTTCATTATTGGGGAGAGTGGTATTTCTGGCCACTCGCACTTAGCGAATGCTTAAGCGTCGCGCTGACCCTGCTATATCTTGGAACGGCCCGCAAGATTTCGATACCGGTATTTCGCCGCCCGGCTGCGCCGCGAACCGTCGATATTTTCATCCCGACCTACAATGAACCCGAAGAAGTAGTGAAGCTGACGGTGATCGGCGCACTACATGTTCGCGGCGCGCGCGACGTCTACCTGCTCGACGACGGATGCCGGCTGGGCATGCGCTTTATGGCCGAATCATTGGGGGCCAAATATATTGCGCGCCAGGACAACACGCATGCCAAGGCGGGCAACATGAATGCCGGCATCGTGCACAGTGATGCCGAGTTCATGCTGTTCCTTGATTGCGATCATGTACCACAGCCGCGTATCATCGAGCGGACGATCGGATATTTCAACGATCCCAAACTCGCCTTCGTTCAAACGCCGCAGCTATTTTATAACACGACCAGTGTTCAGTTTCGTAAAACCACACGCCATCCCCTCTGGAATGAGCAAAGCATGTTTTACGAGGCGATTCAGCCTTCGAAGAACTGCTTCAATGCGGCATTTTTTTGTGGCAGCGGAGAGATCGGAAGAGCGTC
>NZ_JBELIE010000043.1:0-16731 GCF_042091075.1 Sphingomonas sp. | reverse complement strand
GGAGCGTTGGTACGGCGCGCCGCCATCGACTCCGTTGGCGGATTTGCGACCGGAACTGCGACGGAAGACATTCATACGTCGATGAAGCTGCATGCGCGCGGCTGGCGTTCGCTGTTCATCAACGAACAACTTGCCCATGGCATCGCGCCGATCGACATGACGGAATATCACAAGCAGCGTACGCGCTGGGGTGCCGGATCGCTTGGCCTGCTGTTCCGCTCGCCGGATTCCCCGCTGCGCGCGCGTGGCCTCTCGCTGGCGCAGCGGGTATGCTATTTCAACTCGACCTTCTCGTTCACGTTCGGGCTGCAGCGCATCTTTTACATGCTGTTTCCGGCCATATTGCTGCTCTGTCTGCCGTTCACGATGAATGACCGTCACGTCGACGTGATGTTTTATCTGTCGATCATGTTCTCGTTCGTGATCTTCTCATATCTGTGCACCTGGGTCATTTCCGACGGCACCTATCACCCGATCTATACCGAACAATTCAACCTCGCCAACATGCTGTCGAACGCCCAGGCCGTGCTGGGTATCATCCGGGTCAGCGCCAAATTCTCGGTGTCATCGAAAACCGGCACCGCGAAAACCCGTTCTGTCGTGGAGAACGGCCTGTTGACGCTGTGCATCCTGCTGGCCTTCTTCAGCGTTTACGGCCTGGGATATTGGGTTTCGACCGGGCGCCCGATCGCAGGCCTGATGACCAACATGGCGGGACTGGCCCTGTTCTGGAACACGCTCAACTGGGTGATGATCATTCCTTTCCTGGTCTTCCTGCACCGCCATTCCGCGGCGGGCCAGCCTGCGCACGTCATCGCCGTGCCGGAAACCCCCGCCACGCTGCGGGGCGGGGATGGGACGTCGCACGCGACATTGTCGCGCCTCGACCTGACCGGGGCGACGATGTGGGTCGACCATGATCGTATCGTACCGGGCGATCATCACCTGTCCTTCGCGACGGAGCGCGGCCTGATCCAGGTCGGCGGCCGAGTGGAGAAGGTACGGCAGGTGTCCGCCGGCCGCTGCGAGGTTGAGCTGACGTTCGAGAAGCTCGCGCCGCATGTCGCCACTGCCCTGACGCTGTTCCTGTTCCACGAAGTGGCGCCGCAGACATTGCGTTATGGCCCTGTCGGCACAACGGCGCTATTGCCGGGCCGGGTTCCGACCGTCGAGGCACTGGCTCCGCAGGCGCTACCCGCCTGAGGCCGCCCGGCGCGGCGACGGGCCGCTCCGGGACGGTATGGGCGAAAGCGACGATGCACGACGAACGCGGCGCTGGGGACAAGGGGATGGCGCGCCGCGACTCCCTCTTCGCGGTGGCGGCGCTGGTGGCGGGCGCACCGCTGCTCGTGAACAATGCGCGCCCCGATCCGTCGACGAGCCTGCGATCCGCCGCGCAGGCGGCGCAGCGCTCTTTCGGGGCCGCGGTGCAAATGGCGCAGTTGCGCGCCGATCCGGCGTTCCGCGCAGCCGTACTGGCGCAATGCGACACGCTGACGCCGGAACTGGAGCTTAAATGGGCCTCCATCCAGCCCGAGCCGGATCGCTTCGACTTCGCCGCGATGGACAATCTGGCGGCATTCGCCCGCGCGAACCAGCGACATCTGCACGGCCATACCCTGCTGTGGCACCGGAGCATTCCGGCCTGGGCGAAAAGCGCGATGGCGGAGACGCGCGACTGGGGCATCGTCCATCGCTACTTCGCCACGGTGATCGAGCGTTACGGCCCGTTGATCGAGCAATGGGACGTCGTCAACGAGCCGATCGACGTGATCGCTGGAGAAAGCCTGCGCAGAAGCCCGTTCTTCGACATATTCGGCCCTGGCTACATCCGCCGCGCGCTCGAAAGCGCGCGCGCACTCGCACCGAAGGCGATGCTGCTGATCAACGAATTCGGCATGGATTATCCTGATCAGCGGGATGAGGATCGCCGCCGCTCGCTGATCGGCCTGATCGACAGCCTGAAGGCGCAGGGCGTGGCCTTCGACGGCGTGGGGCTGCAATGCCATCTGGATCTGCGGCGTGGGCCGTTCGACCAACGGATCTTCGCCGCCTTCCTTGGGCAGCTTGCCGAGCGCGGCATGGCGGTCTTCATCACCGAACTGGACGTCCGCGAGGCGGATCGGAGCCTTCCGGTCGCGCAGCGCGACCGACGTGTCGCCGATCTCGCGGGGGCGCTGGTCGATGTCGCCCTCGATCAACCGGCGGTGCGCGGCATCACCTGCTGGGGACTGAGCGACCGTTACAGCTGGCTGAACGCGGAAGGCTCGGATCGCCCGCGCCCCGGCCTCAATCGCGGATTGCCGCTCGACCGGGCTTTGCGGCCGAAGGCACTACATGATGCGATCGCCAATGCGTTTCTTCGTCATCGGACATCTCCCGACAGAAGATAGTCCGCATTTGGCACAGTCAAGAACTATATGTGATAATGCAAGTGACGTGATACCGGTATAATGCATCACACAGTGCATTTGTCTGTATCGGATCGCGAGGATGAAGAATCCACTCTTTAACCATAAGATCATACTTGCGATCTTTGCCGGGGCAGCATTTACCATATCGCCTGCCGCCATTGCCCAGGAAAAGGGTGTAGTCTTTGCGGGCGGCTCGGTCGGCGAGGCCTCGGCGACATTCGCGGGCGCGGTTGTCGCCTTGCCGGGGGCTGATCTGGGCCGGGGCCTGGCGGTACGCGTCGTCGCTGGGCGCAGCAACTACCGCTACGATGCCGGCACCGTCACCGTCCGAGGGCGCGCCGATACGGCCTCGCTGTCGGCCGTTCAGCAATGGTCGGGCAGTTGGGGCTATGCGAACCTGAGCGGCGGCGTCGCCTATCACGACACGCGATTGACCCCGGGCGATCCCAATAATCGCAATGCCGGCGAACGGTGGAATGCGCTCGTCGGCATCGACGGCGCCTATGGCGTCGGCGACTGGCAAACTGCGGTGATCGGATCCTACGGGTTTGACATTCGGGAATATTTCGCACGCGCCGACGTCACCCACAGGGTGGGACGGATGGTGCGGCTGGGCCTGGAAGCCGCGGCGCAGGGCGATCCCAGCTATGAACGGCAGCAATATGGCGCCGTCGTCGCCTATGCTCCGACCCCCAAATGGCAGGTCCGGCTCTCCGGCGGACTCAATGTCGAGGCATCGCGTCGCCGTGGCTACGCCGCCCTGTCCCTAAGCCGGACATTCTAGCACCGCTCGTCACCTGTCGACGGTGAAGTCTTCATGCAGCTGTTGCAAATGGAGGGGTTGTGACACACTCATATTCGAAGCGCGTCCTGGTCACCGGCGGAGCGGGATTTCTGGGCTCGTTCCTGTGCGAACGCTTGATCGCCGAGGGCGCCGAAGTCATCTGCCTCGACAATTTCTTTACCGGAAGGCGCCGGAACGTTGCGGGATTGCTGAACAACCCGTCGTTCGAGGTGATGCGGCATGACGTTACCTGGCCGCTCTATGTCGAGGTGGACGAAATATACAATCTCGCCTGCCCGGCCAGCCCGATCCATTATCAGTTCGATCCGGTGCAAACCACCAAGACCAGCGTGCATGGCGCGATCAACATGCTGGGGCTCGCCAAGCGCACCAAGGCACGCATCCTCCAGGCCTCAACCTCGGAAGTCTATGGCGATCCTTCCGTCCATCCCCAACCGGAAGAATATTGGGGCAACGTCAATCCGATCGGCCCGCGCTCCTGCTATGACGAGGGGAAACGGTGCGCGGAAACGTTGTTCTTCGATTACTGGCGGCAGTATAAGCTCGCCATCAAGGTGATCCGCATCTTCAACACTTATGGTCCGCGGATGCGCCCCGATGACGGGCGCGTGGTGTCCAACTTCATCGTCCAAGCGCTGCGCGGGGAGCCGATCACCATCTATGGCGACGGCAGCCAGACCCGATCCTTCTGCTATGTCACCGATCTGATCGACGGCATGGTGGCAATGATGGCCAGCGGAAACGACGTGGTCGGACCGATCAATCTTGGCAATCCGGGCGAATTCACGATCCGGGAACTGGCCGAACTGGTGGTGGAACTGACCGGATCGCGGTCGCAGATCGAATGTCATCCGCTGCCGGTGGATGACCCCACCCAGCGCCGGCCCAACATCGACCGCGCTAGCGCCTCGCTCGGATGGCAGCCCAAGGTGCCGCTGCGCGAGGGACTGATCGAAACCATCGCCTATTTCGATCAGCTCCTTTCGGGGCCGGGGCATCAATAGCGGACCCTCGTTCCGCTGACGGGGAGGAGCGCCGACAAGCCCCCCCTCCCCCAAGGCCCCCTCCCCTGAACCTGCGGATTAACGGCGGGGCTCGCTGGACGGCCGCGAACCGCCCGATCTAGCGACGGCGAACCACGGTTTGCGCATTGGTGTATTCCAGCAGTCCTTCCAGTCCACCCTCGACGCCGATGCCTGACTGCTTCATCCCGCCGAACGCCGCCAACGGCGTAAGGTGCTGGGTTTCGTTGACCCAGACGGTGCCGCTCTGGATGCGGGCGGCAAGGGCATAGGCCGCCTCGTCGTCGCCGGACCAGATGGAGGCGCCAAGGCCATATTCGCTCGCATTGGCCCGCGCGACGACGTCCTCGACATCGCTGAACTTGAGCAGCGGCAGGATCGGACCGAACTGCTCCTCCTTGACGATGCGGCTATCCTCCGGCGGATTGTCGATGATCGTGATGGGGACGAAGAAGCCAGGCGCGTCGGACGCCTCGCCGCCGAGGAGGAACGTGTATCCGCGATCGCGGGCGTCGCGGATCAGGTCGAGCACGCGCTCATATTGCTGCCGGTTGTTGATGGGACCCAGTTGCGTGCCCTGCTCCGCACCGTCACCGACCTTCACCGTCCGCGCATAGGCGACGAGCGCCTCTTTCAACCGCTCATACACGTCCTCGTGAACATACATCCGCTTCGTCGCGATGCAGATCTGCCCGTTGTTCGTGAACGCGGCCCAGAACAGCTTCTCCGCAATCGCCTCGACGTCGACATCCGGCATGACGATGGCGGGATCGTTGCCACCCAGTTCCAGCGTCACCCGCTTCAGGGTGGCGGACGCGCTTTGCATCACCCGCCGGCCCGTCGCGGTGGAGCCCGTAAAGCTCACCTTGTCGATCCCGGGATGCTCGGTCAGCCACGGACCGAGCTGGTCGCCCCCCGTCACCACGTTGAGCACGCCGGGGGGCAGGATCGTCGCGGCGATCTCGCCGAACTTCAGCGTGGCGAGCGGCGTGAACGGCGAGGGCTTCAGGACCATCGTGTTCCCGGCGAGCAATGCCGGTCCGACCTTGAACATCGCCAGGATCATCGGGAATGTCCACGGCGCGACCGCGCCGACGACGCCCAGTGGCACATGGCGCGTCTCGCTGTAGCGTTCGGGGGAATCCTCATTGACCGTGACGGGAAGCTCGATCGTCGCGGCCCCCTTCAGCCACATACCGGCGCCGCCGATCTCCCCCTCGGCGTCGGCATGCGATTTGCCCTGCTCCGCCGTCAGCACGCGCTTCAGCCCGTCGATGTTCGCCAGGATCGCGTCGCCGAGCTTGTCGAGCATCGCCCTGCGCGCAGCAATGGGCGTCGCCGACCAGGCCGGGAACGCGCGGCGCGCGGCGGCAACCGCCGAATCGAGTTGCTCCCTCGACGCATCGGGCGCCTGCGCGATGACCGCCTCGGTCGCGGGATTGATGACGTCGAAGGTCGACGCGCCAGACACCGCCCGGCCGTCGATCGTCATGCTGAACGCCTTGTCGAAATCCATTTCTCTCTCCTCTCACCGGCGGCTCCGCGCGGGGCGGGCGTCCTTTCGAAACATGCGTACCAGATTGGCCGATGCGTTCGCCGCCTCCGCAAGAAATGTGAAAAAGCATCGCAAGCGGGTGCAACGCAGGACGCCGGCCACCGCGCTAGAAGGAGTGATGACGGAGGCCGCAGAGCCTCGATAGCAAAGGAGAGGGGCATGAAGACCAAGTTCACCGCGGCACTGCTGATCAGCGCAGGCTTTACATTTCCTGCTGCAGCTCTGGCCCAATCCGCGGATCCGCTGCCCGCGACATCGCCCTCCCCTGACGCGACCACCGCGCCTTTGACGGCAAGCGAAGCGCCGCAGGCACCGGCCGAGTCGGCGTCGGCCGACGGCGAC
Organism: Sphingomonas sp.; assembly: GCF_042091075.1. GTDB lineage: Bacteria > Pseudomonadota > Alphaproteobacteria > Sphingomonadales > Sphingomonadaceae > Sphingomonas. The sequence goes on along the minus strand of NZ_JBELIE010000043.1, from coordinate 10,593 downwards.
ATCGTCGTCACCGCCCAGCGCCGCGAACAGTCGGCGCTATCGGTGCCGATCGCCATCTCTGCGATCGCGGGCAACACGTTGACCACCAAGGGCATCACCAACTCCGCGAACCTCGCCGCGGCCGTCCCCAACCTTCAGGTCAGCAGCCCCTATGGCTCGACGCAGCCGAATTTCTCGCTGCGCGGCATCAGCGTCGCCAACGAATATAATTCGAACCAGGCGTCGCCGATCGGCGTCTATATCGACGACGTCTATCTCGCGAGCCGTACCGCGCACGGCATGGGCCTGTTCGATCTGGAACGTGTCGAGGTGCTCCGCGGACCGCAGGGCACGCTTTTCGGCCGCAACACCACCGGCGGCGCCATCAACTTCATCACCAAGGCGCCGACGCTCAACGGCAACGAGGGTTACGTCGAGGGCGGCTACGGCAACTTCAACACCTTCACGGGACAGGCGGCGATCGAGACCACCATGGTCCAGGATCAGCTCGGGCTGCGCATCTCGGGTAATTTCGTGAACGGCGACGGGCAGATCGACAACGTCTATGCCGGCGGCCGCGACCCGAACTCGCAAGACACGCTGCAGGGACGCGCGATCCTGCGCATCCGGCCCGGCAATGGCCCTCTGGACATCAAGCTGAAGGTCTATGGCGGTCGCGATCGGGGCGCCCAGGCGGCGATCCATGGCCTGCAGTCCGCCCGGACCGGGCTCGACTTCTTCCAGGTCAATGAGAATCGGGTCGGCCTCAATCGAACGGAGGCCTATGGCGCCTCGGCCACGATCGCCTACGAAATCTCCCCGCAGCTCAGCTTCACGTCGATCACCTCGCGTGACGGCGGCAAGCAGAACCTGCAACAGGCCGCCGACGGCGCCCCGCTGGATATCCTGGACATCAATTGGCAGTCGCGTTTCCAGCAATTCAGCGAGGAGGCGCGCTTCAATTACGACGGCGACCGCCTCAAGCTGGTCGCGGGCGGCTTCTACGGCTGGGACGAGACCATCACGGACAATACGTTCAACATCGGCAGCGCGCTCGCGCCGGGGGTGAATGGTGGGTTCTTCCAGCACTACCGGCAGGTCCGCCGCTCCTATGCCGCCTTCGCCCAGGGTGACTTCGACCTCACCAGCCGGCTGACCCTGACGCTGGGCGCGCGCTACACCTGGGACCGCAGCCAGTATCGCGATGGCTTCGCCTATCTCTTCGCCGGGGACGTCAACGGCCCGGAGCTGCCGCTCGCGACCACCGTGCCATGCCCCACAGTTGCCGGCACATGCGCCTACAACCCCGCCGCACGATACGAAATCTCCGGCAGAAACAACGCGCTGACCGGCCGGGTCTCGCTCGCCTATGAATTCGACGGCGGGACACTGGTCTATGCCAGCTACAATCGCGGCTATCGGTCAGGCGCCTTCAACGGCGGCGGCTATACCTCGTCGGCGGGCATCAACTACATCGCGCCGGAGCGCGTGAACGCCTATGAAGTCGGCCTGAAGGGCCGGTATTTCGACAATGCGCTGACGCTCACCGCCGCCGGCTTCTACTACGACTATATGAACCAGCAGGTGCAGGATACGCGGCCGGGCCCGGTCTCGTTCCTGGTCAATGCGCCGAAGGCCGAGGTCTATGGCGCGGAAGCCGAGGCGAGGCTGCGCGTCACCCCCGCCGTGGTGCTGACGGCCGCCGGCGGTTACCTCCACTCGACCTACAAGCAGCTCACGTTGCAGGGAACCGACCTGAGCGGCAACGACCTGCCGTTCGCGCCGCGGTTCACGGCGCAGGGCGGTGTCGACGTTACGCTGTTCAAGGACGGGACGAACGGCCTGACCATCTCGCCGAGCGTCGCCTATTTCTCGCGCCAATACTTCTCGCCTTTCAACGAGATCAACGCCGCTGGCAGCACGCAGCTGAACAGCGAACTGCAGCAAGAGGGATATGCCAAGGTGAATCTGACCGCCGCATTGACCATCGAACGCTTCACCATCAAGGCGTTCGCCAACAACCTGCTGAACGCCAAGACCTACGCCTACGGGCTCGATCTGCGCGGTGCGGGCTTCCCCTACAACTTCCTGGTGCCGTCGACGCCGCGTACATACGGCGCCTCGGTCCGGGTGGCGTTCTGACGATGGCCACCGCCGCCACCACAGACCTGAAGGACCCCGGCCTTTACGAGGCCGGGGTCCCCTGGGACACGTTCAGGGAGCTGCGCCGGGAGGACCCGGTCCACTGGAATCCGGAAGCCGATGGCTCCGGCTTCTGGGCGGTCATGCGGCACGCGGACATCGTGGAGGTCTCGCGCCAGCCGCTGCTGTTCTCGTCGGCGCACGAAAACGGCGGACACCGCATCTTCAACGAGAATGAGGTCGGGCTTACCGGCGCCGGCGAGTCGGCGATCGGAATCCCCTTCATCTCCCGTGATCCGCCGGTTCACACCCGCTACCGCAAGTTCATCATGCCGGCGCTTTCGCCCGTCCGGCTCGGCGATATCGAAACGCGCATCCGCGAGCGGGTCGCCCGGCTGGTCGCGGAGATTCCGCTGGACGAGCCGATCAACCTGGTCCCCGCGCTCTCCGCACCATTGCCGCTGATGACGTTGGCCGAGCTGCTCGGCGTGTCGATCGATCTGTGGCCCAAGCTGTACGACTGGACGAACGCATTCGTCGGGGAGGACGACCCCGAATTCCGGCAGAGCCCCGAGGCGATGGCGGAGACGCTGGGCGAATTCTTCGCATTCGGTCAGGAACTGTTCGACGCCCGCCGGGCGCAGCCCACGTCGGACATCTCGTCGTTGCTCGCGAATGCGGAGATCGACGGAGAGCCGGTGCCGTTCCGCGATTTCATCGGCAACCTCATCCTGGTGCTCGTCGGGGGGAATGAGACGACCCGCAACTCGCTCAGCCACAGCGTCGCGGCCTTCTCCGCGAACCCCGATCAATGGGCGCAGATCCGCGAGGATCGCGACGTGCTCAAGACCGCGGCACCCGAGATGGTCCGCTGGGCCAGCCCGGTCATGCATATGCGTCGCACCGCCACGGCGGACACGACCGTCGGCGGCCACGCCGTGCGGAAGGGCGACAAGGTCGTCCTGTGGTATATCTCCGCCAACCGCGACGAGACGGTCTTCGAGGACGCGGATACTTTCAACGTCCGGCGGAAGGGCCCGCTCCACGTCGGCTTCGGCGCCGGTCAGCACGTTTGCGTCGGTTCGCGACTGGCCGAGATGCAGTTGCGCATCGCCTTCGACATGCTTGCCGATCGTGTTAAGTCCTTCGAGGTGCACGCGCCGCCGCGACGGTTCCGGTCCAATTTCATCAACGGCTTGAAGAACCTCGACGTCACATTGCGGCCCGCCTGAAAGGAAGGTTCGCGATGGATGCCACGCAATGGACGAACGAGGCCATCATCTCCGATGCGCTGGGTCGCGGCGCAGACCTGACGATCGGCTCACGGGCCGAGGGGTGGCGCCTCGCCCGCTGGCGGCAGTTCGTTGGCAGCTACGACCTGCCCGCATTGCCGGACCCCACCTTCGTGGTTCACATCGCCGGCAAGCCGAAGGTCAAGACATGGGAGCGGGACGGCTGGAGCGAATCGAGTTCCATTCCCGGCTGCGCGACGATCATCCCCGCCGGTCAGGCGACCGGATGGCTGGTCGACGGCGAGCTCGATGTGGTCACCCTGAGCATCTCGTCCCATGAACTTCAACGGGCGCCCGCGCTGGACCAGTTCAAGCGCATGCGGTTCGCCTTCACGGACCCGCTGGGGGTAGCGCTCACCCGACAGGTTCTTGCCGAGCTATACGCACCACAGACCGACGAACGAACCGTCTATGTCGGCGCGCTTGTCGGCGCGCTGAAGGCGCACATGCTGCGCGGCCCGGTCTCGGCGAACGCGGCCAGCTTTCCGACCGCCGACTTCTCCGCCTATCGCATCCACCACGTCATGAACGCGATCCTGTCGCGCCCGGAGGCCGATCACAGCCTGGAAGCGATGGCGGCCGAGGCCGGTCTGACGCCCTCCCACTTCTGCCGGGTGTTCAAGAAGGCGACGGGCATCACACCGCATCAATATGTGATGAAAGCGCGCCTCGATCGCGCGCAGGAGCTGCTCGGCTCGTCCGATCTGTCGATCGCGACGATCGCCGATCAACTGGGCTTCACCAGCCAAAGCCATTTCACCCGCGCCTTCCGCCAATATGCGGGCCAGACCCCGAGCGGTTGGCGCCACGCAGCCCAATGACACCGAGGTAGCCCATGCAGACCACCGCCGCCGTCGCCCGCGAAGCCAAGGGCCCGTTCTCGATCGAGACCGTGGAGGTCGAGGAACCGCGCGCGGGCGAGGTGCGCGTCAAGATCGCGGGCGTCGGTCTGTGCCACACGGACCTCGTCTTTCGCGACCAGTTCGTGCCCTACCCGCTGCCCGCCGTCCTCGGGCATGAGGGCGCCGGCACGATCGACGCGATCGGCGAGGGCGTCGCCGGCCTGGCGGTCGGCGACCGAGTGGTGCTCGGCTTCTCCAGCTGCGGCCATTGCGCCCGGTGCGGGGACGGCCTCCCCAGCTATTGCACCGATTTTCCGCCCCTGAACTATGCCGGCATGCGGCTGGACGACGGGTCGATGGCGTTCTCGAACGGCGAAGAGCGCATCGCCTCGCACTTCTTCGGTCAGTCCAGCTTCGCCGCGCACACGATCGTCCGTGCGCGCAACGTGGTCAAGGTAACCGATGCGGAGGCGCCGCTCGCGATCCTCGGGCCGCTCGGCTGCGGGTTCCAGACCGGCGCCGGCGGCGTGATGCGATCGATGGCATGCCCCGCCGGATCGACGATCGCGATCGTCGGCGGGGGCCCGGTCGGCCTCGCCGCCGTGATGGGCGCGAAAATCCAGGCTTGCTCGACGATCATCCTTGTCGAGCCGGTGGCAGGCCGACGGCAGCTGGCGCTCGATCTTGGTGCCACCCACGTCATCGACCCGACAGCGGGGGACGTGACGGCGGCCGTGCGCGACATCCTTCCCGGCGGGGTCGATTTCGCGTTCGATACCAGCGGGCGCATCAATGCGATCGAGGCGATCCTCGGCGCCCTTGCTCCCAGGGGCATGCTCGGGCTGGTCGGCGTGCCGCCGCGGGCCGAGGATGCGATCAGCCTCAACCTCGCGGGCATGATCACCTACGGCCAGCGCATCGTCGGCATCATGGAGGGCGACAGCGACCCGCAGACCTTCATCCCCGAACTGATCGCCGCGCACCGCGACGGACGGTTCCCGTTCGACCGGCTGGTGCAGACCTTCCCGATGTCCGCGATCAACGAAGCGATCGCGGCCCAGGCGCGCGGCGAATGCGTCAAGGTCGTGCTGCTGCCGTAAGCCGGCGCCTTGACGTCGCCATACGGGTCAGGCGCGATACTCGTCCCGTAGCTTGCGCTTGAACAGCTTGCCAGTGGGTTCGCGCGGCAGCGCATCGGTGAACGCGACGCGCTTGGGGGTCTTCACTCCGCCAAGCGCGTGGCGGGTGAATTGCCGCAACTCCTCGGCGAGCGAGTCGCCGGCGTCGACCCCGGGCGCGGGTTGCACCACCGCCAGCACCATCTCGCCCATCTCCTCGCACGGCACGCCGATCACCGCCGCGTCGGCGACGGACGGATGGGTGACCAGCACATTCTCGATTTCCTGCGGGTAGATGTTCACGCCGCCCGATATGATCATGAAGCTCTTGCGATCGGAGAGGAACAGATAGCCCTCCTCGTCCACATGTCCGATATCGCCCAGCGTCGCCCATCCGCGCGCATTGTGCGCCTCGGCGGTCTTTTCGGGGTCGTTCAGATACTGGAACGCCGGACCGTCGCTGAAATAGACATTGCCGGTCTCGCCCGCCGGAAGCTCGCGATCCGAATCGTCGACGATGTGAAGCCGACCCACCACGGCTCGGCCCACCGATCCAGGCTTGCGCAGCCACTCTTCGCTGGAAATCGCCGTGATCCCGCAGCTTTCCGTGCCGGAATAATATTCGTGGACGATCGGCCCCAGCCATTCGATCATCGCCTCCTTGACCGGCACGGGGCACGGCGCGGCCGCATGGACGACGGCCCGGAGCGAGGACAGGTCGACGCCGGCGCGCACCTCTTCCGGCAGCTTGAGCATGCGGATGAAATGCGTGGGAACGAACGTGCCGTGGGTCACCGCATATCGCTCGATCAGCGACAAGGCGGTGTGAGCGTCGAACCGATCCATCACCACCACCGTGCCGCCGAGCTGCTGGACCGCCATCGCCCAGCGCAGCGGCGCGGCATGATAGAGCGGCGATGTGGACAGGTAGAGCGTGTCCTCGCCCATCCCGTAAAGCCCGGAGCCCATGCGGGTGAGCGGCGTTTCCGCGCCGATCGCCCCGGTCGGAAGCGCCGGCATCACGCCTTTCGGCCGGCCCGTGGTGCCGGACGAATAAAGCAGGTCGGTGCCCGCGCTTTCGTCCGGCACCGGCGTCCAGGGGCCATCGGCCGTCGCGACCGACCAGTCCTCCAGCCGGCCGTCGGCGCCAGTCCAGAGAAAGGCCCGCACGTCCGGCAGTTCGGCAAGCGCCGCATTGGCGAGGTCGGCATATTCCGGCGAGACCAGCAGCAGCCTGGCGCCCGAATCCGCGACGATATAGGCGACGTCGCGCGCGCTCAGCTTGTTGGAAATGGCGGTCTGGTAAAGGCCCGTGCGCTGCGCCGCCCAGCCGAACACGAACACCTCCGGGCTGTTGGCGAACAGGGTGGCGACGACGTCGCCCCTGCGCATGCCCAGCCGCCGGAGCTGCCACGCGCTTGCGTTGGAGCGGTCGTCCAGCTCGCGATAGGTGAGGCGCTCACCGCTTTCCGCCATGATGATCGCGGCCTTGCCCGGATGCCGGGCGGCATGCTCAGCAGGGTGCATCATTCCTCTCCGTACAGATTTGAAAATGAGGAAAGACGGGACTGCGCCGCCGGGGCAATCGGCGCGCAAGAAATGTCAAAATCGACGCGACCCCGGAACAAAGGCGATGGCCGCATCCCCGGCGATCCCACCGCCGGTGAACGCGCCAGAAGCGGCGCGGGGAACGGCGGGTGTTGCACCTGACGAGAGCTATTTTGTTGCCTCGCCATCGCGACTGGCCGATAGTCTCGCACGGAGCCGCACGCACGGCTCTGGGGCTTAGTAACCCCTAGCTTACCGGTTGGTCCTGCCCGTTCGCAGGCCACGCATCCTTGACCCTTATGGTCGGGGAGCCTGCGACGCATGTCCAGGGCTTCCCAGCCTAAAGGTCGCAGGGACCGGGTAAGCTCGGTTTACTAACTCCCCGATCACCAAGGCTCTTGGGTGAAGTCAAATGCGGGGGCGCACCGCGACTGACTTCGAGGAGAAAGGCTATGCGACGCGGCACCCGCCATACCCTGTCCGGCACGCTCGGCTGGGACGGACGCAACTGTATCTAAGTCCTGCACGTGGAGGGCGGCGGCTATTGGTTCGTCGACATGCCGTGGCGATCAAGCCGCCTGATCGGCAAAGAGATTGTCGTGGAGGGCGTGCGGTCGGGCTTCAATCTGTTCGACGTCAGCCGCGTCCTGGAGTCGAGGGATCCGAGCCCCCGATCGTGACCGGGTGAGCGGGAAGGCCCGTCGAACCTTCCCGCCCGATGAATGACGATGCTGCGGCGCGGCGTCACGCCGCGTCGAGATCGACCCCGCTTTCCCGCGCCCAGAAACGCAGCTCGCGACATTGCGTCACGAACGCCCCGGCGTCCTTTTTGCTGGCGAGGGACAGGAAACCTGCGTCCCGATCGGTCGCGCCAGCGGCATCGAACAGCGCCTCGGCCGCCGCCGTGTGGCCGATGAACTTCGCATGGGCAAAGGCGTCGGCGACAAAGTCCTTGGCCGTCGCGTCCTTTGCGAGCAGCGCGGCGCCCTCTTCGGAGGGAAGCACCGCCACCGCGTCATAAAGGACCGAGGGGCCGCCATCGATCTTTTGCTGGGCGGGGATTTTGGTGCCGTCGTCCAGCGTCACGCCGCCGATCCTGGGCGCGACGACCTCCCAGAGCGCGCCCTCCTCCGTAAGCGCCTTGGTCAGCGCGGTGAACAGATCTGCGCTACTGCCATCGGTCAGCAACACCCCCATCTTGCGGCCCTTGAAGTCCTTCGGGCCGTTGGACAGGATGCTGAGCGCCGGCGAGGGCAGCAGGTCGAGGGTCGGCTTGGCCGCCTGCGCCGGTTCGGGCAGGTCCAGCCCCAGCCCGTCGGCGACCGTCGCCGCCAGATCCTCGTCGATCAGCAGCAGGTGGGAAACGGCGCGGGCGCGAATGTCGACCCGCTCCACCTTCGACAGTTCGAATACCAGCGCGTCGCCGATATGCTTTTGCTCGATCGGCTGCTGGCTGACGAAGAATTGCCGGGCCTGGCTGTAATGATCGGCGAAGGTTTCCGCCCGGATGCGCTGCTTGGTGCCCTGCGTCTCGGCGGGGAAACTGCGATAGCCGATCGTCGGGTTCTCGCGCGGGCCGCCGTCCGCGCCCCAGCTGTTCGGCTCATAATTGGCGCGCCCCTTGGGGTTGCGCATCGCCATATGGCCGTCCTGCTGGAAATTCATCACCGGACAGCGCGGCGCATTGACCGGGATATGGGTGAAATTGGGGCTGCCCAATCGCTTCAACTGGGTGTCGAGATAAGAGAAATTGCGCCCGTGCAGCAACGGGTCGTCCGAAAAGTCGATGCCGGGCACGACATTCTGGGTGCAGAAAGCGACCTGCTCGGTGCTGGCGAAGAAATTGTCGACATTGCGGTTGAGGGTCAGCGTGCCGATGATGCGCACCGGCACATCCTCCTCGGGGATCAGCTTGGTCGCGTCGAGATGGTCGAACGGCAGCCGGTCTGCGGTTTCCTGATCGAACAGCTGGACGCCCAGATCCCATTGCGGGAAATCGCCATTCTCTATCGCCGTCCACAGGTCGCGGCGATGGAAGTCGGGATCGGCGCCGTTGATCTTCACCGCCTCGTTCCACAACACCGACTGGAGGCCCTGACGCGGTTTCCAGTGGAATTTGACGAAGGTGGACTTACCCTCGGCATTGACGAGGCGGAAGCTGTGGACGCCGAAACCCTCCATCGTGCGGAACGAGCGCGGGATGGTCCGGTCGGACATCTGCCACATCACCATGTGCCACGCCTCGGGGCTCAGGCTGGCGAAGTCCCAGTAATTGTCATGCGCCGACTGGGCCTGCGGAAAGGCGCGGTCCGGCTCCTGTTTCACGGCATGGACCAGATCGGGGAATTTGATCGGGTCCTGGATGAAGAAGACCGGGATATTGTTGCCGACAATGTCCCAATTGCCCTGCTTCGTGTAGAATTTGACCGCGAAGCCGCGCACGTCGCGCGCCAGATCCATCGACCCCTTGTTGCCGGCCACGGTCGAGAAGCGGACAAAGACCTCGGTCTGCTGCCCCACCTCGGTCAGCACGTCGGCTTGGGTATGATCGGCCAGGCTATCGGTCAGTTCGAATACGCCGTGGGCGCCATAGCCGCGGGCGTGGACCACGCGCTCGGGAATGCGCTCATGATCGAAATGGAAGATCTTCTCGCGCAGGATAAAGTCTTCGAGCAGCGTGGGGCCTCGTTCGCCGGCACGCAGGCTGTTCTGATCGTCGGCGATCGGCACGCCCTGCTGCGTGGTCATCGTGCGGGCGGCGTCGTCGGTGCTCTGATGGGTTTCGCCGCCATGCCCCTGAGGTTCGGCATAGCGACCCTTTGTCGGGCCGCCTTCGTGCTTGCTGGTGTTCTTGGACATGATGGGGCCTCGCTATCGATGGAACGTGCCGCCTCAACGCCTGGCTCACTCATTTGTCCTCCAACTAAGTGCTTGATGCTCATCAATGCGGTGGACGGCGCCCTCGCGTAGACGGGGCGCATGATCGGGGTTGGCCCTCCGGTTCGATGGCCGGCGGTCGTCGAAGGCCTTGCGGCCGGTGGCTGGGAGAACGACCTTGCTCGACGACGCGCCCGTGGTGATTGGCGTCCCCGCCCGTAACGAGGAAGCGATGCTGCCGGGGTTGCTGGCGGCGCTCGCGGCATTGGCGGTGGATCGCAGCGCGCTGGACGTCTGCCTCTATCTCGACGATTGCCGGGACGGCAGCGCGGCGTTGCTGGCGCGTCTCGCGCCGACCTTGCCTTTCCGCCTGACGGTAGCGCAAGGGGGAGCGGGCGCGGCCCCGAATGCCGGGGCGGCGCGGCGCGCGGCGATGGCGCTGGGCCTGCAACGACTGGGCGGCGCCGAAGGCTTGATCTTCACCACCGATGCCGACAGCAAGCCGCGTCGCGACTGGATCGGGGCCGGACGCAACGCCCTGCGCGAGGCGGAGGTGGTCGCCGGCCGTATCGTGCGCAGCCATGCCGCCGCCGATCCGCGCGCCTCTCGCGTCGAATATTATTACGATCGCCTGCACCGATACCGCCGGAGCATCGATCCCGTCGGCTGGGAAGCGCGCGACACGCATCATTTCAGCGGCGGCGCGAATATCGCGATACGCGCCTCGGCCTATCGCCTGCTGGGCGGCTTCCTGCCGCTTCCCTCCGGCGAGGAGGCCCGGTTGCTCGACGATGC
>NZ_JBELIE010000042.1:0-21944 GCF_042091075.1 Sphingomonas sp. | reverse complement strand
GCCCGCGTAATACGGCATCGCTGGGAACAGTTGAACTTGCCTATTTTCGCGACCCAGACGGCAACAAACTATGCGGAATTCATTTTCCGGCATGATCTGATCGACACGGGTTCGCTTTTGATCCTAGCGGACCCGGATTTGCGATCGCGCTAGTGTCCGCTTCCCACCAGAATCGGACGTTCGCGCGCTGCCGCGCCGCACCCAAGAGCGGCCATTCAGGGCGGCTCATGGTTAACCCGGCCTCGGTCAAGCCCGCAACGCACGTAAACTGAAAATATCAGGACAAAATCCGCAGATTTGCGCGGGTTTGGTAGCTTCTGGACGGAAAAGCGGACGTTCCGCTGACGCCCAAAAGCGGAAGTTTAATCTCGCTGAGGTCGATCCAATCAGTGGCTGTCGGATTGCAAAAGGATGATGGTATAAAGGACTGATCAGAAGACGACAGCCACAACGAACCCGAGTATCATCATCTGAAGCGTAGCACGCTGATGGTCATCAATGACTTGATACGAAGCTATACGAGCACCCAGCACGATTATTGCGTCAGGCAGCGCGAAAAGCATAAGTTCGCCGCGCGACGCGGGCCTATCAACGAGCGGCGTAAAGAAGATTGCCGCGTTGACAACAAGAGCAATCCAGACGCTTACGTGAGGCCACCTCTCTGTCGGATAATCTCTGCGCAGTTTCCATATGAACCCAAGGCAAACCGCCGCGCACGAAACTCGATAGAAGGTGGCAAACGGAAGTCCGGCTTCATCTTCAAGTGCGACGCCAACGGCAACAAAGGTCACTATTCCGACAAGGGCTAGTCCAAGCCGCCCGAAATATCGTCCCAACCACCCGTCTCCCTCAAGCGGCAGCGTTCCAGAAGAACGCAAAGTGATCAAGGGCGGAGGTACGCTAGCCACCAATCTCGGCCACCGCCTTTTCATCCAGGGCGACTCACCGCCTATCCCCGTGCCTGCGTGAACCCCGCCAGATACTCCCCCAGACGCTCAGGATCGAACACGCGGCCGTCGAAGAAGCGATCCGGCCCCAGCGTCAGTGCGCCGCGATAGGCGCCGACGCCGGTGGGCGCGCCAACCGCGCCTTCCAGTTTCATGCTGGCGCCGGGCATCGGCTCCGCGCTGCTCCCCAGCGCACGACGATACACATCCGGGCGGAACACCGCGCCCGCCGCCGCTTCCACCGCTGCCGCCGGCTCCGCCTGGTGCCAGCGGACGAGCTGCGAATAGATCCACAATGCCTGGCTGCGCCATGGAAAGGCGGTCGCCTCGCGGTGGAAGAGCAGGAAATCGGGCTGTCCGATGGCGGGCGTGCCAGCTCGCGGCACGATCTGCCCCGCCAGCCCCGCCTCGATCAGTTCGGCCGGTTCGCCGACATAGGATGGCCGGGCGAGCAAACCGGCCAACTCGCCCCGGTTCGCCGGATCGTCGCACCAGCGCGCGGCCTGCGCCAGCGCCAGCAGCAGCCGATCGACTGTCTCGGCGTTCGCCTCCATCCAGTCGGTGCGCAGCGCCAGCACCTTCTCGACGCCGCGCTGCCAGATACGCGCGCCGATCGCCACCGCCTCGGCCAGCCCCTGCGCGATCGCCGCCGCGGGCCAGGGATCGCCGGCGATGAACCCGTCGATCTCGCCCAGCCGCATCGCCTCCACCGTCAGCGACGGCGGCAGCACGCGCAGCACCACGTCGCGGTCGGGATCGATACCGGCGCTGCCCAGCCAGTAGCGCAGCATCAGCGCATGGCCGGAGAAGCGATGCACGATGCCGATAATCGGCTTGCGCCGGAAAAGCCCGATCGCCGCGGCGAAATCATGCCCCGTGCCCAGCGGATCGGCCAGGCGCGCGGGCAGGTTCTGCTCCAGCGCCGCGGCGAACTCGCCCGACATCACCAGCATGTTGCCATTGCTGTTGAGCTTGAACGGCGCCGACAGCGCAGCCGGCTGCTGGCTCAACCCCAGCGTGACCGCCACGGCGAGCGGCGCCAGCATCTGTGCCGCCTGCACCTGGCCATAGACCAGCCGGTCGCGCAGCGTCGCCCAGCTGGTCGTCCGTACCAGCTCCAGCTCGATGCCCTGCGCCTCGGCGAATCCCTTCTCCCACGCGGCGACCAGCACCGCGCTGTCGGTGAGCGGCAGGAAAGCGGCGCGAACCAGGGTCATGCGGCGCCTCCGCCCAGCAGGCTGCTCGCGGTGATCAGCGCTTCCGCCACGTCGACCAGCCGCCGACCCTGGTTCATCGCCGTCGAGCGGAGCAGCCCATAGGCATCGCCTTCGTTCAGTCCGCGCTGTGCCATCAGGATCGCCTTGGCCTTGTCGATTGTCTTGCGATTGGCGAGCGCGGTCCGCGCCTCGTCCAGTTCGTTCTGCATCCGGGAAAAGGCGGTGAACCGCCGCACCGCCAGTTCGAGGATCGGCTTCACGCGATCCTTCCGCAATCCGTCCACGACATAGGCGGAAACGCCCGCATCGATCGCCGCGCCGATCATCGTTTCGTCGGACTGGTCGACGAACATCGCGATGGGCTTGGCGAGCGCACGGCTCACGAGCAGCATTTCCTCGAGCGTATCGCGGCTGGGGCTGCCCAGGTCCATCAGCACGACATCGGGCGCCATGCGCTCGATGCGCGCGACGAAGGCCCCGCGTGGCGGCACGAAATGGATGTCGTCATAGCCCGCTTCGCGCAGCCCCTCTTCAAGGACCGATGCGCGTGCCCCGCTGTCATCGACAATGACGATCCGCACCCCAGCGCCTTTCGCAGTTGCGGGAGGAATAGGCAGCAAAGCGCAGGCGCGTCAAACGCACGGCGACGCGGCGGACGCATAGCGCCCGCCGCACGATTCCGCTTCCGCCGAGCCCGCCCCACGCTGGCCGTCGCCGCAGCCGGCGACGGCCCGACATGTCATTTCGCGGGCACCGTCGTGGCCGGGTAGCTGATCCCTAGCTGTTGCAGATAGGTCGGGTATTTGGTCGCGTCGTAGTAATATTTCTCCATTTCCGGCCGCATCTCGCGCATCAGTTTCTCGTTGAGCCAGATGGCGGGCTTGTCGTCCGGGCCGATCAACGGGGCATAGCTGTCGGTCTTGAGCTGGACGTCGCGGAAATATGCCTTGGCCGCGCTCACCAGCTTAGGCGTGGTCATCAGGTCGAGCACGGTCATCGCCACTGCCTTGGCGCCCGCCTCGACGCCCTTGTGCGCGATCGGAGTCGCCATCGCCATCGCAGAGGTGATGTGGTGGCCGATCATATTGGGGATGTTCGACGGGAAGCGGACGGTGATGGTCGGTACGGCCCACATGATGTCGCCGATATCATCCGACCCACCGCCGAACACGGATGTGCGATTTTCGGGGGTGCTGATCGGGCTGGGGGTGGTGCGAAGCGGTTCGACCTTGCGGCCGTTGGTCTGCTGCACCGCTTTGGCGAAGGCCTGGTCGGCGGCTGTCCATTTCGGCATGCCGACAGCGGTGATGTTGGCATAGGCGGCCTCGGCCAGCGGCTTGTTGGCGAAATTGGGTGCGGCATAGCCGAGGATCTGCCGCGTCACCTTGGTGCCCGAGGCGCGGGCCGCCCCCTCCGCGATCTCGTTGCCGGTTTCGAACAGCGTCTTGACCCCGGCAAAGGTGCGATCGCGGAAATAATACCAGACCGATGCGGTGTCCGGGACGATATTGGGCTGCCCGCCGCCGTTGGTGATGACATAGTGCGACCGTTGCGTGACCGGCAGATGTTCGCGCCGGAAATTCCACGCCGTATCCATCAGCTCAACCCCGTCGAGCGCCGAACGTCCCTCCCATGGCATCCCGCCGGCATGGGCGGTCTTGCCGTGGAACGTATATTCCACCGACACCATGCCGTTCATGCCGAGTTCGCCATAGGCGGTGCCGAAATCACTGCTGACATGCGCGAAGATCGAAGCGTCGACATCCTTGAACAGGCCGGCGCGGACATAATAGGCCTTGGTCGCCAACAGTTCCTCGGCAACGCCCGGCCACAGCATCAGCCGGCCGGGGATATGGTTCTTCTCCATCACCTCCTTGGCGGCGATCGCGGCGGCGATCATCAGCGGCATGCCCGAATTATGCCCTTCCCCATGGCCCGGCGCACCCGGGACCAACGGCTTTTGCTCGGCGATGCCCGGCACCTGCGACAGCCCAAGCAAGCAGTCGATATCGCTGCCCAGCGCGATCAACGGCCCGCCCGAACCCCAGGTCGCGACGAAAGCGGTCGGTATGCCAGCCACGCCGCGTTCTACCTTGAACCCGTTCTTTTCGAGCACATCGGCCAGATAGGCGGAGGTGCGCACCTCCTGAAACCCCGGTTCGGCGAAGCTGAATACGGTGTCGACCATCACCTGGATATTCTTGGCTTGCGCGTCGACATTCGCCGCCGCCTCGGCCTTGAGGGGTCGGGGCGCCTCCGCCAGTGCCGGCGTGATCGAGGTGCCGGACATCGCCGTGATCAACAGCGCGGCCACGCCCTTGTGCAAATAGGTCATCATGTCACTCCCCTGAAAACTTAGAGTTTGATGGTAAAGGCGACGCGGAAAGTGCGACCGATCACGTCGTAGATTGATCGTGCGGTCTGCGCGTAGGCAGGCACGTTGTTTCCATCGGGACCGTTGCCGATCAGCACTGGATCGCGATTGGTGAGATTGTTGACGATGAAGTTGAGGCGGCTCTCGTGCCCGCCGGCATCCAGCTTCACGCCCAGGGACAGGTCAAAATAGAGGATGCCCGGAATATGGTTGTCGTTGATCGTGCGATAGCGCGTCGTCGACGCCGGGCAGCCGGTGGTGCATTCGATATAGTCGTTGCCATAGACACCGCTGCTGAAGCCGCGCGCGACCAGGTTCAGGCTGAAGGGATCGAGGTCGTAAACGGCGCTGATCCGATATCGCCAGTTCGGCACCGAATAGGTGCCCGACAGGCTACCGCCGTTGACCCCGGCATAATCGATCGGGAAGATCCCGTTGTCGATCACGTTTGAGATGTAATGCGTTGCGCTGCCGTGGATGCTGATCCGGCCGGGCAACGATGCGCTGATCGCCGACAATTCGGTGCGATAGCTCGCCTCGATATCGAAGCCGCGTTCGTGCTGGCTGGCGAAATTGAACGGCTGGATGATAATCCGCGACAGCGCCCCGCCAGTATAGACGATATTGCTGCAATATTGGGTGGATCCGGTATAACAGAAATCGACCGTATTCTGTGATGTGATCGATCCGATCGCATCATCGATATTGATGTCGAAATAGTCGAACGAGACGGTGAAGCCGGGAACGAAGCGCGGGCTGACCACCGCGCCCAGCGTCCATGTCTTGGCGCGCTCGGGCTTCAGGTTGGTATTGCCGATCGTCGTTTCCAGGAATTGCTGCGATCCGCTCAGCGGCGCGTTCGACGGCAGGATGACGGTGTTGGTGCGCGCAGTGCCGGCCGCGAACAATTCCTGAAGGTTCGGTGCGCGGATGTCGCGGCTGTAGGTGCCGCGGAACTTGATGTCGGGGATCGGCTGCCACGTCGCGCCGACTTTCCACGTCTGAACCGTGCCCGACGTCGAATAGTCGGTATAGCGCCCCGCCCCGTTCAGCGTCAGTCCGGGCAGCACCGGCAGGTCGACCTCGGCGAACGCTTCCTTCACCGAATATTCGCCGCGATTGACCAGATAATTGCCGTACAGCCAGCCCGACGAGAATTGCGGGTCGACGGTGCCGTCGATCTGTTCCTTGCGCCATTCGCCGCCGAACGCGATCGCCGCGACCCCGCCCGGCAGTTTGAAAAGCGCGCCGTTGACGCTGGCGGCGGCGACGTCCTGCTTGATCGTCTGGTCGCGCTGCGGCTGTGCCGAGCCATAGATATAGGCGAGCGCCGCCGCCGATACACCGCCGGTGCCCAGCCGGTCGATCGGCACGCAGCCATTGCTCGGGGCGGTCAACGTCGAGCGACACACGATCTGCCCGTTTGACAGCACCGCATCCTGCGCCAGCGCCATCCGCGCATTGTTCCAGGTGTTGGTCAGCTCCTCATGCGACTTGGTCGCGCCGTGCTGATAATAGCTGTCCCAAGTCCATGTCTGGTCGAACAAGCTGAACTTGCCCTTGGCACCCAGGACGTAGCGATAGACCTCGCGGGTATTGTCGCTGCCCGGCACCGGAAAGCCGTAATTCGACGTGCCGATCGTGATCGAGGTGAGCCCGTTCGCGGCCATCGCCGCGGCGACACTGGGATATTGCGTCAGCAGATAGGCATTGTCGCTGCGGATGGTGACGCCGGTGCTGGGCGTCTGCTGATAGAAGCTCTGCCCACGATAGCGATTGTACGACGCCTGCCCATAAACCTGCAGCGCGTCGCTGACGTCGAAGGCGATCCGATCGAAGAAGCTGATCCGTTCCTCATGGGGGATCAGCGAGTTGGTGCCGACATGCCCTTCCAGCGTCGTATTCGAATCGCCGCCGATCATCCACGGCGAGGAAGTCGCGTTGGTGGTACCGAAGTTTAACTGCCCGGTCTGCCCGTCGCCGAGGAAATAGGTGCCGCGCAAGGGCCCCGCCGTGATCAGCCCACCCTTCGTATAGGTGGCCGGACCGAAGCCTGACCCGACCAGCCGCTGCGGCACCCCGGCGGTCGCGGTATAAGCGGGGTTGTTGATCTGGAAATAGCCGCTGTCGTTCCAGTCGCGCGCGATCGTGTCGACACCCGTCTGCCGGAAATATTCGCCGCTCAGCAGGACGTGCAACCGATCGTCGAGCATCGACTTGCCGATCGTCGCCGCCAGTCGATAATTCTGGCCGTCGCCATAGGTCGAGATGCCCTGATCGGCCGAAAGCTTCAGCCCCTTGAATTTCTCGTCCAGGATGAAGTTGACGACGCCGCCGACCGCGTCCGATCCATATTGGGCGGATGCGCCGCCGGTGACGACCTCGACCCGCTCGACCAGATCCTGCGGAACCGTGTTGATGTCGACCACGCCGCTGACCGCCGATGCGACCGAGCGTTGCCCGTTGAGCAACACCAGCGTGCGCCCCGCGCCCAATCCGCGCAGATTGACGGTATTGATGCCGGCGATGCCGTTCGACAGCGACCCGGAGCTGTTGCCGGATGTGCTGCCCTGACCGATCGCAGGCAATTGATTGACGAAATCGGAGATATTGGCGGGCTTTTGTGCCTGGATATCGGCGGCGCCCAGCACGGTGACGGGGGTCGGCGCGCTATAGCCGTCGCGGACGATGCGGCTGCCGGTGATGACGATTTTGTCGTTGTCGGCCGCCTCTTCGTCCACCGCATCCGGCTGTACGTCCGTCGTCGTCGCGGTTGGGCGCTGGGGAACCCCGGTCGCCTCCGCCACTTCCGACGCCTGTTGCGCGTGTCCCGGCGCTGGCGCGAGCAGTACCACCGTGACTGTCGCCAACAGGATCGCGCGCACGCTGACCCCGTGGCCTACCACCCGTTCCATCGCCCCCGTGGGCGTCCTTGTCCCCGCCATGTCGACTCCCGAAGCCTGTTTTAAGGCCTTCGGGCATCGCTCCCCCTGCATCGTCGCGACGGGCTCGACAGCATCGGTGCACGAGCCGTTCGCTCGTGACCGGTCCTGTCGGCGGCGGGGTCAGGCAATCGATAGCGCGCAAACCCGTTTCACAAAGCCCCTCGCGTAAGACAGGATGTTTCCCCCTGATCCCTTCTGCAAGAATACTATTGCACAAACAGGGGTGCGTGATCCTTGCAAACTCGTGCTGTAATTTCTCTCAGAACGCATGAATGTGGCGCATAGAGCCGATATGACGCAGGATTTTGTTACGATCGATCGCTCTTCGCGATGCGTTCCAGCAGTCATCCGTCATGATTCGCGAACACCACCGGCGGCGCGTTGCGATCCGCCACCTGGCGCATGATGAAGCTGCTTCGGATGCGCGCGACGTGCGGCAGCTTCGACAATTCGCTGCGATAGACGCGATCATAGTCGCCGAACGAGCGGACGTGGACCATCATCACGAAATCCGTGTCGCCCGACACGAAGCTGCAAAAGCTCATCGACGGACAGCGCACCACCGCTTCCTCAAACTCGTTGAGCACATCCTCCGCCTGCGACTGGAGCTCGATCGATACGAACGCGGTCACGCCATAGCCCAGGCGCTCCATATCCAGATTGGCGGTATAGCCGGAAATCGTACCGCGATCCTCCAGCAGCTTGCGTCGCCGCGCCGCCGCCGTACTCGACAGATGGACCCGCTCGCCCAGTGTGACGTCGGAGATGCGCCCGTCGGCGGTGATTTCCTTCAACAGACGATAATCCGTCGCATCGAGCGGAACAGGTTCCTTTTGCATCACTCATCGCCCCCGTCGTGAATGAATCCGTTTGCGCATCGCGGAAGGTCAACGAAATGCAGGACGAACGCAACAGATCGGTCCGTCGGCGCGCCAGTTGTCGTCGCCGATAGCATTCGTGGCGCCCTGAGCTTGCGTTAGCCGCCCCGCGCGAGCGTGGCATCTGTCTGGCCGCCACCGCCCCCTGGCTCGCGACGGATCGGTGGGCGCCTGGTCTAAAACCCCAGCGCCACGCGCGCCGTGATCCGGTCGCCGGCATTGCGACGGTCGGCGAAGCGCGTCGGATCGGGGCCGTCGTCGCTGATATCGGTGCCGGTATATTCCAGGCCCAGCGTTACCGGGCCGGTGATGCGCTGCACCCCCACCGACCAGTCATGATAGCGCCCGAGCGGGCGCAGCCGCGCGGCACGCTCGGGATCGTCGACGCCGCCGCTCGACCGCCCGACGCTGCCGGTGATGCTGTACGGCGTGGCGGGCACGCCCACGCGTCCACGCAGCGCGAGATAGAGATTGTCGCCGCCGATCGCCGATTGCGACGGCGCGTAGCGCGCCTCCGCTCCCAGTTCCGCCGGCCCGAGCGAATAGCTCGCCCCCCCGCCGACCTCCAGATAGTCCAGCCGCTCGATCCCGCCGGCGAACAGATGCCCGGTGACGAAGCCATCGAGCCGGATCGCGCCGGCGTAGCGACTATAGCCGAGCGTCGCGTCGACCACCGCATCGGCGCCGCCGTGCCGCGCGCTCGCGCGTAGCCCGGTGACCCGCGCGCCGATGTCGAAGCCGGCCGGCAGGTCGAGTCGCGCGGCGGCGGCGGGGGCGACGTCGCCATCGCTCCAGCTGATCCCGCGCCGCCGCTCGTCGGTCGAGAGCTCGATGCTGGCATGGGGGGTGACCTGCGCGACGGCGGCAGGGAATGGCGACGCAACCGCCGCCGCGCCGAACAGCGCGGCGGCATAAAGACGAGATGTATGCATTCCCTAGCTTCGCATTCCTCCGCTCACCGTGTCCAGTTCGGCGAGCACCGCATCGCGGTCAGCGGCGGCGATCACCTCGACATGCGACCGAAGGCGTGCACGTTCCGCCGCAACGTCCTGCGCGATCGCCTGGCGGGACGCCTCGCACCAGCCGGGGCGGGAACCGCTGATCGCGACAGCGTCGCTACTGATCTGGCGCGCGCTGACATGTCCCGCCGGGTGGCGCAGCTCGCGGTGGACATCCACCGACGCGGCCCAGGTACAGCGCAGCGCGCTCGGGCGACCGGGGGCGCCGACCGCGCCCACCTGCCGGTGCGCGATACGGACGTCGCTGCGATAGGTGACGTCGACCGGCGTGCCGCGATGCTCCACCTGCACCTGATGCGCGTCACCGGCGATGGGGGAACCGAGCAGCAGCCCGGCGATGACGATGATGCTCACGTTTCTTCTCCTTGCGGTGTCCCGAACCATCCTGCCCGGTGACCCTGCCGAGATATTTTCCCGGCGCATCGCTTCAACCGTTCCGACGCCGCAACGGCGCGCGCGCAATACATCATTACATTTTACTGAACCGGCATGGTCGCTACAGTCACGCCCATGATCCGCCCGCTGCTGCTGACCGCCGCCCTTTTGGCCACCACCGCCCCCGCGCGGGCATCGCTGACGCCCGCCGAGACCCGCATGCGCACCGCCACCGAGGCGGAAGCCACGCATGACGCCGCGTTGCTCGAGCGGCTGGTGATGCAGAACTCCGGCACGCTCAACCTGCCCGGTGTCACGAAAGTCGGGGAGATGATGCGCACCGAACTGACCGCGCTCGGCTTCGCGGTACGCTGGGCGGACATGCGCGCGACGGGTCGTGCGGGTCATCTGATCGCGACGCACAAGGGCAACGGACGCGGCAAGCGGGTGCTGATGATCGGCCATCTCGACACCGTGTTCGAACCCGACAGCCGCTTCACGGGCTTTCGTCGCGACGGCGATCGCGCGATCGGCCCCGGTGTCGGTGACGACAAGGGCGGGCTGACCGTCATCATCGCAGCGTTGCGCGCGATGCAGGCGGCGGGCACGCTGAAGAACGCTGACATCATGGTCGTCCTGACCGGCGACGAGGAGCGGACGGGGAAGCCGCTATCGACATCGCGCGCCGATCTGGTCGCGGCGGGAAAATGGGCCGATGTCGCGCTGGAATATGAGGGGCTGGCGGTTACGCCGCAGGGCGATGCGGGCACCATCGCACGGCGCGGCGCGACCGACTGGGAACTGGAGACGACCGGCGTGCCCGGCCATTCCGGCGGGGTGTTCGGCGCGGACCTGGGCTATGGCGCCAATTACGAACTGGCGCGTATTCTCGACACCTTCCGTCGCGACCTGCCCGAGGCCAACCTGACCTATAATGTCGGCGTCATGGCGGGCGGCACGCCCGCCGGCTTCGCCGCCGAGGGCTTTGCCGCGACGGCGTCGGGCAAGACCAATATCGTCGCGGAGCGCGCGGTGGCGCGCGGCGACCTGCGGGCGCTGACGCCCGAGCAGGAGGCGCGTGTGCAGGCAAAGATGCAGGCGATCGTGGCACAGCATCTGCCGAAGACCGGGGCGACGCTGACCTTCGCCGACGGCTATCCGCCGATGGCGCCGACGCCGGGCAATCGCGCGCTGCTGGGCCGGCTCAACACCGTCAATCGCGATCTCGGACTGCCCGACATGCCGGAATACGACCCGGCGAAGCGCGGCGCGGCGGATTCGAGCTTCGTCGCGGCGGAGGCGGACACGATTGGCGGCATGGGCCCGGCGGGCGGCGGCGCGCATGCCGAGGGCGAATGGGTCGACCTGCCGAGCATCCAGCGTCAGGCGCTGCGCAGCGCGATCCTGATCTCGCGACTGGCGGCGGAGCGGCGATAACCGCGCCACGTCGCGCCATTGATCGCGCGCGGGGTCAACGGCTTGCGGCGGGCGTGCGATTATCCGATGCTGGCCGGCCATGAACGCGACATCCGCCTCCTCGCCCGCCACCCGTGGCGGCGCCACCCGCAACGAATTGAAGCGTGCGGCGCGGCGCCTGTTCGCGGAGCGTGGCATCGCCGCCGTCGGCATGCGCGAGGTGGTCGAGGCGGCCGGACAGCGCAACGCCGCCGCGGTCCATTATTATTTCGGCAGCAAGGACGATCTGCTGCGCGAGCTGCTGATCGACGGCGCCGACCTGATCGATGCCGGGCGCGCGGCGCTGATCGACGCGGCGGAGGCGAAGGGCGACGCGATGACGCTGCGCGATCTGGTCCGCGCGATCGTGCTGCCGAATATCGAATTGCGCGGATCGACCGGGGAGGAGGAAACCTACCTCCGCTTCATCGTCAACGTCCAGAACGAACGCCGCGACCTTTTTCGTGACTCGGTGTCCGAACATTCCGAAAGCTACGCCCGCTATATCGCGCACGTCCATCGACTGCTGGCGCCGTTGCCCCCGGCGGTGGTCAAGCAGCGCGTGCTGTTCGCGGGGCTGGCGTTGCAGACGCTGCTCGCCGCACGCGAAGCCGCGCTGGACCGTTCCGACACCGGCGATCATCATTTCTGGAGCCGGCCCGAGGCACTGGCCGGCATCCTCGACGCGGTCGAATCGATCCTGCGCAATACCGCCGCGACGTGATCGGCCATTCCCGCCGATCAGCGAGTTGCCGCCGGGCGATTGCGGCGGGCGCGGCGACAGGGCACAGTCATTCCGGATGAGCTACCCTCCCGCGCTTCCCACGATCGTCGAGGCGATCCATGCCTCGCTCAGCCCGGTCTTCATGTTGACCGGCATCGGCGCCTTGCTGAACGTCGTCGCGGGGCGGCTGTCGCGCGTCGTCGATCGCGCCCGCCAGTTGGAGGAGCAGCATGGCGCGCTCGCCGATGGAAAGCGCGCGCAGCTGGTCGCCGAGCTGCGATTGCTCTCGCGCCGGATGGGCATCATCAACGCAGCGCTGTCGCTCGCGGTCGCCAGCGCGGTCGCCACCTGCGGCGTGGTCGCGATGCTGTTTATCGGCGCGCTGAGCAACTATCGCCTCGGTCATATCGTTGCCTTCACGTTCATCGTCGCGATGTCGTTGCTGATCCTCGCCTTTTCGGCATTCATGATCGAGGTTCGGCTATCGATCCGGGCGATACGAATTCGGGACGAGCTGCTGCGATAACCGCGGTGACAAACAGGCTGGGGTAGCGCACCACGGCGCCCTCCCCCCGGCAGGAAGGCTATTCGTGGCGCTGGTGCTGAAAATCGTCGCGAGCACATTACTGCTGCTGGTGATCCTGGCCGGTCTGGCGATCACGATCGTACCGCGCTTCCTCGATCGCATCTATTACGAAGGCCCGGCGTCGGATCATTATGACGGCGCGCGCTTCTTCAACCCCGATGGCGACACCGACACTCTCCGCCCGCCCGGCACTGCGACGGGCGGTTCGCGGGGCGGCTTCTTCTGGCGGTACCTGACCGGCAGCGACGGGCGCCCCGCATGGCCGCGCAACGTGCCCGTCACCCCCGCCAAGCCGCCGGCGCGCGTCGATGGCGAACGCATGCTGGTGACATGGATCGGCCATGCCAGCGTGCTGATCCAGACGCAGGGACTGAATATCCTGACCGATCCGGTATGGGCCGACCGCGCCGGCCCGCTGGGCCTGGGGCCAAAACGGGTCGCAATGCCGGGTGTGGCTCTCGATGATCTGCCCCCGATCGACCTCGTCCTCGTCAGCCACAATCACTACGATCACCTCGACCAGCGCACATTGCAGCGCCTGTGGCGCCGCGATCACCCGCGCATCATCACCAGCCTCGGCAACGACAGCGTCATCGCGTCCAGCGGCGCGCAAGCCACCGCGCTCGACTGGGGGCAGCGCGCGACGATCCGCCCGGGGATCGACGTCGCGGTCACGCGCAATCATCATTGGGGCAGCCGCTGGTTCACCGACCGCAACCGCGCCTTGTGGTCCAGCTTCGTCATCACGTTGCCGGGCGGCAATATCTTCTTCGCGGGGGACACCGGCTTCGGCGACGGACAATGGCCGGGCGAGGCCGCCGCGCTGGGCCCGATCCGCTTCGCGATGATCCCGATCGGCGCGTTCCGCTTCGTCCCGGGCCAGATGTCCGCCGGCAGCCATATCGGCCCCGCGGAGGCGGCGCTGGTGCACCAGCGGCTCGGCGCGGCCCATGCGCTGGCGATCCATTGGGGCACGTTCCGGCTCACCTACGAAGGCTATGACACCCCACCGAAGCTGCTGGCGCTGGCGAACGCCTGCGTCGGCAATCGCGGCTTTGATGCCGCACCGATCGGCGTGCCGTTCGACGTGCCCGCTTATACCGCGCCCGCACGCCGCGCCACGACGGAGCGCGCGGAGATGTTGCGCTGCCTCAGCACACCGGCGGCGCGAGCGCTTCGCTAACTTGTGACATGTGCCCGGGCATGATGGCCCCGCCGTCGTTGCCCGGCACCGGCGCGCGCGTGGCGCCGGGACATCGACGGCCGTCCGCTTATCGGGTCGGATCGATCAGATACTTCTCCCCGGTCGCCTTGCGCTCATAGGCGCGCAGCACATCGGGATGCAGCGCCTCGGCGAGGCCGATCGTCGCGGTATAGCCGCTGGCGAAGGTAGTCGTCAGTTCGTCCACCACCCGCTGGCGCATGCGACCGACCACGTCCTTGCCCGCCTTTTGCATGAACGGCGTGAGCAGGAACCCCGACACGCTCCACTGAAAACCGAACGCCAGCCGGTTGAGCATCGTCGGCCCGAGATCAAGCCCGCCATAAATGTATAGCTGCTTGAACGTGTTGGACCCATAGCGACTGTATTCGGTCATCTTGCGGTTCGCCGCCTGCTCCATCGCCTGGACGACATCGCTGCCCAGCGAACCCCCGCCAATCGCATCGAATGCGATCGTGGCGCCGGTTTCCGCGATCGCATCGACCAGCCGGGCGCGAAAATCGTCGGCCTTGCTGTTGAGGACGTGCGTCGCTCCGATATCGCGCAGGATTTTTTCCTGCGCTTCGTTGCGGACGATGTTCACCAGCGGCACCCCGTCCTTCAGGCAGATCTTCTGCAGCATCTGCCCCAGGTTCGATGCCGCGGCGGTATGGACGATCGCATGATGCCCCTCCATCCGCATGGTTTCGACGAAGGCGAGCGCGGTCAGCGGGTTGACGAACATCGCCGCGCCATCGGCGGCACTGGCCCCGTCGGGCAGCGGCACCACATCACGCGCCTTCAGCTTGCGATATTGCGCATACATCGCACCGCCCATCATGCCGACCTTGCGACCGATCAGCGCCTTCGCCTCCGCGCCGGCGTCGATCACCGTGCCCGCCCCTTCGTTGCCGACCGGCAGCGACTGGCCAAGCCGCGCGCGAACGCCGCCGATCCGCTCCTTCGGCACCCGAAACGAAACGACGGGCCGCTCCGCCGTGCCCGAGGTTTCGAGCGTCGACACATCGGCCGGCCCGAGCAACAGGCCCAGATCCGACGGGTTGATCGGCGTGGCCTCGACGCGCACGATCACCTCGTCCGGCGCGGGCGCTGCGAGCGTCACTTCCTCAAGGTTCAGTGTCAGGCGCCCGTCGGCGTCAGCGGTGGACCGCAGTTCCAGCCCCGTCAGGTCGCTCATCCTCACCTCCTCCATTCTTTATGATCGATCAGCGGGATGACCGCGCGGGACTGGCGGGTCAACTCATCCCGGCGAACATTCTCCGATCCGCTTGCCACGTACGTGCGTCGTCATGCCTCCCGCCGAAACGCCATTCGCCTCGGTCCGTTTCACCGTCGCGGTCAGATCCACCCTGTCGCTGGCATAGGCCCCGCGCTGGCTCACCTCCAGCCGCTGCCCGGCGGCATTGCGGCACGTCATTTCGGCGTCGAGCCGCCCCTTCACCAGCGTGAAGCGGCGAAACATGCAATTCGCGCCCTGCGTCGGGGTGAGATCGCCAAACAACGGCTGGCTGGCATCGGCGGCGGAAAGGCACGCTTCGGTGGTCGTCCTCTTTCCCAGCTGCGCGGCCAACGCTTCCGCCATCGGCGAATGTTGCGCGCCCGGATCGAATGCCGTCAGCATCGCTTCGGTTCGCCACGCCCCCGCGTCCGGACGCGCGATCGACGCACTTGCGGCCGCCACTTCCGCGATCGACGCATTGGTCAGTTCCACCCCGTCCTGACACCCGGACAGGAACAGCGCGGCGAAGGAGGCGAACGGCAACAACCGTCGCGGCGGCGGAAGGCGGAGCAGCATGACGTTCCTTTTAACGCATGCGGCGCGGATCTGTCCCACCGTTCTCTTCCTCGCGCTTTCCCGCTAGTCGAATCGGCATGTTCGATCTCGACGCCTATCTCGCCCGCCTCGAAATGCCCGCGCGCCCCACCCGGGACATGGCGGGGCTCGCCCGCCTGCAATTCCAGCATCGCCAGCGCGTCCCTTTCGAGAATCTCGACGTTCGGCTGGGTCGCGGCATCGCGATCGACAGCGCGGCGGTGTTCGCGAAGCTAGTGACCGCGCGCCGGGGCGGCTATTGCTTCGAGCACAATCGGCTGTTTCTCGATGCGCTGGCGGCGCTCGGGTTCACGGCGCGGCCGTTGCTGGCGCGCGTATGGCTGGGCGCGCAGGACACCCCGCCGTTGACGCATACACTGTCACTGGTGACGATCGATGGCAGCGACTGGATCGCGGATACCGGTTTCGGCGGCAGCTTCGCGCCGGTCATGCCGCTGGCCGATGGCGCGGACGCCATCGCCCCGGACGGCGCGCGCTTCACCTTGCGTCGCGACGATCCGCGTGCCGGCACCGGCGGCTGGATGCTGCTGCGCGACGGCGATGCCCACAGCACCGACGGGCGCGGCGGCGGTGAGGGGTGGCAGCCGCAATACAGCTTTACGCTGGGAGAGGTCGCGCACAGCGATCTGGCGATGGGCAACCATTGGTCCGCCACCGCCCCCGGCAGCCGCTTCACCAACCACAATGTCGTCAGCATCGTCCTGCCGCATGGCTTCGCCAGCCTGACCGACCGCACCTACCGCCGCCACGCAGCCGGCGCGACCGCCAGCGGAGAGATCACCGACCCCCGCGTCTATCGCATGCGCCTCAGCATGATGTTCGGGATCGACCTGTCGAAGGAGGAAGTGGCGGTGTTGTTCTGAGGGGCGAGGCTATTCACCGACCGCGATAAGCGCGTTGCTGCCTTCGCCCATCGATACGGTAGCATCATAGAATGATCGAAGCAGATCGCGCTCGATGGGCGTGATATAGGGGTTCCAGACATCGAAGATCAGGATCGCGCGTAGTTCGTCCGACGTATTCCACGCCTCGTGATCAATCGTGTCGTCGAAAACCCATGCGCGACCGACCTCCCATGACCGGGTGTCTCCCCCCACCCGGAAACGACATCCCTCCGGCACGATCAGCGGCAGATGCACGATCGATCGCAGATTGCTGACCCCGGTATGCGCGGGCAGATGCGTGCCCGGACGCAGGATGGAGAAGAAGACGGTAGGCGTCCGGCCCGGCAGATCAGACAGCGGGAGCGCTTCCACCGCGGCGGCGGTGCGGGGCGCACGACGACAAATGTCGTCATCGCGCTGCCCATCCTTCCACAGATGCAGCGCACCCCAGGCAAGGGAATGGTTCAGCGAAGACCATTTGTTGTCCGGCGTGCCAGCCGGCATATCGATATAGGGGCGGAATTGCTCGTCGCGATCCGCAAGGATCGCCAGCAACTCGCTACGGATGACGTCCGTTTGCGCTTCGATCTCCTCGAGCCAGGGAAAATGCTCGCGCTCGAAGAATTCCTCGGCAGGCAGGAACGGGAAATGCATCCCGGTGCAGATGTTACTGTAGATCCGGCGACGGCCCAGCGCATGATCGACACAGGCATCGAAACGTCGCCGATCCCTGGGAAGCAGGGACGAAAGCTTGCCCGACAACGCGCGCTCGATACCCTCGGCCAGTTGCCCGTGCTGCCGCTCGACAGCGCTTTGCGCATGACCAAGGATTTGCTGCAGGGCAGGTGCTGGCTCGTCAATCTGCGCGCCCAGCGCCAGAACCTGCGCCCAACGTGTCGCGGCGTCCGGCATCTGACCGGCCCGTTCATGCCATTCGGCCATACGAACCAGAGCCATGAAATGACGCTGATCGATCGCCAGGGCCTGTTGCAGCGCCTCGCGTTCGCCAGTCGGATCACCCGCGATCCGGTATCCCTTCGCGGCATTCATCCAGAGTTCGGGTGCGGTTGGATCCGCGGTGGCGGCGCGACGAAAATAGCGCGCCGCGCCTTCCCCGTCCTGCTGGGACAGTGCCGCCATGCCGAGCGCATTGAGCGCCATCGGATGATCCCGGCCGGATTCAACGATGCGCGAAAAGATGGTCAGCGCTTCTGGATGGCGGCCGGAACGCTGCGCTGCGATCGCTGCCTGCAATGCTTGCTGAAGATCACGGTCATCCATCATCGATGCCTACCGCCGCAACGGCGGACGAACAATGATCGCGGGGGACGGATTTGCGCCTGAAAACAAAAAAAGGGCGAGCCGAAGCCCGCCCCTTTAGTCTGGTCGTTGACTCTATCGTCTAGAAGTGCAGGCGCGCACCCACGTTGAAGGTACGACCCAGCACGTCATAGGTCGACGGATAGGTGTTGCCCGAGCCGAAGCTGGTGTCGGCAAGGCCGTTACCAATCACCGGCGGCTTACGATCGAACAGGTTCGCCACGCTGAACGTGAAGTCGAAGTTCTCGCTCGCCTGGAAGCGGGCCGACAGGTCGAAGTAGTGGTAGGCACCGATACGGTTGAAGTTCACCGACTGGCCCGCCAGCGGGGTGGGCCCCGTCAGCACGCCCTGGAACGCCGGCACAACACCACGCTGCGCTGCATCCGGAGCGATGCCTTCATAACGCGAAGGCGCCAGGTAACGCCACAGCACCGACAGATCGATCTTGTCGAAGCTGAAGGTCGTGCGCTGGTTCCACGAGAACTCCGGCTGGATCGACAGGCAGTTGACGCTGTAGTAGCCGGCGCAGTCGCGGTTGTACGCGGTCGGCGACGCACGGAACGTATTCTTGTGCGTCCAGTTGCCGGCGAAGTTCAGCGTCAGCCCGAACAGACCCATATCACGCTGGTAGTTCAGGTTTACGTCGACACCGTCGGTAGCGAGACGCCCTTCATTGGTGAGCGGCTGCGGCAGACCCGCCGTGTTGGCGGGAGAGCCGCTCAGACGACCGTCAGTCGGGTTACGACGGATGCTGGTGCAGGCCGTCGAAGCCGCCTGAGCCGCCGTGATTGCCGCCGGGTTGGTACCAAAGCAGTTTGCCAGGATGTCGCCCGGGGTCGCCAGCGTGATCGCGTTGTTGATGATGATGTTGTAATAATCGGCGGTGATGGTCAGCCCCGGAACGACGCCCTTCGGCTGAATGACCACGCCAGCAGTAAAGGTGTCGGCGATTTCCGGACGGATGTTGATGTTGCCACCACCCGTCACGTTCACCTGACCAGCTGCCGGCGCACCGATGACGCCGATCGTACCGACCGGGGCACCCTGGTTAAGGCAGGCCTGGCGCAGGTTGGCGCTGCTGAGTGGCGCAGCGCCACCGCACGGGTCGGTCGCCTGGTTGGCGAGGCCGGTCACCGAAGGAGCGAACAGTTCGGCGATGTTCGGGGCGCGAACCGCGCGCTGATAGTTGCCGCGGAACTTGATCGCCTGGATCGGTTCCCAGCTGCCGCCGGCCTTCCAGGTCGTGGCGTTGAACGACGGGCTGGTCGCCGCATCCACCTTATAGTCCGAATAGCGGACGCCACCTTCGATCGTCAGCGAATGGAAGAACGGCGCATCCGCGATCAGCGGCGCGATGATCTCGCCATAGGCTTCCTTCACCTCGTAACCGCCAGCGAACGGCAGGATCGCGCCACCCGCGCCACCCAATTCACCCGGCGAAATCGCCAGCGAGTCGGGACGACGGACGTAGGTGTACTTGCGATACTCGGCACCGATCGCATAGCCGACCGGATTCGTGCTGACCGGCGAGAACGAGTCAAAGTTGCCGGTCAGAACCGCCTTCGCCTGCGACAACGCGTTCTTGATCGCGATGGTCGACGAACCGTTCAGGAACGCCGCCTGATCGGCCGTGATCGAGCCGGCCGGCCCGAACAGGTTGAGCGGCACGCAGTTGTTGGTGGTTACCTGGCAGGTGGTGGTGTTGTTTGCGTTCAACGCCTGCTGCACGCGCGAGCGCAGAACGTAGCCCGACTGGACCTGGTCCAGCGTGCTTTCGCCATAGGCGCCCGACACGTCAAGCTTGGTCGAACCGCTGATGTTCAGACGCAGCCCTGCCTTATAGTCGAAGAACTGGGTCGTGTATTCGGAAATACGCGGCCCGATCTCCACCGTGCGGCGGAACACCGTGATCGGCAGCGCTGCATTGTTGTTGCAGGTTGCGCCCAGCGCGATACCCGCCTTGGTGCAAATCTCGTCGCGGACGGCGGCGGGCAGATATGGATTGTTACCCGGAACAGTCAGCGCTTCACCGAAGATACCCGACGGCGCGATAATCGTCGACACGACGTTCTTCGAGAAGATACCACGGGTATACACTTCGACCGTATCCGACACGTCGTACTTCGCCGCGCCGTACATGTTGTAACGCTTAAACGGCGTCACGAAGATGTTGTACGGTGCAAAGTTGAAGCCGCTGTAGAAGTTCTGCAGCGCGGTGCCGTTCGGGTTGATCTGACGATCCGAACCATCGGAAAAGGTCAGTCGCGTAGGAACCGACGTGGGCGACGCCCCAGCGGCGACGCCGTTGTTGCCGCCGATCGTGAACACCGAAACGTCACGCGAGCCCTGGTAGAGCGCGTCAGCTTCCTGATAGCCAACACTGAACACCGCATTGCCGCGTCCGTCGTCGAAGTTCGCACCGATCGACACGTCGGCGCGGAACAGGTTCGCGTCGCCACGCTCGGTGATGCGCTGCGAGGCCGAAGCGTCGACGCCCGCGAAGTCGGACCGGGTGATGAAGTTGATGACACCGGACACCGCGTCGGCGCCATAGGTGGTGGAAGCGCCGCCGGTCAGAACGTCCGTGCGCTGCACCAGCGCGAGCGGGATGTTGTTGAGGTCAACCGTCCCCTGCTGGTTCGCCGTCACCATCCGGTCACCGTCGAGCAGGATCAGGTTACGCTGCGAACCAAGGCCGCGAAGGTTGGCGGTCGCAAAGCCGCCATTCCCGTTGTTGACCTGGCTGCCGGTGCCGGCGACCGCACCCGGCACGTCGCGGATGGCCTGCTCGGCGTTGACAATGTTGCGCAGCTGCAACTCGCTCTCGGTCACGACGGCGACGGGGCTCGACGCGACGATGTTCGGGTTACGGATCAGCGTCCCGGTGACAATGATATCACCCTGGCTGTTGTCGTTCGTCAGCGGTGTGCCGTCGTTGGTCGTTTCCTGGGTCGCACCGGCCTGTGACGTGGTCTGCGCCATCGCCGCCGGAGTGAACGCCGCGACACCCGCGAACAGGGTCGTCGCGAGCAGGCGCGTACGAGTTTGAATTGCCATATATTAGCCCCTCTTTACTCGCCGGAAGCGATGCCGTGTGCAACGATTCCGACAAGATTGTTACGGGCATATCCAGTATGATGGACCAAAGACAATCAGTGCCGTAGTGGCCCATTTGCTTTGATGCCATTGTGTTGCAATATTCTCACACATTGTATCGCATCATTGCGAAAAGGTATGTCGTCCGGCACATACCGAGTGAAGGAATGCCTGAATGTCGTTGAGAAAGGTTCTTGTCGGCGGCTGCGCCATCGGCGCTTCGTTGCTGTCAGGTCACACTTTCGCGAGCGATCGCACCCCCACCACCCGTCTCGTGACGGCAATCGAAGCATGTCGCCCGATCGCTGACGTCGCCACCCGCGTGGGTTGTTACGACAAGGCCGTGGACGCGATGTCGGCCGCCACGAGGAAGGGGGACCTGATCGTCCTCGATCGCGAGAAGGTGGTGGAACGGCGTCGGGCGCAGTTCGGATTGCCGGCGCAAGTCGATGCCGGCCTGGGAGACGCCGGCGAGGTGCAGGAATTGAGCACCACGATACGCCGCAGCTCCTATGATCAGCGTACCAACAGGTGGACGCTATGGCTGGCGGACAACACCGTTT
The DNA here is from genome assembly GCF_042091075.1 of Sphingomonas sp. GTDB lineage: Bacteria > Pseudomonadota > Alphaproteobacteria > Sphingomonadales > Sphingomonadaceae > Sphingomonas. The sequence goes on along the minus strand of NZ_JBELIE010000042.1, from coordinate 504 downwards.
GGACGACGCTGGAGATGCTTCGTTTCCCGCCACGCGACAATGCGCCATTGGTCCTGCGCAAGGGCGTGATGGGTGCTTTCAAAGGTGATTTCGGGCGGCAGGTGGTTCAGGTCAAACGTCTGCAATGACCCTCACGCCGGCCGCATCTCCTCGCTCGCAATGGCGGCGGTGGCGAAGGGGCGTTGCGTCGTGACGTCCCAGTAGCGCAGGTCCTCCAGCGGTATGCGTGCGCCGGTGACCGCGCAGGGCACATGGTCGCCCGGCGCCAGCACGCGGAAGCCGTTGGCCATATAGTGGATCTTGGCGGGTCGGTCGGTGTGGGACATCAGCATCGGATCAGGCCTTCAGAACAAGCGGGGCTGGGACGGCGTCCCATCGTCGGGGGTCGCCTTGCCGCCGCGGGACGCACCCCGCGCGGGGGCGCCGGCACCGGCACGCCGGACATAGGGAGCGGCGCCGCCGGGCTCAACCGCTTCCGCCGATCCCGCTCCCTCGCCAGCTCCC
>NZ_JBELIE010000041.1:0-21950 GCF_042091075.1 Sphingomonas sp. | reverse complement strand
AAAATAGCGCGGTTGGACCCCACCGGGCAACAGAAGGGGATTCCAGCGGTACGGGAGGCACCGGGCAACAGAAGCCTCCCACTTTCCTCATCGCGGGCGTCCAATGGCCCCCTTGTCGTCAGGCCGGCGGTAGCCGTCGCGCGAGTGGAGGCCAGGGCCTCGCGCGCCGTGGTACGCCGTGCTTCAGTGGAAATCGTGGCTGCGGATCGGGATCACATCCTCCACCCGCTCCCGGTAATGATAGTCCGATCGGGGGCGCCAAACCGGCTGCCTGTAGCCCTTGTCGCCACGATCCGGCGCGCCGGGATGCGTCGCGCCGTCGCCGCGCGCGACCAGGCTGGGGAGCGCGTCGATATCGCCGACCGAACGCAGCAACGGGGTGCGATCGAGGACGCGGTCGACGATCACGTGGATCACCTTGCCCTCCTTCTGCACCCGGCCCTTCAAGCTGACCATCGCGGCGGACATCACGGTGCGGCGCTGTGCCTCGAACCGATCGGGCCACAGGATGCCGTTGGCGACCCCGGTTTCGTCCTCGATGGTGATGAACAGCACGCCCTTGGCTGATCCCGGGCGCTGCCGCACCAGGATGATGCCGGCGACCTCGACATGCCGGCCATCATATGCGCCTAGTTCGGCGCAGCGGACGATGCGCTGTGCCGCCAGTCCGTCGCGCAGGAACGATAGCGGGTGCGCGCGCAGCGACAATTGCGTGGCGCGATAATCCTCCACCACCTCGCGCCCGCCGGTCAGCCGCGCGAGCGTGACCGGCTCCTCGCGCCGCTCGATCCCGGCGAGCAGCGGCAACGGCGCCTCGCCCAGCCCGCGGATCGTCCACAACGCCTGCCGCCGGTCCAGACCCAGCGCATGGAAGGCGTCGGCCCGTGCCAGCTTCTCCAGCGTCGCCAGTGGCACGCCCGAGCGGCGCCAGATATCCTCGATCGAGCCGAAGCGCGCCTGCGCCCGTGCCGACAGGATGCGGCCGGCATCCTCGCCCGACAGGCCGTTGACGATCCGCAGCCCCAGCCGCAGCGCATGCCGCGCCGCCCCCGCCGGACCGACCAGCGTAGTGTCCCAGTCGCTGTCGAGCACGCAGACCGGGCGGATGACGACCCCATGGTCACGCGCGTCGCGCACGATCTGCGCCGGGGCGTAGAAGCCCATCGGCTGCGCATTCAGCAGCGCGGCGCAGAAGACGTCGGGATGATGGCATTTCATCCATGACGAGGCATAGGCGATCTTGGCGAAGCTGGCGGCATGGCTTTCGGGAAAGCCATAGCTGCCGAACCCCTCGATCTGCTTGACCAGTCGTTCGGCGAAGACCGGCGAAATGCCGTTCACGCGCATGCCGTCGACCAGCTTGGCATGGAAACGTCCGACACCACCGGTCAGCTTGAACGTCGCCATCGCGCGGCGCAGCTCGTCGGCCTCGCCGGGGGTGAAATTGGCGCCGATGATCGCGACCTGCATCGCCTGTTCCTGGAACAGCGGAATGCCCAGCGTCTTTTCCAGCACCACGCGCAAGGCCGGGCTGGGATATTCGATCGGCTCCTTGCCCTCACGGCGCTTCAGATAGGGGTGGACCATGTCGCCTTGGATCGGGCCGGGCCGCACGATCGCGACCTGGATCGCGATGTCGTAGAATTTCTTTGGCTTCATCCGTGGCAGCATGCTCATCTGCGCACGGCTTTCGATCTGGAACACCCCCAGCGTATCCGCCTCCTGGATCATCGCATAGGTGGCCGGATCGTCCTCCTGCAACGCCGGGCTGGACAGCGTCATCGCAACGCCCTTGTGCTCCGCCAGCAGGTCGAACGCGCGCCGCATGCAGCCGAGCATGCCAAGCCCCAGGATATCGACCTTCATGAAGCCGAGTTCCTCGATATCGTTCTTCTCCCATTCGATCACATGCCGCTCTTCCATCGCGGCGGGCTCGATCGGGACGAGATCATGGAGCGGGGCGCGGGTCAGCACGAAACCGCCGGGATGCTGCGACAGGTGGCGTGGCGTGCCGATCAGTTCCTTCGCCAGTTCCAGCGCGAGCGCGAGCCGGGGTTCGCCCGCATCGAGATTCAGCGCCGTGACGTGCGCGGTCGGCACGCCTTCGTTCGACCAGCCCCATACCTGCGATGCCAGCGCGCCGGTCATGTCCTCGGGCAGGCCCAGCACCTTGCCGACCTCGCGGATCGCCCCGCGTGTACGAAAGCGGCTGACCACCGCGGTCAGCGCGGCATGGTCGCGGCCGTAGCTTTCGTAGATCCACTGGATCACTTCCTCGCGTCGTTCATGTTCGAAATCGACGTCGATGTCGGGTGGTTCGCTGCGTTCTTCCGAGACGAAGCGCTCGAACAGCAACTGGTGCTTGACCGGATCGATCGAAGTGATGCCCAGCACGAAGCAGATCACCGAATTGGCCGCCGAGCCGCGCCCCTGGCACAGGATTTCCTGGCTGCGCGCATATTGCACGATCGAGTTGACGGTCAGGAAATAGGGCGCATAGCCCATCTTCTCGACCAGCCGCAGTTCATGCTCCAGCTTCTCGCGATAGGGGAGCGGCGGATCGCCCGCGAAACGCTGGCGCAACCCGTTCCACGCCAGCGTCGCCAGCGCCTGTTGCGGGGTCTTGCCGGGGATCACCGCTTCCTGCGGATATTGGTAGCTCAGGTCGCGCAGCGAGAAGGTGCAGCGTTCCACGATCGCCTCCACCGCCAGCAGCGCATCTGGATGATGGCGGAACAGCCGCGCCATCGCCTGCGGTGGTTTCAGATGGCGATCGGCGTGGCGTTCGCGTCGCAGCCCCAGTTCGTCGATCGTGCATTTCTCGCGGATCGCGGTGACGACGTCCTGCAACATGCGGCGATCGGGGTGGTGGTACAGCACGTCGCCGGTGGCGAGCGGGGTCAGGCCGTGCGTGCGTGCGGCACGATCCGCCTCGTGCCAGCGCAACGCCTCGCCGGGGCGGCGCTGCGGTGTCAGGCAGACATGGCCGCGCGCGCCGAATACGTCCGCCATCCAGCGCAGCGCCGCCGGATCGGGACCGTCCTCTCCCGGTACCAGCGCGGCCACCAGCCCCTCTGCGGCGTCGGCGACATCGTCCCAGTGCAGGAAGCATCGCCCTTTTTCGCCGCGCTTCGGGTCGGCGCGGTTCTTGCCGCGCGACAGCAGCCGGGTCAGCCGCGTCCAGCCGGCGCGATCCTCCGGCCAGACCAGGATGCCGGTGCCGTCGACCAGGTCGAGCCGGCATCCCGGGATCGCGCGGACATGCTGCCCGTGCTCCTTCGCCACCTGTTCGCTGGCGTAGAGCGCACGGACCACCCCGGCGACCGAATTGCGATCGACGATCCCCAGCGCGGGCATCTCCATCAGCGCGGCGGCGGCGAACAATTCCTCGCACGACGACGCGCCGCGCAGGAACGAGAAATGCGTGGTGACCTGCAGCTCGCTGTATGTCACGGCCGATTCTGACTATGTAGCTTGTACGGATTATGAGGTGCCGCGATGGGCAAGGTGGCGAGCGCGACCGAGTTCAAAGCGAAATACCTGACACTGATCGACGAAATGCAGCGCGCTGATCGCCGTCATGCTTGCCGTCGATGCGACGATTCTGTCCTGCGCCGTCGCGGGGCATCAGAAGGCGGTCGACGCGCGCCTGTGATCGCCCCTGTGAGCGGGGGTCAGCCGAATGTGCCATGCACATACCATGAAAGGTCGCCGGTGGCCGCGCGTTCGCCGTCGCCGCGGCGGAACAGCCAGAAGCGGCGGCCGTCCTCATCCTCGACCTGATAATAATCGCGTATCGCGTCGCGCTCGCCGCTGCGCCGCCACCATTCGCCGGTGATCCGTTCCGGCCCGTCGCCGCGCACGATGCGATGCGTCACCCCGCGCCAGGTGAAGCGGCGCGGCGGCTGATCGGGAAATCCCGCCATGACGTTGTCGACCGGCTCGGGCCGGCGCAGCAGCCGTGCCGGGCGAGGCCAGCGGGGATGCCAGGGGTGATCCTGCCCGCGCTGGTCGAGCCGGCGGACATCGTCGCGGCGCCAGGACGGAGCCGCCCGTTCCGGCGGGTCGAGCGGCGCGGCGCCGCCGACCGAGCGTTCGGGCACGTCACTATCGATCGCGCGCGCGCGCCACAGCCGGCGTGTGCCGATGCGGTTGACGATCGCATCGACCAGCGGCGCCAGATCAGGCCGCTCTCCCTCCGCCAGATCGCCGTCGAACGCCTCCGCTCCCAGGGGATCGGCGCGCTGGACGTGCAGCGTCAGTGCCTCGATCCCGAATCCGGGGTCGAGTCGGTCGATCCGTCGTACCAGCAGCCGAAGCAGATGATCCGGCGTCCGCGTCGCGCGCGCCAGCCCGATGCGGATCGTCTGGACGTGTGTGTCGATCCGCGCCGCCGCCAGCACCAGCGTGCGCGCGCCGCGGCCCGCCTTGGCGAGTTCGTCCGCCAGCCGCTGGACCAATTGCCCGATCCAATAGGCGATCGGCTCGGCGGTCAGCAATGGTTCCGCGAAACGCTGCTCCACCGTGATCGCGACCGGGGGGATGATGGGATCGAGCGGCTCGGCAACCTGTCCGCTGGCCTGATCGATGCGCGTGACGAACGCCGCCCCAAACCGCCGCACCAGCGGCGCGCGCGGCATTGCCACCACCTCCGCCACCGTCTCCACCCCCAGACGGCGGAGCAGTTCCAGCGCGCGCGCGTCGATCCGTAGCGCCTCGGCCGGCAGCGGCGCGATGGCGTCGATCGTATCGCCACCGGGCAGCAGGGCGACGCCATCGGTATCGGGCAAAGCGTGATGCGCGCACGCCCAGGCCGCGCCTGTCGTATCCGCGATGCCGATCCGCGCGGTGATGCCGCCACGCGCCAGCAGCCGCACGATCCGCCGCGCCAGTGCGTGCTCGCCGCCGTGCAGATGCGCCACGCCGCTGATATCGAGAAACAGGGACTGCGCATCCGCGATCGCCACCACCGGGGTCCAGCGTCGTGCCAGCAGGATCGCCAGCCGGCGCAGCGCCCGCGCATCGCCGTCGGGATCGGCATCGCGCACGATCACCTCGGGCGTGGCGGCGCGCACCTGCGTCAGCGCCATGCCGGGGATGATGCCCAATGCCCGCGCGGCCGGGGAGGCGGCGGCCACCTCTATCCGGCTACCCGTTTTCTGCACCGTGACAAGCGGGGACGCGCCGTCTTGGGGTGGGGCGGGCGGCACGTGATCGGGCGGGCGGACCCGCGCGACCGTGGCAGCGGTGCTGCGCCCGGTATCGAGGAAGGCGGCGACCTCCTTCATGGCCGCGCCGGGATCGTTCGAGCCGGGGCGGTGCTGCTTCGCGGCGCGCGAGGGGATCGGCACCCCCGCCGGTTCAGGCCAGCCGCCCGCCTTCGTCCCATCATCCCCAGGCAGCCGCTTGTAGGGATGGTCCGCCGCTTCGCTGCGGCGTCCCATCTCGCGCATCGGCGGGCGCTGATGCGCGGGCAGTGCGGCGATGCGGCGCGCGACGTCGCGACGTGTCTCGCCCGCCCAGGTGGCGCCTTCCGCCTCGCTGCTGCCGCGTGCCCATTTCGCGCCGGGGCGCCAGCCGCTGTTGCGGGGAGCATCGCATTGCTTGCCGCCCTGTTCCGCATCGCACCGCTGCTTGATCGCGGTCCAGCCGGGCTTGAAGGCCCCGGGGGCGACCCGGTCAGGCCGCGGCGGTGCGAGCGACGGCTCCGCCCGCCGCAACAGGTCGATCGACCATTCGGGCAGGTAGAGCGATGCGACCCGTTTCATCGCAGGCCTCCACAAGTAGCTGAAAGGGCTCGCCACCGCGCTGGCGGACAAGATCGATGTCCCAGCGCGCCCGGCCGATGCCGGTGAGCGCATAAGGCGCGCTGGGCAGGGGAGTGGACGGCGCCGAGGCGACTCGCCAGCGAGTCACCGCGGCGGAGGGAACCGCCAGCGGATCCGCCCCCTCCCTGGCATGCCGTTTGAGGAGCAAGGCGATGGTGCGTCCGTTTTCCGCCGCAAGCTGCAACCGCCGGGTCGAGGCCATCGCCGCCCGCCGCGTTTCGCCGATCACCGCGCCCAGCGCGCGATGCCGCAACCCTTCCTCCATCAGCGCCAGCACCTCGGCATCGTCCGCCGCTTCGGCATAGAGAACGCGATCGGGCGACAGGCCGGACTGATAGAGGCCGGGTGCGAACAGGTCGCGCCGGCGCACCACCCACAGCACTGGCCCCCAGGCGCGCGCGGCGATCCCGGCAAGGAACAATGTGGCGGAGGCATCGTCCCCCATCCCGGGAGTCGCGGCCGCCACCTCATGCAGCGCATCTAGCCGCAGCCCGCCATCGGCGAGCCGCGAATCGATCCGCTCGGCGCCGAACGGCAGAACCGCGCGCCGACGATGGCCATTGCCCTCGATCGCGCGGAGCGTGTCGCGCAGGGACTGGAGGACGCTCGGTTCGGACACGGTGACACGACTCCCAATGGGAATGTTCGTTCCTATTTTGTTCGCATCGGTCGAGTCGAGTCAATCCGTTGGCGCGGCAATGTTTTTGACGTGTCCCGGCGCGGGCGGGCGTCAAACCCCTTTCCCTTCTCTTGAAATATTATTACTGTCGCTCGAAACTAAGTGGATGTGTCGCCATCGCATCGGGTGACGTCGAGGAGAGTGACTTGGGTGACGTTCCGCCTTCCCTGAGCAACCTGAAGCCGCTGAGCAATCTGCAGCCGTTGTCGCTGCACGTGCCGGAGCCCAAGTTCCGCCCCGGCGACACGGTGGATTTCGCCGCGGTCGACGTGCCCGCCGCGGGCAGTGTCCGTCGCCCCGATACCGCCGCGCCGGCGCAGGAATTCACCGACCTTTCCTACACGATGGTGCGCGTCCTCGATGAAGAGGGCCGCGCGGTCGGGCCGTGGAATCCGCAGCTGGCGCCGGACACGCTGCGTCGCCTGCTGCGCCACATGGCGCTGGTGCGCGCGTTCGATGAACGGATGTTCCGCGCACAGCGGCAGGGCAAGACCAGCTTCTACATGAAGTCGCTGGGCGAGGAGGCGGTCGCGGTCGCCGCCGCGCATGCGCTGGACGACGAGGACATGTGCTTCCCGTCCTATCGCCAGCAGGGCCTGTTGATCGCGCGCGGCTGTCCGCTGGTAGATATGATGAACCAGATCTATTCGAACACCGGCGACAAGCTGCAGGGCAAGCAGCTGCCGATCATGTATTCGGAAAAGCGCTTCGGCTTCTTTTCGATCTCGGGCAACCTGACGACGCAATATCCGCAGGCGGTCGGCTGGGCGATGGCGAGCGCCTCGAAGGGCGATACGCGAATCGCCGCGACCTGGTGCGGCGAGGGCAGCACCGCGGAGGGCGATTTCCACTCCGCGCTGACCTTCGCCACCGTCTATCGCGCGCCGGTGATCTTCAACGTCGTCAACAATCAATGGGCGATCAGCAGCTTTTCGGGCTTCGCGGGTGCGGAGGCGACCACCTTTGCCGCACGGGCGATCGGCTATGGCATCGCCGGGCTGCGGGTCGACGGCAATGACGCGCTGGCGGTCTATGCCGCGACCGCCTGGGCAGCGGAGCGCGCGCGTACCAACGCCGGGCCGACGCTGATCGAACATTTCACCTATCGCGCCGAGGGCCATTCGACGTCGGATGACCCGTCGCAATACCGCTCCGCCGGGGAGCCGACCGCCTGGCCGCTGGGTGATCCGATCCGCCGGCTGAAGGATCATCTGATCCTGATCGGCGAGTGGGACGAGGAACGCCATGCCGCGATGGACCGCGAGGTGGCCGAACAGGTGAAGGCGGCGCAGAAGGATGCCGAGAAGAACGGCATCCTGGGCCATGGCCTGCACCAGCCGCTCGACACCCTGTTCGACGGCGTGTTCGAGGAGATGCCATGGCATCTGCGCGAGCAGCAGGCGCAGATGATGGCCGAGGAAACCGCGAGCGGCCGGCCATGGGACCGGAAGTGACCATCCCCCTCGGAACGGCGAGGGGCAGCAGCCGCAGATCGGGGGAGAGGATTCTCCGCCAGCGCCATGCTCCACGGCCCGCCCCCTCCACCACCGCGCTGATCCGCCGCGGTTCCCTTCCCCTTGCCGGGGAGGCTTCTGGAAACACGCTATGACCGACGTAATCGAGAATGACGCGGGCGACATTACCCGCATGAATATGATCCAGGCGATCAACTCCGCCATGGATGTCGCGATGGCGCGCGATTCGTCGATCGTCGTGATGGGCGAGGACGTCGGCTATTTCGGCGGCGTTTTCCGCGCCACGGCGGGGCTGCAGAAGAAATATGGCAAGACCCGCGTCTTCGACACCCCGATCACCGAATGCGGGATCATCGGCGTCGCGGTCGGGATGGGCGCCTATGGCCTGCGCCCGGTGCCGGAGATCCAGTTCGCCGATTATATCTATCCCGCGCTCGACCAGCTGGTCAGCGAGGCGGCGCGGCTGCGCTATCGGTCGGGCGGCGAATTCACCGCACCGCTGACGGTGCGATCGCCGTTCGGCGGCGGCATCTTCGGCGGGCAGACGCACTCGCAATCGCCCGAGGGTATCTTCACCCATGTTTCCGGCGTGAAGACGGTCATCCCGTCGACCCCCTATGATGCCAAGGGCCTGCTGATCGCGGCGATCGAGGACAATGATCCGGTGATCTTCTTCGAGCCGAAGCGGATCTACAACGGTCCGTTCAATGGCCATTGGGACCGTCCGGCGGAGAATTGGTCGAAGCACCCCGCCGGCGACGTGCCCGGCGGTTACTACAAGATCCCGCTCGGACAGGCGAACGTGGTGCGCCACGGCGAGGCGGTGACGATGCTCGCCTATGGCACGATGGTGCACGTTTGCGCGCAGGTGGTGGCTGACACCGGGATCGATGCCGAGATCGTCGACCTGCGCACGCTGGTGCCGCTGGATATCGAGACGATCGAGGCGAGCGTGAAGAAGACCGGGCGCTGCATGATCGTCCATGAGGCGACCCGCACCAGCGGCTTCGGCGCCGAATTGGCGGCGCTGGTGCAGGAGCGGTGTTTCTATCATCTCGAGGCACCGGTCGAGCGGGTCACCGGCTTCGACACGCCCTATCCGCACAGCCTGGAATGGGCCTATTTCCCCGGCCCGGTCCGTATTGGCCAGGCGCTCAAGAAAATTCTCAAGGATTGAGGCAGATGGCGCGTTTCACCTTCAAGCTGCCGGACATCGGCGAGGGCATTTCCGAGGCGGAGATCGTGGCCTGGCACGTCGCGGTCGGCGATCGCGTCGAGGAAGACCAGCAGATCGCCGATATGATGACCGACAAGGCGACGGTCGAGATGGAATCGCCGGTGTCCGGTGTCGTGGTCGAACTGGCGGGTGAGGTCGGCGATCAAGTGTCGATCGGTGCGGCGTTGGTGGTGATCGAAACCGAGGGCGAGGGCTCGGCGCCCGCCACCGAGGCGGAAACGCTTGAGGCCGAGAATCCCGGTGTTGAGGAAGCGAGCCTCCCCGAGACGGGCGGGGCGGCTGCCGACGACGTCGGTGACGCCGGTGGGGCGGGGGCGGTGCCTTCCGCCGCCCCGCTTGTGTCGGCCCCGCCTGCGCCGCCCGCCGGGGAGGACGGTCCCCCTCCTCGGGTTGGGGAGGACAAGCCCGTCCTCGCTTCCCCCGCCGTCCGCGCTCGCGCGCGGGACCTTGGGGTCGATCTGTCGCACGTGCGCATCGCCGAGGGTGATCGTATCCGGCACGCCGATCTGGATGCCTATCTGCGCTACAATGGCGGCAGCGGTTATCACGCCCCGCATGCCAGCCGCGCGCGGGAGGACGAGCAGGTGCGTGTCATCGGCATGCGCCGCCGCATCGCCGAGAATATGGCCGCGGCGAAGCGCCATATTCCGCACTTCACCTATGTCGATGAAATCGACGTGACCGAGCTGGAGCGTGTTCGCGCCGATCTGAACGCCAATCGCGGCCAGCGGCCGAAGCTGACGATGCTACCGCTGCTGATCGTGGCGATCTGCCGCACGCTGCCCGACTTTCCGATGCTCAACGCGCGCTACGACGATGAGGCGGGGGTGGTGACCCGCTCGGGCCGGGTGCATCTGGGCATGGCGACGCAGACCGACGCCGGGTTGACGGTGCCGGTGATCCGCGACGCGCAGGATCGCAATGTCTGGCAATTGGCGAGCGAGATCACCCGGCTGGCGGAGGCGGCGCGCGCCGGCAAATTGACCCCGCAGGAAATGGGCGGCGGGACGATCACCGTCACCTCGCTCGGCCCGCTCGGTGGGATCGCGACGACGCCGGTCATCAACCGGCCGGAAGTGGCGATCATCGGCCCGAACAAGATCGTCGAACGCCCGGTCTTCGTGGGCGACGATATCGTTCGCGCGAAGTTGATGAACCTGTCGATCAGCTGCGACCACCGGGTCGTCGATGGCTGGGATGCCGCCAGCTATGTGCAGGCGCTCAGAAAGCTGCTCGAAACGCCTGTGCTGTTGTTCGCTGACTGATCCCGGTGCATGGGGTCGCCCATGCACCTCGACCTGATCCAGACGCTCAGCCTGTGCGGCGACGCCACCACCCCGAACGACGACCGGGGCGGGGCGACGGCGGGCCACGCCTGGGTGATCGATGGCGCGACCGATCTCGGCCCGCCGGGGTTGCTGGGGGACCAGGGCGGCGCGGCATGGCTGGCGGCGGCGGCGGATGCGGCGTTCGGCACCTCGCTGGCCGAAACCGTTCGCGGCACGTGCGAGGCGGTATTCGCCGATGTCGAACGGCGGTTCGCGCAGGAGCGGCGGCGCGCGCCGGCGGCGGCATGGGAATTGCCGAGTGCCGCCTTTGCGGCCGCGCAATTGGCCGGCGATCGTATCGAGGCGGCTTGGGCGGCCGATTGCGCCATCCTGCATCGGCGCGGCGAAACGGTGCAATGGGTGACGCCGATGCCCGATCGGGCGAGTGAAAGCGCGGATGCCGCGGCGCTGGGCGACGGCATCGGTGCGCAGAAGCTGCGCAGCCCGGCGGTGCTGGAGGACCGACGCCGCGCACGGATGCGGCCCGGTCGTCGCGTGCTGGGCGTCGACGCCGCCGCCGCCTCAGCTGCTGTCCACTATGGCGGGACCGCGGTGGCGCCCGGTGATGAGCTGCTGCTGATGAGCGACGGCTTCTCCGCGCTGATCGACGCTTATGGTGCCTATGATGCGAACGGCTTTTTCGCGGCAGTGGAAAGTCACGGGCTCGCCACGCTCGCCGTCGAACTACGCACGATCGAACGCGACGATGCCGCGTGCCGCCGTTTTCCGCGCTTCAAGGCCAGCGACGACGCGACCGCACTCTGGCTGCGCGTCGCCGGCTATAGGTCAAACGCGCCGACCGGAGAAAAGCTGGATCAGGCCCACCACCAGCGCGACGACCAGCAGGATGTGGATCAGGCCGCCGGCGATATGGAAGCCGAAGCCGAGCAGCCACAGGATCAGCAGGATCGCAACAATTGTCCACAACATCGCGGCATCTCTCCTCTTGAGTTACAGGAGAAACGTTGCGCTCACGAACCGAGTTCCGCGCCTCGGCAATGTTTCGATACAATGCATGTTAGGGGGTATCGACGACTGGCTCCCGGCCACTGGCCGGGAGGATCGTCATATCCCGATGCGCGCAGTGACTAGCCGGTCGACGTTGCTTTATCGCCCCGTTTCGGGCGTTCCGTCGCCGCCGGCGCGATCCGCTTCCATATCCTCTCCGGGATTCTCGCCGCCAGCGCCTGCGCCGCTGCCACGCACCTCGCCGGTGACCGGATCGAACGAGGCGCGGCGGCCATTTTCCGGGGGCATCGCCGGATCCTGATCGTCAACCTGCGACGGCCGGGGCGCGACCGATCCGGCGGGCATCTGCGTGCCAAGCCGCCGCTCGTCTTCGAGCGTATAGCCTTGGCCGAACTTGCCGCTCTCCTTGTCGAAGGCGGGTTTGCGTTGGTGCTGCGGGTCGATCGGATCGGTCATGCAGCATCAACGCCCAACCCGTCGGCCCGATCCTCACACGATCTCGAACAGCCCCGCCGCGCCCATGCCGCCCGCGGTGCACATCGACACGACGACATATCGCACCCCGCGCTTGCGTCCTTCGATCAGCGCATGGCCGACCAGCCGGCTGCCGGTCATGCCGAACGGATGGCCGACCGCGATGGCGCCGCCATCGACGTTATATTTGTCGGGATCGATCCCCAGATGGTCACGGCAATACAGGCATTGTGACGCGAACGCTTCGTTCAGTTCCCATAGACCGATATCGGCGACGGACAGACCCGCGCGATCGAGCAGCTTCGGAATCGCGAAGACCGGCCCGATGCCCATTTCGTCGGGGGCGCAGCCCGCCGCCTGAAATCCGCGATAGATACCCAGGATCGGACGATTTTCCGCCTCGGCGGTGGCGCGGTCCATGACGATCTGCGCCGCCGCGCCGTCCGACAACTGGCTTGCGTTGCCGGCCGTGATATGGCTGCCAGGGCCGGAAAAGGCGCCGCCCGCCCAGACGGTTTTTAGCGACCGCAGTGCCTCCAGCGTGGTGCCCGGACGGATGCCTTCGTCCTGGGTGACGGTCACGGTTTCGCTGCCGGTGCGGTTGCCCTCCTTGTCGAAGAGCGCCTTTTCCACCGTGATAGGTGCGATTTCCTCGACGAATGCCCCATTGTCGAGCCCGGCGGCGGCGCGCTGCTGGCTCTGCGCGCCATAAGCGTCCTGCGCCTCTCGCGAGATATGGTAGCGTTCCGCGACGATCTCGGCGGTTTCGATCATCGGAATATAGGCTGCGGGCACTTGGTCGGTCACGCTCTGGTTGACGTAGCGGGGGGCGTCTTTCGTGACCGTATGGCTGATCGATTCCATCCCGCCCGCCAGCGCCACGTCGATATCGCCCGCGATGATCGAGCGCGCGGCGAGCGCTACCGCCGTCAGCCCCGAACCGCATTTGCGGTCGAGCGTGAAGGCGGGCACCGATTGCGGCAGGCGACCCGCGAAGATCGCCATCCGTCCGGCATTGCCACCCTGCGTACCCCATTGATTGCCGACGCCCCAGAAGACGTCGTCGATCCGCGCCGGATCGATCCCCGCGCGTTCCACCGCGGCATTCATCACATGGCCCGCGAGCACGGGCGCCTCGGTGGCATTGAAGTAACCACGATAGGCGCGCCCGATCCCGGTGCGGGCGGTGGAAACGATAGCGGCTTCGCGCATGACCGGCCTCTCCCTCATATCTTGGGGTCGGGGGTAGGCGCGACGCGCGCCAAGGGCAATCGTTCTGCGGAACGGGTGCGTGATCGGCCGCCTTTGCCGTAGCCTGCGGGAGCGGCCGGTGGATGATCAGTCCCGGCGCGTGTCGGCGGGGCGTTCGGCCGGGCGCTCACCCGGTTCCGCCGCCAGCGCCATCGCGCGGGCCGAGCCCGTCGCAGGCTTCAGCCGGGCATCCTCGCGCGTGAGGGTGAGATACAGGGCGCCGACGATCAGCACGGCCACGATCGCCAGCGCGGGCCAGCCGGTGAAGATGCGCGCGCGGCGCTTTGGCGTGTCGGTCATTATCGGCTCCTGCGTGGTCATCGTCCGACGCAGGAATGATGCGCGGGGTGGCGCCGTTCCGCTACTCGCGGGTTACATTTTCTTGCCGGTCCGGCCTCGCCTCATGCGGCGTAGGCGTACCGATCGTTCATCGCCAGCGCGGCCTCGGCCTGTTCCAGCGCGCGGGGATCGTCGACGTCGAGCCACCAGCGGTCGCCGATGTCGACCGTCATCGCCTTTCCGTGCGCGGCCAGCGCCTCGACCCCCGCCGAGATAGAGCCAGCGCCGCCACGCGCGATCGATCCGCGCAACGCATCGTGAAAGCGCGCGTCGACCGCGAACACGCCGGTGTCGAAGGCGTCGTAATCGGGAAGGTGCTTGCCTATCGCGACGATCCGCCCCGCCTCGCTGCGAACACGGGTGACATCGTCCAGATCGACGAGGGGGTTGTCGAGCCGACGATCGACGCCCAGCACCAGTGCGGCATCGGGCGCGGCGATGACCGTCGCGATCAGCGCTGGGTCCACCAGGTGATCCGCCATCATCAGCAGATGCCGCCGCGCTCCGATCACATCAGCGCCGCTGACCACCGAATGGCCGTTCGGCAAGGTCCAGTCGGCGGTGCGGACCGTCACGATCGGCACGGCGAGTCGGTCGACCGCGTGGCGGGCGAAATCCTCCACCAACGCGGCTTCATGCCCGGTGACGATCGTGAAGGCGGTGGCCCCGCCGTCTTTCGCCGCGCGGATGACCCGCTCGATCAGCGGAACGCCGTTGACCGGGGTCAACGGCTTCGACGGCGATACCGCACGCAGCCGGCTGCCGAAGCCGGCCGCGACGATCAGGGCGTGCACGTCGTGCTTACTCGGCGGCGAGGCGCGCGTCGCCGTGGATGAATTCGTCGGTCATCGCGGCGGCGACGTCGTCGGTCACCTGATGCGGCGGGTGCTTGCAGAAGAACGCCGACGGACCTTCCAGCGCGCCGCCGACGCCACGCTCCAGACCCAGCTTCACGCAGCGAATCGCGTCGACCACGACCGCCGCCGAATTGGGCGAGTCTTCCACCGACAGGCGCAATTCGAGGTTCATCGGCACGCCGCCGAACAGATCGCCCTCAAGCCGCAGGAAGCACAGCTTGTTGTCACCCAGCCAGGGGATGTAGTCGGACGGGCCGACGTGGATGTTCTCGTCGGCGAGCCGCTCGGCGATCACTGCCTGCACCGCCTCGGTCTTCGACTCCTTCTTGCTCGCCAGCCGGTTGCGGTCGAGCATGTTCATGAAGTCGGTGTTGCCGCCGGTGTTCAGCTGATAGGTGTGATCGATCGTCACCCCGCGCTGGCCGAACAGGTTGGAAAGCACGCGATGGACGATCGTCGCGCCGACCTGCGCCTTCACATCGTCTCCGACGATCGGCAGCCCGGCATCGGCGAATTTCTTCTCCCACTCCGGACGCGAAGCGATGAACACGGGCATGCAATTGACCACGCCCAGGCCCGCTTCCAGCGCGCATTCCATATAGAATTCGGTCGCATCCTGGCTGCCGACCGGGAGGAAGTTGACCAGAATCTCCGCACCCGACGCCTTCAGCTCGGCAACGATCTCGTCGCGGCTCGCGTCGCGCGAATCGTCGATCTCGAAACCGCGATCGTTGGCGGCGGTCAGCATGTGCGCGGCGACACCGTCCAGCTTCGCGCCCATCTTCACGGTCACGCCGGTGGCGGGCACGTCGGCATGGAATATCTTGGTGCAGTTCGGCTTGGCGAAAATCGCCTCGCCCAGATCCTTGCCCACCTTGCGGCTATCGACGTCGAACGCCGCGACGAACTCGATATCGCCGACCTTGTATCCGCCGATATCTTCGTGGATCAGCCCCGCTGCGGTATTGCGTCCGGCATAGTGATACTTGCCCTGAACGAGGCTGCTGGCGCAGTTACCGACGCCGATGACCGCGACCTTAATCTTCTTCATTCTTTCTTTCCGCCCCATCCAAGCGCCGCTACGTCAGCGTTCGAGATCCACAACATCCCCGCTACGTGACAGATACGTGAAAACTGTCAAGCGACGCCGTGCGCGGTATGGCGCGTCAACGGGGGCAGAATGAGGGAGCCGCGTGACCGAAATCGATTCGACTGCCGCCGGGAAGCCGCCGGAATTGCAGGGGCTGCTCAACCGGACCCTGTATCATCCGCTCGCGCACCGACTCGCGCGAGCGCTGGTGCCGACCCCGGTGACGCCCAACATGGTGTCGATCGCCGGCGCGGTGATCGTCATGGCGGCGGGCGTGCTGTACGCGCTGGTCGGGACGCCGCTGGCGATCGCGGCGGGGCTGGCGTTGCACATGTCATGGCATGTCGTCGATGGCGCGGACGGGGCGCTCGCGCGGATGTCGGGCCGGGCGTCGCCATCGGGGGAGATCGTCGACGGGCTGTGTGACTATGCCGGCCACGGCGTGCTCTATATCCTGCTCGCGGCACGGCTGGACGATTCGATCGGTGGCGCGGCCTGGGCGCTGGCGGTGGGCGCGGGGGTCAGCCGGGCAGTGCAGTCGGTCTTCGCCGAAAGCCAGCGCCGCACCTATCAATGGTGGGCCTATGGCGTGCCCTGGCTGCAGAACGCGCGATCCGACGGCAAGGGGATCGGGGTTGCGCTGTCCAACCTGTATCTGTGGGCGTGGCGCAAGATGTCCGGCCCGACGCAGCGCGTCAATGCGCTGGTCGCCAGCGCGGAGGCCGACCCCGCCGAACGGCGGCGGATCGCGCAGATCGCGAAACAGGCCGGCCGTTCGACCCTGCCGGTGGTGGCGATCATCGGCGCGAACCCGCGGACGATCCTGCTGGGGCTCAGCATGATCGCGGGTTCGCCCTTATGGTTCTTTTTGATCGAACTCATCGTCTTCAACGTCGTATTGGTGATCGCGATCATGCAGGCGGCGGCGAGCGGTCGGCGGATCGCCCGTCTGATCGCGCAGGATCGGCAGTAAGGGACAGGAATCGCGATGGCGGGTTTATGGTTTGAGCAGTTCGAAACGGGTCAGCGGTTCGTGCACGAGGTGCGCCGCACCGTGACCGAGACGGACAATATCCTGTTTTCCTCGCTGACGTTCAATCCGGCGGCGATTCATATCGATCACGAATATGCCGCCACCACCGAATTCGGCCGTCCCCTGATGAACTCACTGTTCACGCTGGGGCTGGTGATCGGCCTGTCGGTGCAGGATACGACGTTCGGCACCACCGTCGCCAACCTTGGCATGAGCGAGACGGTGTTTCCCAAGCCGGTGTTCGCGGGTGATACGGTGCGCGTCGAAACCGAGGTGAAGGCGTTGCGCCCCTCCGCGTCGCGCCCCGGCCAGGGGGTGGTGACGTTCGAGCATGTCGGGATCAATCAGCGCGACGAGGTGATCTGCCGCACGACGCGCGCGGCGCTGATGATGGCGCGCCCCGCCTGACGGCGCGCGCCGGAACATGCCCGGTGGGCCGCGGGTTGCCCGGTAGGGACAGATAAACAGGAGGAATGACGATGCGGCATTTGGCGATCATGACAGGGCTGGGCGTGGCGGCGCTGTCGCTGGCGGCGTGCAACGACCAGGGCAAGATGGAAACCGGCGCCCCCGTCGCGAACGGGACGAGCGCGAGCGCCGCGCTGATGACCGCGACGGGCGCGCCGGCGGGTCGCGCCACCGCCACCGAAGTGGCGGGCGGGCTGCGCTTCACGATCGACGCGATGGGCATGCCGCCGGGCACGCACGGCGCCCATATCCATACGGTCGGCCGTTGCGACGCGCCCGACTTCCAGACGGCGGGTGGCCATTGGAACCCGACGATGGCGAAGCATGGCGCGATGAATCCGCAGGGGCCGCATGAGGGCGACCTGCCCAATCTGGTGATCGCCAATGATGGCCGTGGCACGATCGGCGTGACGATTCCCGGCGCGACCATGGCAGGCCTGATGGATGCCGATGGTGCGGCGATGGTGATCCACGCGCAGCCGGACGATCTGCGGACCGATCCCAGCGGCAATTCGGGCAGCCGCATCGCGTGCGGCGTGTTCCAGCCTAACTGATCCGGCGGGGGGCGGGGGCGGTGGCGGGTCAGCCGGCCCCCACCGCCTCCGCCACCGATCCGAACCCGTCGCGGCGCAGGCACTCGCCCAGATCGGCGACGATCCGGCGGGGCAGGCCCGGGCCTTCGTAGATCAGCGCCGAATAGACCTGCACCAGACTGGCACCGGCCCGAATCCGGGCATAGGCTTCCGCGCCGCTGTCGATCCCGCCCGCCGCGATCAGCGGAATCACACCGCCCGTGGCGCGCCGCAGATCGGCGAGCCGCGCGCGCGCCAGCAGCCGCAGTGGTGCGCCGGACAGCCCGCCGACTTGATCGCGATCGGGGCTTTCGAGCGCGGGGCGCGAGATGGTCGTATTGCCCATCACCACCGCATCGACGCCGGCGTCGATCGCCGCCCTGGCGACACCGTCGATCATCGCATGGTCGAGATCCGGGGCGACCTTCAGGAATAGCGGGGTGGTGCCGCGCGCCGCCCGGCATGCGGCGAGCAGTTCCGCCAGCGCCGCGCCCTGTTGCAGGTCGCGCAGCCCCGGCGTGTTGGGCGAGCTGACGTTGATCGTCACATAATCTGCCACCGGCGCGGCCGCGCGCACACCAGCGACATAGTCGGCGATTCGATCGGTGGCGTCCTTGTTGGCGCCGACGTTGATGCCCAGCACGCCGCCGGCCGGTCGCTTCGCCGCCGCGGCGCGCGCGACGCCCGCCTCGAGGCCGCCGTTGTTGAACCCCATGCGATTGATGATCGCCCGGTCCTCCGTCAGCCGGAACAGCCGCGGGCGCGGATTGCCGGGTTGCGGCTTCGGTGTGAGCGTGCCGACCTCGACCGAGGCGAAGCCGAGACCGAACAGCCCCCGGATTGCGATGGCATCCTTGTCTAGCCCTGCTGCCAGTCCGATCGGGTGCGCGAAGTCGATCCCCGCGACGCGGATCGGCAGGTGCGGCAGGGCGCGTGCCGGCGGGCAGCCCAGCGCGCCCCAGGCAGACAGCGCGCGCAGCCCGAGGTGATGGGCGCGCTCGGGATCGAGTGCGAAGATCGCGGACTGAAACGGAAAGCTCATGCCGCCGCCGTTTCGGTGCCGCGTGGGCGGAGATCAAGCCCCCATGTCGCCAGGGCGGGGGAGCCGATGGTACGGTAGCGGCGATCGACTTGTAAAAAACGCCGATGCTTCTGTCGAATCCATGCAATCACTCGTCGCGCTTTCGTTCTTTAACGCTGTCGCGACCCGAAGGGCTTCCTTTGCGGGAGGTTCCTTTACCTTCCAGGGGTCGTCGCTTGATGCGACGGCCCCTTTTTTCCCGCCTCACCCCGCACCATCACAGGCGTTGTCGATCGCGCTGATCGACGCGACGGCGGTTGATTTTCCCCGCCGGCATTGCCATCTGCCAATCGGATCGATTTGATCCGATTTGAGAGCGGTTCGCAACAAGATGCGCCTTTCCAGCCTGACCGATTATGCCGTGGTGCTGCTTAGCGCCACCGCGCGGCATTGTGGCGGGCTGGCGCGGATGAATGCGACGCTGCTGGCGGAGGAAACCGGCGTGCCGTTGCCGACCGCGCAGAAGCTGGTCAGCCGGCTGGCGGCGGCGGGGCTGATCGACAGCGTGCGCGGCAGCGGCGGTGGCATCCGCCTTGCCCGTCCGCCCTCGACGATCACGCTCGCGGATATCATCGAGGCGGTCGAAGGGCCGATCGCGATGACCGCCTGCGCCGAGGCGGGGCATATCGATTGCGCGATCGAGGGCCATTGCCGCGTGAAGCCGCATTGGCATGCGGTCAATCGCGCGGTGCGGGGCGCGTTGGCGGGCATCACGCTCGCCTCGCTGGCGTCGGACGTGGGCGGGGCATCGCTCGCGGGGGAACAGGCAAGCGCCGAACAGATGAAGGTTGAGGCATAACGATGGCCACGAAGAACGCCGAGGCCCATGCGGTCGTCGCCAAGAAGTACGAATGGGGCTTCGCCACCGAGGTGGAGCAGGACTTCGCGCCGAAGGGGCTGAGCGAGGATACCGTCCGCTATATCAGCGCCAAGAAGGGCGAGCCGGGGTGGATGCTCGACTGGCGGCTGAAGGCGTTCCGGCTGTGGCAGACGATGGAGGCGCCCGACTGGGCAAAACTCAACGTGCCGCCGATCGATTATCAGGACGCCTATTATTACGCCGAGCCGAAGGCGAAGAAGACGATCGCGTCGCTGGACGAACTCGATCCCGAGATTCGCCGTACCTATGAGAAGCTGGGCATTCCGATCGCGGAGCAGGAAGTGCTCGCGGGGGTCGAGGGCGCGCGCAAGGTGGCGGTCGACGCGGTGTTCGACAGCGTCTCGGTCGCGACCACCTTCCGCAAGGAACTGGAGGAAGCAGGGGTCATCTTCCGCTCGATCAGCGAGGCGATCCGCGAATATCCCGATCTGGTCCGCAAGTGGCTAGGCAAGGTGGTGCCGCAGCGCGACAATTATTTCGCGACGCTCAACAGCGCGGTCTTCAGCGACGGCACCTTCGTCTACATTCCCGAGGGCGTTCGCTGCCCGATGGAATTGAGCACCTATTTCCGCATCAACGCGGAAAATACCGGCCAGTTCGAGCGCACGCTGATCGTCGCCGACAAGGGCGCCTATGTCAGCTATCTCGAAGGCTGTACCGCGCCGATGCGCGACGAAAACCAGCTGCACGCGGCGGTGGTGGAGCTGGTGGCGCTCGACGATGCCGAGATCAAATATTCGACCGTCCAGAACTGGTATCCCGGCGATGAGAATGGCGTCGGCGGCATATATAATTTCGTCACCAAGCGCGCGCTGTGTCAGGGACGGAACAGCAAGGTATCGTGGACGCAGGTGGAAACCGGCAGCGCGATCACCTGGAAATATCCCTCGTGCGTGCTGGCGGGCGACGGCTCGGTCGGCGAATTCTATTCGGTCGCGGTGACCAACAATCGTCAGCAGGCTGATACCGGCACCAAGATGATTCACCTCGGCAAGAATACGAAGTCGACGATCGTGTCGAAGGGGATCAGCGCCGGGCGCTCGGACAACACCTATCGTGGCCTGGTTCGCGTCGCGCCGACCGCGGAGGGCGTGCGCAACTTCACGCAGTGTGATTCCTTGCTGCTGTCGGATCAGTGCGGCGCGCACACCGTGCCCTATATCGAGGTGCGTAACCCCTCGGCGCAGATCGAGCATGAGGCGACCACCAGCAAGATCAGCGAGGACCAGCTGTTCTACGCCATGTCGCGCGGGCTGGATGCCGAGGCGGCGGTCGCGCTGATCGTCAACGGCTTCGCGCGCGAGGTGCTGCAGCAGCTGCCGATGGAGTTTGCGGTCGAGGCGCAGAAGCTGCTGGGGATCAGCCTTGAGGGTAGCGTAGGCTGAGGTCGTCGCTGCTCCTGCGAAGGCGGGGGCCCGTGGTCGTCGCCAGAAGCGACACGGCGTGTTGATAGAGAAACAGGCCCCTGCCTGCGCAGGGGCGACGGGTTGGGAAGCAATGCTCAAGATTGAAAACCTTCACGCCGAGATCGACGGCAAGGAAATCCTCAAGGGCCTGTGGCTCGAGGTGAACGCGGGCGAGATCCATGCGATCATGGGGCCGAACGGCGCGGGCAAGTCGACGCTCGGCTATGTGCTTGGCGGGCGGCCGGGCTATGAAGTGACCGGCGGATCGATCACTTTCAAGGACGAGGACCTGCTGGAGAAGGAGCCGCACGAGCGTGCCGCCGCCGGTGTGTTTTTGGGTTTTCAGTATCCGGTCGAAATTCCGGGCGTATCGAACGTCCAGTTCCTGCGCGAGTCGCTCAACGCGCAGCGCAGCGCGCGCGGGGAGAAGCCGCTGTCGGGCGCGGAATTCCTCAAGGTCGCGCGCGCGCAGGCCGATGCGCTCGGGTTGCAGCAGGACATGCTCAAGCGCCCGGTGAACGTCGGCTTTTCGGGCGGTGAGAAGAAGCGCAACGAAATGGTGCAGATGGGCATCATCGATCCCGTCTTCGCGATCCTCGACGAAACCGACAGCGGGCTCGACATCGACGCGCTGCGCATCGTCGGCGACGGGATCAACCGCATCATGCGCAAGCCTGACAAGGCGGTGCTGCTCATCACCCATTACCAGCGTCTGCTCGATTACGTGCAGCCCGATCGTGTCCACGTCCTCGCCGACGGCCGCATCACGCGGTCGGGCGGGCCGGAACTGGCGCACGAACTGGAGCGCGAGGGCTACGCGGGAGTGGCGGCGTGATGGGGACGATGGCGCACGGCGGCGCGATTTCGCGCGGCCCTCGGGATAGTGCGGCATGAGCGTGCTCGACCTGCCCTCGAACCGCGAGGAGGCGTGGCGCTGGGCTGATCTCGGGGGCGTCGCCGCTGCGGCGGCGCTGGCCCCGACG
>NZ_JBELIE010000219.1:0-4272 GCF_042091075.1 Sphingomonas sp. | reverse complement strand
ACCGCCGCCTGCCGGTTATCCAATAATCTATGTGCTGGACGGCGAGGACAATTTCGCGATCACGGCGCTGACCGCGCGCCGCCTGGCGCAGGCGGGTGCCAGAAGCGGAGTGATGGACGGCATCGTGGTCGGGATCGCGGCGGGGCCCCTGGAACGTCGGGTCCGCGACTATACGCCCGCCGCGCCCGGCTGGACGATCCCCGCGACCATGCCCGCCAGCGGGTTGAAGACCGGCGGGGCCGAGGCGTTTCTTGACCTTGTCGAGCGGCAGGTGAAGCCGCTCGTCCACCAGCGCTGGCGGGTCGATCGATCGCGGGAGACGTTGCTCGGCCATAGCTTCGGCGGTCTGCTGGCGCTGCATGCCGCGCTGACCCGCCCGGCGATGTTCGACGGTATCGTGGCGGTCAGCCCGTCGCTGTGGTTTGGCGACGGCCTGATCACGCGCGAGGCCGCCGCAGTGAAGGACGCGCCGCCCATCCTGATCGCCGAGGGCGATAGCGCGGCAGCACTTCCGGCCGCACTGGTGGGTTCGCTCGATGGTGGTGCGAAGCATGACCGGGCGCGGTTCCTGTCGCTGCCAGGGCAGTCGCATGGGACGACGATGCTGGCGGCGATGGCAGCGGCGATCCGCTTCGCCTTTGCGGGACCAGGCCGATGATCGCGGCGTGGTGTGCGACGGCGGCCATCATCGCCGGGGCGATGTGTCTCTATACCGGCACGCGGCATCAGGCACTGATCCGTCCGGGCGTGGCGGCACGCCCCTGTCGGATCGTCGGGGCGCTGCTTCTGCTGATCGCGCTGGCGCTGTTGCTGACGGTGCAGGGGCCGGCGACCGCCGTCTTCACCTGGGCCACGGCCGCGATGCTGGTGTGGAGCATCGTGCCGGTCGCGATCGGCTGGTGGCGTTTCCGGCGGGGAGCGCCGCGATGAGCCGCCCGCTGCTGACCAGCCGCGACTGGTTCGGCAAGGTGTCGGCCGCTGCCGTGCTCGGCTTCACCCTCACGCTGGCGCTGACCTGCACCTTCGCGACTCTGGTCTCGACCGACGCGGACGTGTTCAGCGCGCAGCGGCAACTCGCCATGTGGCTGGCGTCGCCGATCTGGTGCGCGATCCTCGGCCTCTGCTTCCTGTTCCGCAGCAGCGCGCGGGCATGGGCTTGGCTCGCACTCGCCAATCTGTTGGCCTGGGCGATCTATGCCGCCGCGCGTCTTGTTCTCGGGTGATCGTCGATGCGCACCGATATCGTGAAGACCTATAAGGACGTGCATAGCTGGGTCGGCATTATCGCCGGACTGGCGCTGTTCGTCGCTTTCTATGCCGGGGCGATCACGATGTTCGCCGAGCCGTTGAATCGCTGGGCCTCCGGGCCGACCCGTATCGCCGCGCCGCCGTCGCTGGATCACACGCCCGAACTGATCGACAAGGTGCTGCGCGCCCGGCCCGATGCGCGCGCCGCTTATACCGTGCATTTCGACACCGGCCCCGATCAGCCCGCGCGGCTAAGCTGGACCACCGGCACCCGCCGGGCGCCCGGCCCGACCTTTCTCGCCGCGCAGACGCCTGACGGGGTGTTGCAGGTGGTGCGGCAGGATCCGTCGCCGGTGTCGGAGCTGGTCGACGTGCTTCATCAGCAGGTCGGTCTGCCGTTCAGTCGCGCGGTCGCGATGCCGATCATGGGCGTGATTTCGCTGCTCTACGCCGTCGCCATCATCTCCGGCATCATCTGCCTGCTGCCAAGCCTGACGAAGGATCTGTTCGCGCTGCGTTTCGGCAAGAATGTGAAGCGGATGTGGCTCGACCTGCACAATCTGCTGGGGCTGTTCAGCCTGCCGTTCCACATCATCATGGCGATCACCGCCGTCATCTTCGCCTTCCACGACCAGATCTACGACGTTCAAGGCGCGGTGAACCAGGTCGGCACCGCGACGGTCAGGCGGCGTCCCCCACCGCCACCCGGTCCGCCACGCCCGCCCGCCTATGACGCGGTGCGCGACACGCTGTCGCCGGTTGATGTGCAACGGCGCATTGCGGTCCAGGCACCCGGCTTCGCCTTGCGCTCGATCACCTACCGCTATGATGCCAAGCAGGGCGCGCATGGCGACATCACCGGCGTCGATCCGCGCTATGGGATGCGCGCGCCGACCTATGGCCGGGCGGAGATCGACACCCGCACCGGCGCGATGACAGAGGCGAACTATATGCCGGGGCGGCAGGGGCCGTGGTTCGCAGCGGTCACGTCCTTCTTCACGCTGCACTTCGGCAGCTTCGGCGGTGCGCCCGTGCGCTGGTCCTATTTCCTGCTTGGGCTAGCTGGGGCGTTCATGTTCTACTCGGGCAATCTGCTCTGGATCGAGAGCCGCCGTCGCAAGGAGCGCAAGGCGGGCGCGGTGACGCAGAGCCGTGCCACCCGGATCCTGGCAAGCCTGACGGTGGGGGTGCCGTTGGGGTGCATCGCGGGCATCTCGCTGACGATCGCCGCCGCGAAGTGGTTGCCGGTCGGCCGGGCCGATCTCGCCGCATGGCATAGCGCTATCTACTATCTCGTGTTCGTCGCCGCCGTCATCTGGGCGCTGTTGCGCGGTGCGGCGCGCAGCGGATCGGCGTTGCTATGGGCAGCGGCAGGGGCCACCACCGCCATTCCGCTCACCACGATTCTGTCCCCTGTGCTGGCGCATGGCTGGAGCCATCCCGGCGCAAGCCGACTGGTTGATCTGGTCGCGGTCGTCGGCGCGGCCGGTTTCGCTACGATGGCCAGGGCGGCGCGGCGACGGGCTATGGCCGGGCCGCGTGACAGTGTCTGGGCCGACCCGTCCCTCGCCACCACATAGGAGAATGGCATGAACCTCGTCGCCCTACGGGCCGCCGGGATAGCCGGTATCGTCGGCGCGATCTGCTGGGCGATCGGCGATGTCCTGCTGGTCGGCGGGTCGGCGCCGGCCGAGCAATTCCCCCTGCTGCTGCGCGACTATGCCGACCGCATTCCGTTCAAGGCGCTGGCTTGGATGCTGCCGTTCGACGAGCCGAGGCTGGCGGCGGGGGCGATGATCGCCAACCTGTCTATCCCGCTCTATCTAGCCGGAAGCTGGCATTTGTATCAGGGCGTGAAACCGGCGGGGGGCACTTTGCCGTTCGCCGCGTTCGCGCTGCTTTTCTGCGCCAATGCCTGGTCGCCGCTTGGTCATGCGTCCTTCTATTACCCCGGCATGGTGTACAAGACGATCCCGGCGCTTCCGGTCACGGCGCACCCCGCGCTGCTGACGCTGGGGGCGCAGTTCAGCCATATGCAGGCTGCCGCATGGTTCCTGGCAGTGATCCCGCTGGCGCTCGGCATGCTGCTGCTGTGCGCGACGATCCTTGCCCGCCCGACCCGCTATCCCCGCTGGTCGGCGGTGGTGCTCAATCCCGTTGTGCCGCTGCTGCTCGCTGCCATGGGCGCGGCGTTACCGACACCGGTCGGGCCATGGTTCTTCGCCGCTGCCCTCAATGTCGGGTTCTTCATCGTCTATGGGCTTTCCACGATCCTGCTTTGGAATGGCGGCAGGACCGTCGCACGGTAAGGAAGGGGAATCGTCGCGGCTGGCCGCGGAACGATGATGGTGCGGTTTTGCGATCGAAAGCGCCGCAGCAACGCTCCGCACGACCGCAATGTCCAGGGTCGCTTTCCAGCATCTCGCCGCGCTGACGGAATTCCGTCGATGGACCGGCATTGTGGCGCATGCTTTGTGACGGCACGAAGCAGGGAAAGCGGACATGCGGTTTAGCGACAAGGTCGTCATCGTGACGGGCGGCGGGTCTGGGATCGGCGAGGCGACGGTTCGCCGGTTTGCCGCCGAGGGCGCATCGGTCGTCGTGGCGGATGTTCGAGAGGACGCATGGCGGCGTGTTATCGCCGACCTCGGCGACGCGCGGCATCTGGGCCTGACGATCGACGTCATCGATCCTGAGGCGATCGAGCATATGATCGGGGCGGCCATTTCGCAATTCGGGCGACTGGATACGCTGGTCAACAATGCCGGCATGGGATCGTTCGGTCGTGTCACCGACATTGATCTTGCGCATTGGGACGAAGTGATGCGCGTCGATGTTTCATCGGTATTCTGGGCGAGCCGGATGGCGATCCCGCATCTTGCCCGTAGCGGCGGATCGATCGTCAACGTCGCATCGGCATCCGGTATGGCGGCCGATTACGGCTTCGCAGCCTACAATGCGGCGAAGGCGGCGGTCCTGAATCTGACTCGCGCGATGGCGATCGACCATGCGCCGGCGGTGCGC
>NZ_JBELIE010000040.1:0-22000 GCF_042091075.1 Sphingomonas sp. | reverse complement strand
GATTCGCCTCCAGATCCGCAGCGTCGAGCAACGGCAACAGGTTGCGCGCACGCACAAAGCCGACCAAGCGCGTTACCGGCCCTTCCGTTTGGCGGTCGACGGTCTCGAAGCGGATGATGAGCTCGTTGGGGTTCATGATGCAGTCTTCCTTATCCAGGAGGACCGGCTCTGAACGGCGTTGGCTTCACGCCAACGGCATAAGCGGCTTGAGGGTACTTGCCGCTTTCGCGCCACCTTCCGGTGACTAATCCATCCAGAACCAATCCAGGTTCACGTCCGACTCGCCCGTCCGGGGAGTCACGATGAAGTTGAACCGGCGAGCTCGCGCGGTCAAGCCTTCTGTCGAGCTTAGCTCCGGCTCCGACTGCTTGGCAGGCCTTTGTCGGCGTCCTTAAGCGCCTTGATTGCCCGGTCCGCATCGGCATGGCGCTCGGACTTCCGCTGCCGATCGTACAGGGCGTATTGCCGCTCGGCATGACGTTTGGCGTCGGCGGACGCAACCTGCCCGCCATGTGCCAGCACGGCGCGACCGAGTGATGCGAGCTGCTTGTCCAGCAGAGCCCGCGCGTCGTCCATCATCACCAAGCGACCCAACTCCGCCTGATCCTCGAAAATGTCGAGCAGGATCGTCGTCAGGCGGTTCAGCTCCTTGATTTCGGTATCACCAAAATAATTCTTCGAAACAGCAACGTCGTCTTTGCGAATATTGTCATGAGGCCAAGAACGCAGCCCCATATCGGGCTGCGTCGCGTCGGCGCGCGCCTGAATGATTTCGGCGGGCGTTTTCGACGTCACGGCGTAGACGATCTTGGCCTGCGTCTTCATGTAGAAGTCACGCCAGGTCGGCGATGCGCCATCATAGTCCTGGCACATTGAGCAGATTCGACGCAGTTCGCGATAGACGTTCGCCTCGTCGGACCGGATATCGCGGATGATCTCGCGCAGCTCGGCGAGGCGATCCGCATTCTCCGGTTGCTTCAGTCGGATCGCGTCCACGACGAAGCCCTTGGTCGCGAACCGAACCAGCGTGTCGGTCGCCCAGCGGCGGAACAGCGTGGCCTGTGCGGAGGACACTCGGTACCCGACCGAGATCACCATATCGAGGCTGTACAGGGTCGCCGGTCGCCCCCCCGTTGTTTGCATTTTTCGCAAAGAAGCGGCCTCGTCGAGCTCGCCCTCCTCAAGGATGTTACCGATGTGCCGAGACACGACGGAAACGTCACGGCCGAACAGCTCCGCCATCTGCGCCTGAGTCATCCACAGCGCCTCGCCCTCGTAGCGGATGTCCAGGCGAGGGCCGCGGTCGGTGCTGTAAACGAGGAAGCGATCGCCGGTGCGTGCGTCTTCCTGCAGCACCACGGGCTCATATTCGGTCATTCAGCGCCTCCGACGCCAGCGAGTCGGCGTGGAGGAACAATCAATGTACAGGCGCCAAGCCGCAAGGGTTCACGCCGCCGCCGGTTTCGCCGCGGCTTCGTCCGTCATTCCCCGGAACGCGCCGGGCCAGCCGCCGTGCTTCTCGACCACCGCGTCGATTGTCGGCATGAGTTCGGCGGTGCGGGTGAGGGCGACGATCATCCGAAGATAGTGGAGAATGTCGTCGTCGGTAAGGACGCGGCCGGGGCTGGCCTTCTTGCCGCCCTTGGCGGCGCGGTCCTTGAGCCATTTCTGCGCGGGTTGGTAGCCGCCGACGTTGAAATCCCAGGCAACCTGCGGCACCGCCTCAAACCAGCGCGTAGCGTTGATCGTCACGCGGCCGAGCTTGGGATCGTATTCGGGCTTGTGCGCCACGCGGGCCTCACCGCTGCCGGCGAGGCGGACGCCCTTGGGATCCTTCAGGATCGGCAGCGCCTCGGCGTCGAGTAGGTGGAGCGCGACGAGTTCGGTGCCGATCGGGACCAGCACGTCGAATAAGGCGCGGCTGCCGGGGAGCGGAATGCGCGCGAAGTCACTCTTGAGGTAATCGGCATAGCGCGCGCGATAGGTGGGCGAATGCAACACCGCGTAGATATAGTCGAACAGGTCACGCGGGCCGAAGCTCTTGCCCGGCTCGCCGCGCTCGCGCCGGGCGGGCGCGAACATCGCGGTCTGTTCGGTCTTTTTCGGCAGGATCCCGCCGAGCGCGCCCTGCTTCGGGCCTTCGACGCAGTCGTCATAGGCAAGGCCGGTGAGCGCAGCGACGCGCGCGGCGAAGGCCGGAGCGATGTTGGGGAGGGTGCGTGTTTCGGTGCCGTGTGGCTTAATCCACAGAGGGAACAGATAATTGATTTCCTTGGTCTTATTCGAGATCGTCGTGCTCTCAATTGGGAGGTCGGCAACGAACGCATTTGGCCACGGCCCCGACGTCTGTGACCGCTGTCTGGTCGAAATGAGTGCGACATTGCCCGCCTCGAACATGTGTGCAGTCGCACGCAGCCGGAGGTGTACGGCGACATCGGAATCAAATACTGTTACCCGACGGTCAAACGGTCGATATGCAATTGGACCCAGCTTTTTCTTCCATTTGCCATCCTTCAGCGCCACCTTAGCCTTAGCGTAATTCCATTGCTCTTGCGTACAGAGCTTGAACAAGCGTCGCGCCTCGGCCTCGTTCTTGGATGAAGCAAGGCTCTCGACCTTCGCCGCTTGCTCCGACGCTGTGAAGGAGATTGCGAAGTCATCGTGAGTGGTTACGATCCCCGGCGCAGGATCGCCGGTCAGTCCCATCACGGCTGAAATGCTAGGAAAAGCGCGAAACTCCGACCGCCCGGCCGCGTCAAGGACCGCAAAATAATTCTCCGGGGGTAAAATCGTACACTCAACGAGATTGGCATCATCGATGTTGCATTGACCAAGCCATGCAAGCTTTTTCGGCTCGCTGCCGAACATATCTGCTCGCAAAACAGAGCATGCCGACGCGGTAGCATCGCGTAAACCGATTGTGATTGCAACGCCTTGAGCTACACCCTCGAATACGTTGCCATCGGGTTCACCGTTGGGGGCAATGCCCCTCTTGAAATCACCGTGTAAGTCCAAAATTTTGAAGGCATCGAAAGACTCGGTTAGTTTGGCTCTCATTCCTTTGAAGGTTGGATTTTCTAGCCAGCCGCTATTAGTGATGAAGCCAAGGACGCCCACGCCTGACCTGACGATCTGCCAGTGGGAGAAGCGAAGGAACTTGACGTAATCGTCCTGTAGCCACTTTCCCTGCCCTGGTTTGAGTAGGTCTGGCCATTCTCGCTTATAATCGTGCACCTTGCTCACGATCCAAGGAATGGCATTGTTTGCCGAGTGACCAGCGTAAGGAGGATTGCCCACTACAGCGGTAAAACATGTTCCCTTAGATACGTTCGCTGCCTTCGATTCATGCGCTAAGGCATCGTCCATTACGTCAAACTGAGGCGCCGCCGTATCCTGCGTCGGTTCAAGCGCGTTCGTCAGGTAAATCTGCGCGCGGGCATCGCTGCCGAAGGTGTAGCCGGTATCGGACAATTTCAGCCCCAGCTTGACGTGCGCGATTGCATAGGGGGCCATCATCAGCTCGAACCCGGTCAGGCGCGGCAGCAGGTGCACAGGCACATAGGCGTTCCACAGCGCCTTGATCTCGGCATCGCGCTTGCCCGCCGTCTTCCACTTCGCGGCCATCGTCTTGTGGATCAGGTCGACGCACTCGACCAGGAAGGTGCCGGTGCCGGTCGCGGGATCGAGGATGCGGACGAAGGGATCGCTGTCCTTCGCGCCCGCCGGCAGCGTGATCTCGGCGCCATCCTTGCCCTTCGAAGCCGCGATCACCTCGCCCCAGGTTGCGGTCGAGGCAAGGCCGTCTTCCAGTCCGAACTCAGTGCGCAGCACCTCGTCGACCGACCGCACGATAAAGCCGACCACCGGCCGCGGCGTGTAGAACACGCCACGCTTCACCTTCTGCGCGGCATCATACTCCTTCAGGAACAGCTCGTAGAAGTGGATGACGGGATCTTCATCGGGGTTCTTGCGATCGAAGTCGGCGAGCACCGCCTCCATGTCGGCGTTGCGCAGCAGCTCGACCACGTCGGCGATCCCGAGCTCGTCGAAGTCGAGGCCCTGCGCCTTGCCGGTCTTGCGCCCGCCCGCCTCGATGAAGGTGCCGAGCATCTCCTTCAGGAAGGGGCTGGTGCCCGCGACGTTGGCGGCCATGTC
The DNA here is from genome assembly GCF_042091075.1 of Sphingomonas sp. Taxonomy (GTDB): domain Bacteria; phylum Pseudomonadota; class Alphaproteobacteria; order Sphingomonadales; family Sphingomonadaceae; genus Sphingomonas. The sequence goes on along the minus strand of NZ_JBELIE010000040.1, from coordinate 17,845 downwards.
GTCCTGGGTCAGCGCGCCGGACGCACGGCTGATCGCGGTCGAGAGCAGGCCATAGGCAATCGTCTGAGCGTAAGTGTCCGCGAACCCCTCCGGCGTCAGATCGTGGATCAGCGCTTCCTTGAACGCCTTGTGCAGCTTGACGAGCGATCCGTTGCCGGTCTGCGCCGCGATTAGCTCCTTGGCGCGGTCGTGGATGCGGCGGGCGAGCGCGGCCAGTTCCTTCGCCATCTGCTTCGACTCGCGCACCACGGTCCGCGTGTCGGCGTGCGCGAAGGCCTCGCCCCACTGCTTGCGCCAGCCGTCCGCGTCGGCGGGGTCGTCGGGCCAGTGCAGCTTGGTCTTGAGCGAGGCTTCGGTCAGGCCTAAGCGGCGCGGCGTATCGTCGGCGTCCCAGCCGAGCACCTTCAAAGTCGAGGCATCGCCTTTCACCTCGTCATCGGCAAAATGCGCGAAGGCTAGGCGGCGATCGGGCGCGGAGCCGGTCGCGGCAATGAACAGCAGGTCGTGCTTGGCAAACGCTGCCTGTTCGGATTTGTTGGCCGACGCGCGCTTCTTGATCGCGAGCTTGCCGAGGATGTTGCGGACCAACGTAACGGGCAGCTTGGCGCTAGGCAGGTTGAGGAAGAACACGCCCCAGGGCTGTGCGCGGTTTAAGGGGCGAAGCTGCTTGATCTCGATCCCGCCGCCGACCGCTTCGCTCTTAAGCCCTATCTCCTCAGGCGTGACATCGTAGGTAGCCTCGTCCAGACTGATGTCGGCCGCGATCGGCCACTCCAGCTCGTCACGCAGATAGTCGACTAGGGCAGGGAAGTCGGTGATCTTGTCGAGGGTCGCGGGCATCAGTTCAGTTCCATCCAGGCCTTGATGACGGGCTCAACCCCCGGCGGGGCTTGCATCCGTTTCATATAGCCGTTGCGTACATGCTTCAGAACCGCATCGCGTGAAGCGCGGAGGCGATCGCGAGGTGTGTCGAGGTGTCGTGGCGTGTCGGGCGTGCTGCGGATCGTCTCGGCTATCTGTGCCAGGCCCTCGCTGATCGCTCCGCCGGCATCGACATACAGCCAAGCGGGTTTGCCACTCGCCGCATCCCAGTGCTCTGGCCCTGCGTCCTCCGGTGCGCCCGGCTTGAGGCCGGGAAGCGCCAAGCAGAAGAACACCCCTTTTGCCGCACTCTCCGGCGCCTCCCGCCCGCTAAAGATGCGATTGGGCATGTCCGCGACCCGCTCGGCGAGGTCGGGATGCTCGGCTTTCAGCGCCTCCCATTCGAGCTGGAGCGACTCCTCCACCGATTTGTCGCCGTCCAGGCTGATCAGGTCGCGCAGGTCGTCGTAATCGTCCTTGTCGGTCAGCAACTGCCGACCCTCGATCCCGAACGTTTTTGAGATGCGCAGGACCTTGCCCGCCACCCGCTCATACAGCTTGAGGTACGGCGTCAGCGCGTCGGCGGGCAGGAAATTCCAGAACACGATATTGCGCCGGATAGCGGCCGTGTCGGGATGCGCCTTGACGATCGCCGCCTCGGTCTGCGGGTTTAGCCGTCGATCGACGCGGCCGATCCGCTGCATCAGCCTGACGGGGTTCCAGTGCAAGTCGTAGTTGATCAGCCGCGTTGCGTCCTGAAGGTTCAGGCCCTCCGATAGAACATCGGTGGAAACCAGCACGCGCGTTTCGGCATGGCCGGCCTTCGCCAGTTCGGCGCTGCTCGACCCGTTGTAATAAGGAGCGAACCGCTTGATCACCTCGCTACGGTCGAGCTTGGTGGCCGAGTCCACCTCCTTGACGTTCTCCAGCCCCGCCGCCCGGAGCTGATCGCGGACGTAGCGTGCCGTGGTCATGAACTCGGAAAAGATCAGCAGCTTTTGGGTGCTGAGCACCGGATCGTTCCGGACCAGGTCGATCAGCGCTGCGATCTTGCCGTCCTGTTCGGGGGTGAAGCGGGCGAGGATGGCCAGCAGGCGGGATAGCTGGTCGAGATCCGCCCTGGTCTCCTCGACGATCCGGTCGACGAAATACTCTTCATCCGACAGGGTTTGCACTTCGCCGAGCATTTCGGGCGGGATCAGGTCTTCGCCTTCTTCAGCCTCCTCTCCGGTCCATGCCGCTTGGGCGGCGCGGACATGCTCGATGATCGGGGCCTGCTGCGCCTTCCACCGCTCCCAGACGCCGCGATGGTCAGCTGAGACATGGTGCTCCACGAATGCGTACAGCTTCAGGAACAGGTTCTGGCAGCTATGATCGAAGGCGACCGTCGAGCTTTCTAGCCGCTTAAGGAACCCTACTTTGATCAGTGCTACGACCTGGCCGCGCCGGCCCGCTTCGAACTGGTCCAGCTCCTCGGCCGGATGCCGGCGAAAGCCGTCGTCAGGGTTATAAATCGCCAGCTTGAAAAGCGCGCGCGTGCTGTCGAACGAGCGGACGACCTCTTCAAGTAGCTCGGTCTGGAGCGGAGACAGCGTGTAGTCGGCGACGCGGGGGGGCTCGCGAGTCGGGAAGATCGCCGCACCCTTGGCTTCCGTCTCCTGGCTCGCCTTCACGTAGGCGCGGCTACGCTGGACGACGAGCTCGCCGACGATCGGGTCGGTGGCGTACTCCTCCTGGGCGGGACCTGCGCTCGTCACGTCCTCATCGATGCCGGGCGCGTCTTGTGCTTCGCCGAGCGCCGCCTTCACCCTCTTCTCCAATGCACGGAAGTGCCCGCGAAGCGAGTGCACGCCTAGCGGCGCCTGCCGCAGCTTCGCGCCATCGCCGGAGAACAGCTCGATCAGGTGCATTAGGTCCAGCAGCGAGTTGTTTACCGGTGTCGCGGTCAGCAGGAACGTCCGCTTGCCTGCCGCCAGATCCTGAAGGATGCGATAACGCGACTTGCGCTTGCGACCCTCGCCGGCGATGCCCGGATTGCGGAAGTTGTGCGCTTCGTCGATGACTATGGCGTCCGCCCGGCGGCCGAGCGCTGCGATTTTCTTCTGAAGTTTGTCGCTGCTGAGATCGGTGTGCGTAAGGATGTGGAGGCCCGCGACGCCTTCGTCCCCCATCAAATCGGGGAGATGGCGCTCCAGGTTGGCTTCCCAGACCGAACGTTTCGCCGATTTCGGCACCAGCAAAACTACCGTCTTCTTTTCCTGAACGATCAACCGTTCGAGGAGCATTAGCCCGACAAAGGTCTTGCCCAAGCCGACGCCGTCGCAAAGGAATGCGCCGCCATATTTGTTGGCGCGCTCCATCATCATCGCGTAACCGTCGCGTTGGTAGCCATCGAGCATCTTGTAGATTAGGGAGTGCTTTTCTGCCCAAACATCCGGTGGCGGTGAGTTATGGCGGAAGAGCTCCGCCAGCGACCGCGACCAAATGTCGAATGGTGTGAACGGAACGACATGCCTCTCTATCGTTCGTAGCATCTCGAGCGTGATGTCGTCAGCCTGATCCCAGTAATGCTCGTACCAGTCCTGAAGCAATCCGACATTGGTCCCGCTGACCTGGACGTTGAGCTCTACGTTGGACGTCAGGCCCGGTCGCGTGAAGTTAGAAGATCCGACCAGCGCGAACGACCCGACCACCTCCTCGCGAGAGTGGGTGATGTACGTCTTCGCGTGAAACTTGGTCTTGCGGTAAACGCGAAATTGGATCCGCCCCGCTTTGATCGCGTCCACGATCGCAGGGACGCCGTCGAGGAAGTCGTCGCGAGTTTTCTGATCCTCGATGCTGGCGTCGAGGCGACTCGCTAGCGCTTGGGTGAGTGCCGCCTTTGTCTTCTTTGTGACTTCATCGCCCATCAGTATGCGTATGTTGTCGAGCTTCTGCCACTGCCCGTCGAGCGCCAGAAGCGAGCTGATCTCGAAATACGCCGAGGCGACATCCAGCCCTTTCGAGAGGCGGCACCATCCGGCGAGATAGCGCAGGACGTCCCATTCGCTGTCTGTGTTGTCGATAATGAACAGGTCGCTTCCAACCCGCGCGCCCAAGCCGTCAGCCACTTGACCCCCACCCTTTGATGTCGGTGATCTTACCTCCTCCCTTCGGAAGCGCCACCCCCCGTCACGCGCCCGAAGCAACCGGCGGACGGCAGAAGCAGGGCTAACTGACGAGTGCATCCCGTTAGTTGTAACGGCCACGCAACGGACCAGCGCAGTAGAAGCCAATTTGGTCTGGCTGCAGCGTGCTTAACGGCCTAGCGCAAGATCGACACGTTTCAGCGCAGGGATAAACGTTGGCTCAAAGCTGGTTACTGTCGGTATCGAACCGCCCAAAGAAGTCGGCTTGAGGGTAGAAGCGGGGTAGAAATCCGCACCCTCACAATTCGATAATCGACTGATATCAAAATGATAGTATGCGAATGCGAGTCCTCTTCTGGCACCATCTTCCCTAGGCTATTGAAAAGCCTAGGAATTAGCTGAGAAACAACGGTTTTTACAGGCGGCTGTTACAGATGTAACAGGGGCTGAAAGCCATGTGTACCTATCTCGCTAAGCGCGGTTCTACCTACTATTTTCGGCGGGCAATCCCTGTCGAGCTACGGCCTGCTTTTGGTGGTCGGGCTGAGTTCATGCTGCCGCTACGGTCCAAGGAACCGGCTGAGGCCAGCCCCGGCCACCGGGCGCGCAGAAGCCAGCCCAGTCGACCAGCGACTGATCCCACAGGCCAGCCCATGCGCGCGTTCGCTCGGCTGACGTGCAGTTGGCCTAGTCGGGGGTTTGCCAATTTCATACCTTACGGGATATAAATCATCGTTATACCCCGCAGGGTATAGATTGACCATATACCCTGCGCGGTATATATTCAGGTTATTCCCTACGGGGTATGGCGGCCCTGAAAGGCGTCTTCCGTGGCCCACATTGCACGCTCTCCCAAACAGCTCGGCGCGCTCATCCATAACGCGCGGATCCAGCGCAACCTCACCCAGCAGGCACTGGCGGCCTTGGTCGGCACCGGGCAGAAGACCATCTCCCGCATCGAAAGCGGGCAGACGGGTACCAAACTAGATACCCTGTTCGGTATCCTGGCAGCGCTCGACCTCGACATGCAGATCGCACCGCGCAGCAAGGGCGGAGCCGACCTGAGCGAGATCTTCTGACAATGGCGCGCCGCAAGACCCACATTCCGCTGAATGTGCTGATCAACAATCGCCTCGTCGGCCGCCTAGAGAAGGAAGCGAGCGGCGCCGTATCGTTCCGCTACGACCAGAACTGGCTCGGGTGGGAGCACGCGTTTGCGGCCTCGCTGTCGCTGCCGCTTCGCGCAACCACTTATCGCGGCGCGCCGGTACTCGCCGTTTTCGACAACCTGCTCCCCGACAGCGCCGATATTCGACGCCGCGTGGCGGAGCGCACCGGTGCCGAAGGTACCGATCCATACAGTCTCTTGGCCCGCATCGGCCGGGATTGCGTGGGCGCGATGCAGTTCCTGCCCGATGGTGAGGCCATCGACGCCATAGGCGATGTACGGGGCGAAGCGTTGGGCGACGAGGATATCGAACAACTCCTCGACAATCTCAAAGGTGCGCCACTGGGGATCGACCCCGATCATGAGTTCCGGATCTCGATCGCCGGCGCCCAGGAGAAGACCGCGCTGCTGCGGCACAACGGCCGGTGGCTTCGCCCGCGCGGCACGACCCCGACGACCCACATCCTCAAGCCACAGCTCGGCGAGATCCCGACATCCACCGGCATGGTCGACATGACCGCCAGTGTCGACAACGAGCATTACTGCCTCGCGCTGCTGAGCGCCTTCGGCTTGCCGGTGGCGAAAACCGAGATCGTCACCTTTGGGGCGCGCCGTGCGCTGGTCGTCGAGCGGTTCGACCGCCAATGGCTCGCCGACGGCCGATTGCTGCGCGTTCCGCAGGAAGATTGCTGCCAGGCACTCGGCGTGCCCCCCTCGCGCAAATATCAAAGCGAGGGCGGCCCTGCCGCGGCGGACATCATAAGACTGCTCGGCGGTAGCGACGATCCGACCGAGGATCAGGCGACATTCCTGTCGAGCCAGATCATCTTCTGGCTTATCGGCGCGACCGACGGGCATGCGAAAAACTTCAGCCTCTTCCTGCGTCCGGGCGGCGGCTTCAAGCTGACGCCCTTCTACGACGTGCTGAGTGTCCAGACCGCTGTTGATCTCGGGCAGTTGGCACAGAAGAGTTTCCGGTCGGCAATGTCAGCGGGCACGGGCCGCCATTACCGGATCGAGGAGGTCCTGGGCCGGCACTTCGTCCAGACCGCGAAAGCCGCGGGTATCGGCCCGACCATTATCGACAACGTCATCATCGACATTCGCGAAAAAGCCGTCACGGCCGCGGACGTCGCGCGAGAAGCAATGCCGCACGACTTCACCGATGACGTCCATGCCAGCGTCAAAGGGGCGATCGCGAGCCGTCTGGCACGTCTCGACACGGCGTTTACGAAGCTACGCTAGCGCGTTGCAAAGCATGTCCGGCATGCCCCTCTCCACCACCCTCATTGTCGGTGATGTAGGTGATGAACGCAGCCAGGAAGCGGTCGATGACATTGAGGTCGTTCATGGGATCCTCTTCCTGGCAATTTGGCGAGAATGTCGCGGGGCGCGGTGGGGAGCGGGACCGGGCCCCGCGACGGCGACCGATGATCGGGGCATCACCGGCCGCCGGCCGGATCGAGCCTGTCTACGCCGTGGGGCTATTGGGACGTGTAGGCTGATCCGGAGCCGAGGAACTTCCTGGTCGCCGCGCGCGCCTCTTGCGCTTGCGTCGCGCGCCGTGCCTGCTCGATCGCCTCGCTACGGAACTGCGCGGCCATCATCTGCTGGAGTTGCAATTGCTGCTTGGCAGTCAGGGCAAGGAGCTGGTTGGTGGCTTGCTGTGCCTGGAGCGAACCTTCCGCGCCCTGGCTGCGGGCGACGATGTCGGCGAGCGCCTGTGTGTCGGACCAGACGTTCTCGACGACCTGCGCCTGCACCGTCATCGTCTGGCGGAAGGCACCCATGCTGGCGTCGAGCCGCGCGCGGGCATCACGTACCCGGGTGTCGGTGCGGAGCGCCGAGGAGAAGTCGGCCGGAAACAGCGATTGGAACTGGTCGTCGAGCTGGCCGACCCGGAAGTCGATCGCCTGGGCGCGGCCCATCAGCCGGTCGATCTCCGCGAGCTTCTGCTTGATCGCGTTCAGTTACGGGGAGTCGATCCTCTTGAGGTTCTTGCCCATGGCGATCAGCATCTCCGCCTCATTCTGGAGCTGCCGGATCTGCTGGTTGACGCTCTGCAGCGTGCGCGCGGCGGTCAGGATGTTCTGCGCATAGTTGCTCGGATCGAAAACCACGCCGCCGAACTGCGCATGGGCCGGAGTCGCCGCTGACATGACCCCCATGATGAGACTGCCGCTGGCAGCGGCGGCGAGCATGGCGGCGATGACGCGGCGGTGGTCGAGGAACGGCATGACGATCTCCAGTGCTTTGGCACCCGCACCCGCGTCGATCGCGGCCGGGTTCGGGATGGAGTGTCGGCTTCTTGGCGCGGCGGCGTCAGATGCCGGCTGGGGTCAGCACGGGTCCTTGTGGGGACTGCCACGAAACCTCGTTCAAGGGGCCACCTGTTGCATCTGATTTTCGGCGATTGGCCGCCGTTTACGATTGCTCACCTTTATGAGCCCAAGGCTCCGTTTTTGATAAGACGATAAACTCACACTTTCTGGCGGTTCATAGATTTGCTGCGGAATGCGCTATGCCCGCAAAGACAGCCTTACTTCTAAACCTGATGCTGCACGAACAGCCCGAAGGCTATGCGGTCGATGCGGCATGGCTGACGAATATCGGACTCGGTACTTCTTCCATCCGTGACTATGTTGCTCGCAAGCCTCTTGACGACATCGGCATCACCACCATTGACTTGGAGGGTAAAAACCGAAGAGCATTCGATTGCGGATCTGATGATATTCAGATTGTCGTAACCACAGCAGCTTAAACGGATAGCGGTTATATTCAGCTTTACGATGCAGCTGTTCGCTTCGTTTCCAGTCTGGATTGTGGTTGCTTGGGATAAGGACTGGACTGGTGTATCTGTCTCCCGTGATCTTTGCATTAGTAGCAGCTTTAGCAGCTAGCAACGATGACCTAAGTCGCCGCACGGACGTGGAAGCCGTTTTGATTCGTGGCATTCAATCGCATGGCGAGATCATGACTGTCTGTGGAGAATCACGGGAGACCAATGGTATTCAAAGACTTTCGCAGTATTCGGGTTATCACGATCTTGGATATTACTACATAGAAGTAGATTATATACTGAGGAAGAGTGAAACGAAAGACAGCACATGCGTTACCGGTAAGTTGATACGGAGAGATGGACTAGGCAAAAAACAGGTGCTTAGACGTTGGGGTCACATTACCTACGCTGACGTTCCGACCTTAGGAGGGTACTGGCTTTCGAGCGGTGCGCCTTCAGGTATGTCGCGTCGATCATGATGGTCTTTGGTTCGGCATCGCCCGCAGCCAGCCCCTCCAGCTGGCCGCCGACGAGTTCATCCGCCGGTTCCTGATCCACGTCCTGCCAAAGGGTTTCCACTGCATCCGCCATGTCCGTGCTGCGGCGGGCGCATGCTCGTCATCGAAACCTTCGAACGCTGGCGCCAGCCCCGTGCTCCGCCGCAGGACCTCACCCCGACCGGAACCACCCAGCCGTGACCCGGCATGGCTCGAACACATCCCGCCGCGCAGCACCTGCGCTTCCGGCAAGGATGCCGCTCGCGCCGGCGACATCGCCAGTTGCACCGACAAGCGATTCAACCGACTGTCCCGGCCCAGATTCAGGCCTGAAGCTCTTCCCGATTATCGCATCGCGGGGCGTCGGGGTCGATCGCGGTGGTCATCTCGGTGCCCGGCCAACCACGCGAAAACCGCTTTCCCCATCGACCAGCGCTCGTGGCACGCGGCTTCCTGCCTTGGAGGATATCGTACACCTGCCGGTGCCCGATTTCCTTCACAGAAGCAGCCATCGAGACAGCCGCGTTCGCTTCCCACTTTCTGCCGTTCGTCAACATCTTCTATCGAGCCCGGAGACAGCCGGGCTCCGAACCGCGACACCAAAGCGGAGCTTGACCCTCTACAAGGCCAACTGCGTCGCCTTCTTTATTGTCTATCGGAATGATAGGAATTGGAGGTGACGACATGACCAGCCAGCCCCTGAACTTTCCCGATCCCGCCAGCCCGCTCGACATCGTGCCCGCCACTGGGCGGATAGGCGGCGAGGTGCGCAATGTGGCGCTGTCGGGCGATCTCGACGACGCGACGCTCGACGCGATCAGGACAGCGCTCGCGCGCCACAAGGTCTTGTTCTTCCGCGACCAGCACCAGCTCGACGACGCCGGGCAAGAGGCGTTCGCGGCACGCTTCGGTGATCCGGTTTCGCACCCGACCGTCCCGGTGCGACAGGGCACGCAGCACATCCTCGATCTCGACTCGACCGACGGCCGCGCTGCCAGCTCATGGCACACCGACGTGACCTTCGTGGATGCCTATCCCGCGGCCTCGATCCTACGGGGCGTGACCATTCCGGAGGCGGGCGGGGACACGCAATGGGCGAACACCGCTGCCGCCTACGACAATCTGCCCGCGCCGCTGAAGACGCTCGCGGACAGCCTGTGGGCGATCCATTCCAACGCCTACGACTATGCCGCGGTGAAGCCGGAGAGTTCGGCCGAGCGCATCCGCTACCAGCGCGAGGTGTTTGCGCGCATCGTCCACGAGACCGAGCATCCGGTAGTGCGCATCCACCCCGTCACCGGCGAGCGGACGCTGTTGCTCGGCCATCTCGTCCAGCGCTTCGTCGGCCTCAGCCAGTCCGATAGCCTCGCTCTGTTCCAGATCTTGCAGAATCACATCCTCCAGCCGGAGAATGTCGTGCGCTGGCGCTGGCGGCAGGGCGACGTCGTCATCTGGGACAATCGCGCGACGCAACATCGCGCCACCGCCGACTTTGGCACGCAGCGCCGCACCGTCCGCCGCGTGACGATCGCGGGCGACGTGCCGGTGTCGATCGACGGTCGCCGCAGTCGCACGATCCGGCCCGAGCCGGAAGCGGAACTGCTCGAGGCGGCGGAGTGACCGCCGCGATGGCGCGCAGCCCGCTCGATTTCCTCTGGTTCCTGCCCTCGGCCGGGGATCAGAGGTATCTGGGCTCCACCATCGGGGCGCGGGCGGCCACGCCCGCGTACCTGAAACAGATCGCTGTCGCGGCGGATCAGCTCGGCTTCTCGGGCGCGCTGCTGCCGACCGGTGCGCATTGCGCTGACGCATGGATCACCGCAGCAAGCATTGCGCCCGCCCCCGAGCGGCTGCGGCTTCTGGTCGCGCTGCGCCCCGGCCTGACGCTGCCGGCGGAATCGGTGCGTCAGGCGGTGGCGCTCGACCGGATCAGCGACGGGCGGCTGCTGCTCAACGTCGTGACTGGGGGTAGCACCGAGATCCTCGAGAAGGACGGCATCTTCCTCGGCCATCGCGAACGCTACGAGCAGACCGCCGAGTTCCTCGACATCTTCCGCGCGATCGGCCGCGGCGAGACGGTGACGCGCGAAGGCAAGTATTTGTCGATCAAGCGTGGGCGGCTCGAATTCCCTTTCGTGCAAGCACCGCATGCGCCAATCTGGTTCGGCGGGTCGAGCGACATCGCCCGCGAGATCGCGGCGGAGCATGTCGACGTCTACCTCGCCTGGGGCGAGCCGCCGGCGCAACTAAAAGAGGTCATCGACGACGTCCGGGCCCGCGCCGCCGCACGCGGGCGCACGATCCGCTTCGGCATTCGGCTGCACTTCATCGTTCGCGAGACCGAAGGGGAAGCGTGGGATGCCGCCAACGACCTCATCCGCCACGTCACCGACGACGACATCGCCCGCTTCCAGGCATCGTTCGCGCGGACGGAGTCGGTTGGACAGGCGCGGATGCGCGACCTGCACAGGGGCAGCCGCGCCGATCTGGAGGTCAGTCCCAATCTGTGGGCGGGCATCGGCCTCGTCCGCACGGGCGCGGGGACGGCGCTGGTCGGCGATCCGAAAACGATCGCGGACCGGCTGGAGGAATATGCCGCAATCGGAATCGATACGGTGATCGGGTCGGGTTACCCGCACCTCGAAGAGGCGTATCGCGTCGCCGAGCTGCTGTTCCCGCACCTCAACCTGACGCACGGGCCGAAGCCCGTGGAAGCGCCCACGCCCTTTCCGTTCACGACGCTGCGGCAAGCGGCGAGCTGATTTCATCACAAACCGTTCGGTTCGAGCGTCGTCGAGAATTCGTGTCGAGAAGGGGGCGCCCGAAGCACACACTTCTCGACACGCCATCTCGGCTTCGCTCGACGGTTGCTCGAAGCGAACGGACGGGTCGCGCCCTTTACCCTTCCAGCAACCTCGCTAGGATCTCTCCTTCCACCGTCGCCAGCGCCGCATCCCCATGGCGCCGCGGGCGCTCCGCGACGACCGCTACGTCGCGCGTGATCCGGCCACCCTCCATCACCACGACACGGTCGCCCAACGCCACCGCTTCCGCGACGTCGTGAGTTACCAGCAGCGCGGTGAAGCCTTGGCGCAGCCACACGCGCTCGATCAGCCGCTGCATCTCGATCCGCGTGAGTGCGTCGAGAGCTCCCAGCGGCTCGTCGAGGAGGAGAAGCCTCGGGCGGCTGACGAGGGCACGCGCCAGCGCCACGCGCTGCTTCTGACCGCCCGAAAGACGCGCGGGCCATTCGGCCGCCTTATCGCTCAGTCCGACCAGCGCCAGCGCATGGTCGGCCTGCTCGCGGCGCTCGGCCACGCTTCCTTCGGCACCGACCTCCACGTTGGCGCGCACGTCGCTCCACGGCAGCAGGCGCGGCTCCTGGAACACGACGCGAGTGCGCCCGCGATCGGTCTCGATCGTCCCGCGGACGGGGTTCTCAAGCCCGGTGATCGCGCGCAGCAGCGTGCTCTTGCCGCAGCCCGAGCGCCCGACGATCGATACGAACTGTCCACTCGCGATCGCGAGGTCGAGGTCGTGCAGCACGCGGTTGCTGCCGAACGCCACGCCCAGATCGTGGATCGCGACGCCTGCGCCGCCCTGTGCTTGGCTGAGCGAAAGCGTGTGGACGTTGCCGGAAGGAGGGTGAGCCATGTCAGCGCGCTCCATAAGCGGGGTTCCAGCGCAGGAAGCGCCGTTCGGCGAGGCGAGTGATCGTATCGGCGAGCTTGCCGAGCGCGGCGTAGACAAGGATCGCGAGCACGATGACGTCAGTCTGGCTGAACTCGCGGGCCTGATTGGCCATGTAGCCGATGCCCGAATTGGCCGCGATCGTCTCCGCCACGATCAGCGTCAGCCACATGATCCCGAGCGCGAAGCGAAGCCCCACCAAGATCGAGGGCAACGCCCCGGGCAGGATCACACGCCGGAACAGGGTCCACCGCCCCATGCCGTAGAGGCCCGCGCGATCGATGTCGACTTCGCGCGCGCCGAACCGCTCCTGCGCCAGTGCGCGGTACGGGTCCCACGTCAGCCAGGCGTCGATCGAGCCGTTGGCGAAAGCGGTCATCGCGTCGCCCGGCGCGAGATAAACCGGCGTCACGTCCTTGAGCGTCAGACCGTATTTCTTGAGCGCGACGACCGCGCCCAGCTCGCTCGCCGATCCCTTGGTGAATGCGAGGCGCTTGCTTTTCAAGTCGGCGGCGGTGCGGATCGTCGAGCCCTTCGGGACGATCAGCCCGCCCGTGATGCTGCTGGGGAAGCTGTGTGTCGCGACGAACAGGATGTCGCTGCCGGATGCCTGGGCATAGGCGACCGGCGTGTCGCCAACCGCGCCGAGGTCTACCGCTCCCGCGCGCATCGCCTCGATCAGCGGCGGACCCGACGGAAACTCGACCCACCTGACCGGGGTAATGCCCTGCGCTTCCAACCGCGTGGAGACCTCGCCGCGCTCCTTGGCGACGAACAGCACACCGCCCTTCTGCACGCCGATGGTGATTGCCTTGCTTGAATCGCCCCCGCCCCCGCAGGCGGCGAGCAGCAGGGCGAGGGCGCCGGCGAGCAGCCCGCGCCGCCTCACTCCGCCGCCTCCGCAAGCGACAGGGTCGCGGGATGACGCGGGAACGGCAGGCCGAGGTGGCCGCGCAACGTGCTGCCCTCATAATCCTCGCGGAACCGCCCGCGGCGGCGCAGTTCGGGCAGGACGTGCGCGATGAAGTCGTCGAGATGATCGGGCAGGTGCGGCGGCATGACGTTGAAGCCGTCCGCGCCCCGCCCGTCGAACCACGCCTCAAGCTGATCGACGATCTGGCCTGCGTCACCGAAGATCGTCCAATGCCCGCGCGCGCCGGTTACTCGCAGATGAAGCTCGCGGGCGGTGAGCTTCTCGCGCCGCGCCAATTCCAGGAACAGCGCAGGCCGGCTCTTGCGCCCATCGACTGCCAGCCAATCGGGCAGCGGCTTGTCGGGGTCGTGATCGAGCAATCGCTCGTCCTCGAACGTGCGGGCGAGGAAGCGCGCGCCGATCTCATCGTGGACCAGCGCCTGCAACTCCTCGTACTTCGCGCGCGCATGGGCCTCGCTGGCGCCGACGACAGCCATGACGCCGGGCATGATCTTCAGCGTGTCGGGTTGACGACCGAACTTCGCCATCCGCCCCTTCACGTCGGCATAGAAAGCGGCGGCGCTGTCGAGCGTCTGATGCGCAGTGAACACGACCTCCGCGGTCGCCGCCGCCAGCTCGCGTCCGGGCTCCGACGAACCCGCCTGCACCACCACCGGATGACCCTGTGGCGAGCGCGGTACGTTGAGCGGCCCCGCGACCGAGAAATGCGGACCCTTGTGATTCAGGATGTGGAGCTTGTCGGGATCGGCGAACCACCCCGCCTCGCGGTCGCGGGGAAAAGCGTCGTCCTCCCAGCTTTCCCAAAGGCCCTTTACGACGCGCGCGAATTCCTCCGCGCGGGCGTAGCGGATTTCGGGCTCGGGATGCTGGTCGAGCCCGAAATTCTGCGCCTCGGCTGCCGCGGCGGAGGTGACGAGGTTCCACCCTGCGCGCCCGCCACTAACGTTGTCGAGCGAGGCGAACAGCCGCGCCAGCAGGAACGGCGGGTAATAGGTCGTAGTCGCCGTCGCGACGAGGCCGATGGCTTGCGTGCGCGCCGCGATCGCGGACAGGAGCGTCAGGGGCTCGAACCCCGCCCCCTGCGCCGTCCGTGCCAAGGCTTCGGGCGCGCTTCGGTCGACCCAGCCGCCCTGGCTGTCGGCCAGGAACATCATGTCGAACTTCGCGGCTTCCGCCTTCTGCGCGATCGACACGTAATGTTCGAGGTTCACGCCTGCGTCGGCGGCGGCGCGCGGGTGGCGCCACGCGGCGACATGGTGCCCCGTGGCCATCAGGAAGGCGCCGAGGCGGATCTGGTCCTTACGCTTGGTCATGGTGTCTCTCCCGGTGGATCACAGGCGTGTGCGCAGGGTGAGGCCGACGGTGCGCGGATCGCCCGTCAGGCCGAAGAAGACGGCGCCGTTCTCGCTGATGCCCTTGGTGTAGTAGGTGAGTTTGTCGAACAGGTTGCGCACCCACAGCGACGCTTCCCACTTGCTCTCCGGCCCGCGGATGCCGACCCGCGCGTTGGCGAGGCCGAAGCCGTCGACGAGCGAGTAGCGGCTGAGATTGTAGCTGGTGTAGAAGGACGAGCGGTAGGCGTAGTCGGCGCCGACGAAGCCGGTCACCTTGTCGTTGATGGGCACATCGTAGCTGCCCCCTGCGGACCACGCCCAGCGCGGTGCCGCGGGAAGTTGGCGTCCCGATAGGTCGCAAACCGTGGGCTGGCCGGGCCCGCGCTGTTCGAACGGGCATTGGGCATTGGTGTAGCGGCGATACTCGGCCGGGTTCCATGTCGCGCTGGCATAAAGCGACAAGCCGTCGATTGGCCGCGCGCGTAGCTCGCTTTCGACGCCATAGGAGCGTACGTCGCCGACATTGGCGATGTACGCGCGCGGCGGCACCACGCTCGCATCGACGATGGTCGACTGGTAATTGCCGACGTCAGTCAGGAACGCCGACAGATTGGCGGTTAGCCTCCGATCAAGCCATTCGCTCTTGAAGCCGACCTCGTAATTGTCGACCTTCTCCGGTGCGACGACGGCGAGGTCGAGCAGCGGCTGGCCGGTGGCGGACAGCGGCAGGGTCGAGAAGTTGAGACCGCCCGATTTCTGCCCGCGCGCGTAGGTGACGTAGACCAGCGCGTCCGGCCCGAGCTTGCCCGACAGGCTGACCAGCCCGGAGGCGTCGCCCCAACTGCGGTCGAGCTCGTAGCGGGCATAGACGGGCGTGTAGGCATTGCGCAGCGCGATCTGCGCCGCGTTCAGCGTCGACAGCGGCGATCCGCCGCCGCGCACCTGTTCGTAGAAGCCGTATTTGCGCTCGTGGGTGTAGCGCAAGCCTACCGTCAGATCGACCGCGGGGGTCAGGTGCCACACGCCTTGGCCGAATGCGGCAAAACTGTCGGTTTCGGGCTTCGAAGGCGCGTAGGTGTAGGCGCCGTCCAGCGCCGCGCGGCGTTGTGCCGGGGTCAGCCCCAACGTGCCGGGCGCGATCAGGAACTCGCCCGCGTCGCGGCCATATTCGTTGCGGAACCAGCCGTTGATCGACTGGTGGAAGGCATAGAGGCCGACGACCCAGTCGATCGTCCGCTTGCCGCTGGAGGCGAGGCGCAGCTCCTGGCTGAGCTGCTTCTGCCGATCGTACTGATTGCCCTCCAACGAGATGTTGAGCGCGGAATAATCGGGGTCGTTGCGCGGCGTCCAATGCCAGAAGCGGAAGGCGCTGACCGAGGTCAGCGTCGCGCCGCCGAGATCCCATTCGACGTTCGCCTGCACGCCGCTCTGTTTCATCCGGATCGGGCCGAGCCAGTCGCTGTCGGTGATCCGGTCCTTCGGGTCTCGCAGCGGCGGCGTGTAGCCGAACTGTGCCACTCGCTGCGCATAGGGGTAGGGGATGGCCGCGCCATTGTCGTAGGTGGCGAGAGTGCCGAGCAGTATCGGAACGCAGCAATTCTGCTGCTGCTCGGCATAATCGCCGATGAAGCGGACGGTCAGGTCCTCGGTCGGCGTGAACAGCAATTGCCCGCGCACGGTGTAGTTCTGGAAGTCGTGGACTCGCCGCTTCAGGAAAGTATCGTAGAGGAAGCCGTCGCGCCGCGTCGCCTCTACCGACAATCGCCCCGCGACCTTGTCGCCGATCGCGCCCGACACGCTGCCGCGGCCCTGGAACAGCCCGTAATTGCCGACCGTGACGTCGCCCGATGCCTCTGTGTCGAAGGTCGGCTTCTTGGTCGTGACGACGATCGCGCCGGCGGTGGTGTTGCGGCCGAACAGCGTCCCCTGCGGTCCGCGAAGGATCTCTATGCCATCGAGGTCGACGAAGTCGAACCCCGACTGGCCGACGCGCGCATAATAGACGTCGTCGACATAGAAGCCGACGCCCAGGTCTAGGCCGTTGTTGGCGGTGGCGACGTTGGAACCGAGGCCGCGGATGTTGATCGTCACGTTGCGCGGGTTGGAGGTGTAGACCGTTAGGCTCGGCACCTCCTGGTAGATCTGCTGGATCTGATAGGCGCCTTTCTGCTCCAGCGCCGCGCCGCCCAGCACGCTGATCGCGACGGGCACGTCCTGCACGCTCTCGGCGCGGCGACGTGCCGTGACGAGGATCTCGCTTTGCGTGTCGGGTTCGGCCGGCGTCTCCACCATGGGATCAGGGTCGGCGGTGCCGGCGAGCAGCGCGGCGAACAGGGTGATAATCATTGGGTCGTGTCCCCCCGGACGATGAAGGCGTGTGGTGGACGCGCACCTGCTCACCCCGATGCAAGGCATCGGGAAGGACAGCGGCGGCAGTGTCGGTCAGGCGGACAAGGTCAACAGGTCGTGGCGCGCATCATGATCTCCCGTGGTTCGCGGGAACACGCGTCTCGCCGACCGGCGGGACGGGTGCGCTTTAGCCGTTGGTCACGCGGAGCAAGCTGATCCCATCAAAAGCCGCGGGCCGCTGTGCGACCGGTTAATCCATACTGATCTGATAGGGATTAGATTCAAAGAAAGTTTTGGTTGTCGATGCCATTGCTCGCGTTTGTCGTCCGGCCGCAAGCCGATGACTTGGTGGGAGGGCCGTGGCTCCTTCAAAGCATGGGGACGGCGAACTCCCCACGAGGCGTCAGCCGAAGTGTCGCGTGGGATCGCGCCGCCTGGTCGCGGCGGACGATTATCGCAACACGACCAACGGCTACACCGGGCTGCGCGCGGACCTCGCGTGGCGCGCGGGATGGTCGGCGACCGCCATCTACACCCTGCCGCAGCAGCGCCGCCCCGACGATCGCGCGAGCCTCGCCCGCAACGCGGTCGCCCCCGATCGCGAGGGGTTCGACCTTGTCCTGTGGGGCGGCATGCTCGCTCGCGCGCACTGGCGGAAGCGATAGCGAACTCAAGTCGGTACCGCTGAGGTGTCGCAAATATGGAGGTGTATTTCGGACATGGGTCCGCCTAGCTCCCTGTCTAGAAGGGCACGGACAACCGTCCATTCACGTCCAGCTTTTACCACAAATTCAGATCGTGCTATTGATGCCCTTGGCGACTTCGCAAATCTATGACTTGACTGCGAAATAAACCGCCTAGCTGCCCAGCGATCAAGCTCTTCCTGCACCATTTTGCACTAGGGCCTGAAAACTTTAGGAATTAGCGGAAATCCTGGGCTTTTTACGAATCTCTAGTACACAGGTATGAAGACGACGGCCTATGTGGTCATACCTAATTCGACCGAATCTGGACGATCGGCCGAATGGGCTATCCCAGCCTCCGGCGATTGCTAGGTTCAGGACCCATTGATGTGAGGCGAGCGATCTGATTCAGGCTCCGTGAG
>NZ_JBELIE010000039.1:15586-22230 GCF_042091075.1 Sphingomonas sp. | reverse complement strand
ACGCGATGGTGACCGGCTTCGATCGTTCCAAGAAGCCGACCTTCTCGGTCAAGGCGATGCAGATCGCCGAGGAGAAGCAGGCGGTTGCGCAATATGGTTCGTCCGACTCGGGCGCGTCGCTGGGCGACATCCTGGGCGAAGCGTTGAAGGCACGCGACTCCAAGAAGTAAGTCGATCGGCGACGATCGCGATCCAACGCGGGGGCCGGCAGCGATGCCGGCCCTTTTTTGTGATACCGGTCACGTAACAACCCATTTTGCGTCATCGGGCGGAAACGGAACTATCGTGTTGCGGAACTTCGCTGTAGTAGATCCATGTTGGTACCATAGGGTACCGTAGCGGAGGGAAAGTCGCAGATCATGATACGCTCGGAGCTGGTCCAGTCACTGGCCGAGGAGAATCCCAGTCTGTCGTACCGCGACGTGGAAGCGATCGTCAGCTGCTTCTTCGACGAGATCACGCGACGCCTTGCAGAGAATGGCCGCGTCGAACTACGCGGCTTCGGCGCCTTTTCCACCCGTGCGCGCGATGCCCGTAACGGGCGAAACCCCCGCACCGGCGAAATCGTCCCGGTCGAGGCGAAGCGGGTTCCGTTCTTCAAACCCGGCAAGGAAATGCGCGTGCGCCTCAACGTGTGAGCGCATAACCGCCGAACGACCGCACCTTCCGCACGCCGCGACGCTTGACGCCGGCGCGCCGAAGCGCTTCGAAGGCGACCGATGAGCGGACGTGGCGGAACCGGTAGACGCTGGGGACTTAAAATCCTCTGCCATTGGCGTGCGGGTTCGAGTCCCGCCGTCCGCACCAGCCTGACGCGAGGCCTGTGCGCGGCATTGATCGTGACGAGCACGACGAGCTGCGGCCGCCGCCCCGATGTCGGCCCCGTGGTCGCCAGCGTCATCGGCGGCGAACCCGATCTTGCCGCGCGGCGCCGCGGCGACCTGTCGACCCCCGACCGCGTCCTGACCGACGCCCTGGCGGAGGGGCTGGTCCGGTTCGATGCCACCGGCCAGATCGAACCCGGCATCGCCGAACGCTGGATCGTTACCGACAACGGCATGAGCTATATCTTCCGCCTGCGCGATGCGCGCTGGGCGGATGGAACCCCGGTTCGCGCGGCGGAGGTCGTCGCGCTGCTCCGGCGGCAGATTACGCTCGCCTCGGACAATCGCCTCGCGCCGTTCCTGACCGCAGTGGCATCGGTGGTGGAGATGACCCCGGAAGTCATCGAAATCGAACTGTCCCGCCCCCGGCCGGACCTGCTCAAGCTGTTCGCTCAACCCGAAATGGGGCTGGTGCGCAGTGCGCGGGCGGGCGGCGCGGGGCCGTTCCGTCGCCGGGAGCAGCGTGGCCCCGCCCTGGTGCTGACCCCCGCCGCCGACCCTGATCGGGATCCGGCCGAGGCCGTACCGACGCCGGAAGACGAGGTGATGCTGCATGGCGAGCGCGCGTCGCGCGCGATCCTTCGTTTCGTCGGTCGGGACTCCGATCTGGTCCTGGGCGGCACGCTCGACGACTGGCCGATCATGCAGGCGGGCAATCCCGCCCCCGCGAACATCCGGTTCGATCCGGCGGCGGGGCTGTTCGGGCTGGCGGTAGCACGCCGGGATGGCCTGCTGGCGAGCGAGGCGGGGCGCGCCGCGGTCGCGCAGGCGATCGATCGCGCCGACCTCAGCAGCTTCCTGCCGCCGGACTGGGCCGGACGCGAAACGGTGCTGCCGGAGCAGTTCGATTCGGCCACCCCGCCCGTTCCCCCGCCCTGGGCTGCGCTGACCCGTGAGCAGCGTGTGGCGGCGGCGCGCGCCAGTGTGGCGTCCTGGCACGCACTGAAGGGCGTGCCGACGCTGGGCATCGCATTGCCCGATGGCCCCGGCGGCACATTGCTATGGGGCCGGTTGGCGCGCGACCTGTACGCGGTCGGCATTCGCCCACGTCGCCTGGCCTGGGACGATACCACCGCAGACCTGCGCCTGATCGACCAGATCGCGCCTTATGACAGCGCCCGCTGGTATCTGGTCACCGCTTGCGTCGCCTGTTCGGACGACGCGAGTGCCGCCATCGAAGCGTCACGCCTGGCGGGGACATTGCCGGAGCGCGCGCAGCGACTGGCGACCGCCGATGCGGCCCTGGCGGCGGACGGGGCCTTCATTACCCTTGGGCGGCCGCTGCGCTGGTCGCTCGTGTCGCTGCGGCTGCGCCAATGGCAGCCGAACACCCGTGCGTGGCACCCGTTGAACCGGCTGCGCGGCGACCCCAGTTAATCGTCATGGCCATTCGCCCCACCCCCATGCCCGCCACCTCGGCTTTCCCCTCCTCGCTGCCGACCGGGCGCGATCCGGCGGCGGTACGTCAGCGGGTCGAGGCGATGGAGCGCTTGCTGGAGGGGTTGTTCGTCATCCCGGGCACGAATCGCCGTATCGGGCTGGATACGATCATCGGGCTGGTCCCGGTGGTGGGCGATATCGCGGCAGGCGCGCTGGGCATTTGGATCGTGTGGGAGGCGCGCAATATCGGCATGAGCCGCACCGCGATCGCGGCCATGACCGCGCGGATCGGTTTTGACACCGTGCTGGGGCTGGTGCCGTTCGTCGGCGACGCGGCCGATCTATTCTACCGGTCGAACACGCGCAACGTGAAGAAGATCAAGCGTTATCTCGACAAGCATCATCCGCAGACGGTGACCATCGCCGGTTGAGCCGATGCCCGTCCCCGGCACGCGATCTGAGCGGCGGGGACGATCTGACGGATAATAGCGCCGCTAGCCGACCGCCGGTCGAAACACCGTTCCCCCCGGCATCGCCGCCGGCACCCCGGTCGTTCCCGGAAAGCTGATGGGGGCCCCCTGCAACGTGCGCACCGCCATATAGGCGAAGCCCTCCGCCTCCAGCGCATCGCCGTCCCAACCGAGGATATCGACCGGGTCGACTGGCAGTTGCGTTCGTTCGGCGATCATCGCCATCATCGTCGGATTACGCCGGCCGCCCCCCGCAACGAGCAGCCGACGGGGTCGCTCGGGCAGCAACCGCAACGCCTCCGCCACGGTAGCGGCGGTGAAGGCGGTCAGGGTCGCGGCGCCATCGGGCGCGCTCAGCCCTCGCACCGGCTGAATCGTGAAATCGTTGCGGTCCAGCGATTTGGGATAGCGCGCGTCGAAGAACGGATGATCGAGCATCGCGGTCAGGATCGCCTCGTCGACCCGGCCGGTCGCGGCCAGCGCGCCGTCGCGATCGAACCGTTCGCCGGTTTCCTGCTCCACCCAATGATCGATCAGCCCGTTCGCGGGGCCGGTATCAAACGCCGCCAGCGCGCCATCCGCGCCGACCAGCGTGATATTGGCAACCCCGCCAAGATTCAGGATCGCCACCGGCTTTTCCAGCGCGGCCGCGCGGGCGGCGTGATAGACCGGCAGCAACGGCGCCCCCTGCCCGCCGGCCGCGACGTCCGCGCTGCGAAAGTCCCCGACGGTGACGATCCCGCTACGATTCGCCAGCGCCTGCGGATCGCCGATCTGCCAGGACCAGCCGCGATCGGGGCGGTGCGCGACGGTCTGGCCGTGAAACCCGATCACGCCCACATCGCCCGGCGCCACACCTGCGTCACGCAGCAGTTTCTGCACCGCCAGCGCATGGGTACGTGTGATCAGGTCGCTCGCGGCGGAAAGCGGCGGGCTGGCGCGCGGCCGTTCGAAGGTAAGCGCCAGCGCGGTCGCCTCCGCCAGTTGCGCGCGGGCGGCGTCCGAATAAGGCTCTCCCCGCATTGCGATCGGCCGCGCCAGTGCCGCGCCGTCGGTTTCGATCAGCGCGGCGTCGATCCCATCCAGCGACGTGCCCGACATCAATCCGATCGCCAGCATCACGTCTCTCCCCTCGCCGTGGCGCCACCGCCCCCGAAAGGCCCGGTCCTATCGCGGCCGTGGCGATACTGGCAAATCGGCCCGTCCCGCATTATGTCCGCACGATCTCATGGCAACGCTCATCCCCTCTCCGCCCCGTGTGGGCATGGTTTCGCTCGGCTGTCCGAAGAATCTGGTCGATAGCGAGCGTATCCTGACGCAGTTGCGTGCCGACGGCTATCAGATGTCGGCCGATTATGCGGGCGCCGATGTGGTGCTGGTCAATACCTGCGGGTTCCTCGATTCGGCGAAGGAGGAAAGCCTGGAGGCGATCGGCGAGGCGATCGCGGAGAACGGCCGCGTCATCGTCACCGGCTGCATGGGCAAGGAAGCCGAGGCGATCCGCGCGCGCTTCCCCGATGTGCTGGCGATCACCGGGGCGCATGAATATGAACAGGTGGTCGAGGCGGTCCATGCCGCCGCGCCCGCCGCGCTGAGCCCCTATGTCGATCTGATCCCCGACGCCGGACTGAAGCTGACCCCGCGCCATTACAGCTATCTGAAGATTTCGGAGGGCTGCAATCACCGCTGCTCCTTCTGCATCATCCCGTCGCTGCGCGGCGACTTGGTCAGCCGCCGCCCGGATGCGATCCTGCGCGAGGCGGAAAAGCTGGTCGCGGCGGGAACGCGCGAATTGCTGGTGATCAGCCAGGATACGTCGGCCTATGGGATCGACATCCGCGATCAGCCGCGCCTGTGGAAGGGAGCGGAGGTGCGTCCGCATATGACCGATCTGGCGCGCGAACTGGGCCGGATCGCGCCCTGGGTGCGGCTCCACTATGTCTATCCCTATCCGCACGTCGATCAGGTGATCCCGCTGATGGCCGAGGGGCTGGTGCTGCCCTATCTCGATATTCCGTTCCAGCATGCCGCGCCGTCGGTGCTGCGGCGGATGAAGCGGCCGGCGAATGATGCCAAGGTGCTGGGCCGCATCAAGGCGTGGCGTGAGATCTGCCCGGATATCGCGATCCGTTCCACCTTCGTCGTCGGCTTCCCCGGGGAAACCGAACAGGATTTCCAGTATCTGCTCGACTGGCTCGACGAAGCACAGCTCGATCGCGTCGGCGCCTTCCGGTTCGAGCCGGTCGAAGGCGCCTCGGCGAACCTGCTGCCCGATCCCGTACCCGACGCGCTGAAGGAAGAGCGCTACGCCCGGATCATGGAGAAGACCGCCGCGATCTCGGCGGCGAAGCTGGCGGCGAAGGTGGGGCGCACGCTCGACGTGATCATCGACGCGGTCGATCCTGACAGCGGCGGGGCAAGCGGCCGCAGCAAGGCCGATGCCCCCGAGATCGACGGCGAGGTGCATCTGCGTGACGCCGCGCATCTGGCGCCGGGCGATATCGTCCCGGTGACGATCGAAGAGGCCGACGAGCACGACCTGTACGGAGTGGCGGTGTAATCCCCCGCGATCCCGCTCACACCTGCGGTCAGAATGGCTGAAAACGTCACGAACGATGGTAGCGGAGGAGGGACTTGAACCCCCGACACGCGGATTATGATTCCGCTGCTCTAACCAGCTGAGCTACTCCGCCCCGTCATCCACGGGAGCGACCATCCGCTCGTGAGGCGCGGGCTATAGCAGCGCAAACGGTTCGGTCAAGCAGCGAAAACGTGCTTGCCGATCAACTCCCAGGGGCCACCACGATACCACCACGCGGCCAGCCCGACGATCGCCACCGGGCGGGGCTGGAAACCCGCCTGCAGACGCGCCAGCAACGCCTTCGCCTCCGCCGGCGCTACCTTGTTCTGCACCGTCACATGCGCCCGCCAGCCCGCCTGATCCTGCGGCGTGAGCATGCCGTGGAAAGCGTCCGCCAGCCGCGCGCGGATGTCCGCCAGCGCGGGCGCGTCGATCCTGTACGCCACCCCGCGCCCCAGTGAGATCACCCCCGCCAATCGCGCGGCCGGCGCGGCGACGCCGCGGGTCTCCTCGCGCAGGCGGTGCGCCAATTCGGCAGCCGATGTCGGCGGCAGATGGTGGAACATCGTCAGATGGGCATCGAGCTGATTGCGCTCGGGCGGAAAATAGGCCCGCCGCTGGTCATCGAAAAAGGCCTGATCGCGCGCCCCGAACAGCGCCGTAAGGATGATCGGGGCGGGAAGGTCGGTCAAATTTCGATCTGGCTGCCCAATTCCACGACGCGGTTCGTCGGCAAGCGGAAGAACTCCATGGCGCTTTCCGCGTTCCGCAGCATCCAAGCGAACAGCTTCTCGCGCCAGATCGCCATGCCCGGCCGATCGGATGCCAGCAGCGTCTGTCGGCTGAGGAAGAAGCTGGTGTCCATCATCCGGAACTCCGCGCCGCAGCCGTTGAACCCCCGCAGGTTGGCCGGCACGTCAGGCTCCTCCATGAAGCCGTAGCGCAGGATGACACGATGAAAGCCCGAGCCGAGATCCTCGTGCAGGAAACGATCCTCGACCGGGAAATACGGCATGTCGGTAACCCGCACGGTCAGCAGGATCACCCGCTCATGCAGGACACGGTTGTGCTTCAGATTGTGCAGCAGCGCGTGCGGCACCCCGTCGGGCGTCGAGGTCATGAATACCGCCGTACCCGAGACGCGGGTGGCGGAGCTGGCAGCCGAATCGATGAAGATGCGAATCGGCATCGCCGCCTCGCGCATCCGCTCCAGCATCAGCTTGCGTCCCTGCGACCAGGTCGTCAGCAACACGAAGACGATGACCGCGACGAGCAACGGGAACCACCCGCCATCGGGCACCTTGGTCAGGTTGGACGAGAAATACAGGC
>NZ_JBELIE010000039.1:0-15576 GCF_042091075.1 Sphingomonas sp. | reverse complement strand
GAACAGCGCGACCGACCAGATTGGCCATTGCCACACGCGCCGGATCAACACGCCGACCATGCAGGTGGAGATGAACATCGTGCCCGTCACCGCAATACCATAAGCGGCGGCGAGATTGGACGATTCGCCGAAGCCGAACACCAGCAGCAGCACCATTACCATCAGCGCCCAGTTGGCGGCCGGGATGTAGATCTGTCCCGCCTCCGACGCGCTGGTATGGGTAATGCGGATCCGCGGCATGAGGCCCAGCTGCACCGCTTGCTGCACCACCGAATACGCGCCGGTGATGACCGCCTGGCTGGCGATCACGGTGGCCATCGTGGCGAGAATGACGAGCGGCAGGCGCCAGTCTTCGGGCGCCATCAGGAAGAACGGATTGGCCGCGGCAGCGGGGTTTTTCAGCAGCAACGCCCCCTGCCCGAGATAATTGACCATCAGCGCGGGCAGCACGAAGCCAAGCCAGGCATAGGAGATCGGCTTGCGTCCGAAATGCCCCATGTCGGCGTAGAGCGCCTCGGCGCCGGTCACCGCCAGCACCACCGACCCCAGCGCCAGAAATGCCAGCCGACCGTCGTTGGCGGCGAAACGCACCGCCCAGATCGGGTTGAGCGCCTGGAGCACGTCCGGGCGGGCGATGATGTGATAGACACCCAACACCGCCAGCGTCGCAAAATAGACCAGCATGATTGGGCCGAACAGCCGGCCCACCTTCGCGGTGCCGATCGATTGCAGATAGAAGAGCGCGATCAGGATCGTCACCGCGATCGGCAGGACGAACGAATCGAAGCCCTGCTCAACAGTCGCCAGCCCCTCCACCGCCGAGAGGACCGAAATCGCCGGGGTGATCATGCAATCGCCGAAAAACAGCGCGGTAGCGACGACGCCGAGCATCACCAGGCTGGGGCCCCAGCGTTTGCCCGCGCCGGATCGCCGCTGGATCAGCGCCAGCAGCGCCAGGCTGCCGCCCTCGCCATTATTGTCGGCACGCAGGATGATCAGCACGTATTTCAGCGTAACGATCAGCATCAGCGACCAGAACATCAGGCTGACGACGCCGAAGATATGCAGACGATCTACCGTGAGCGGATGGTGCCCGACGAACACCTCCTTCATCGCGTACAGCGGGCTGGTGCCGATATCGCCGTAAACGACGCCGATCGCCCCCACCGCCAGCGCGGTAAGCCCCTGACGTCCGTGATGCGCCGTGGTCGGCGGAGCGACGGGGACGTTCGCCTCCTCGCCAGCAGCGGTGACGCTCACGCTCGGGTGCCCGAACGAGAATGATCCGAACACACGATCGTGCGCACCGGCGTGATGCCGGGTCGGCCGTCTTCGACCGTCGTCACGGCATATCCGCCCGCTGTGATCCCCATAATGAGCGCGCGCCTAGCACTTACCTGAATGCCCCGCAACGAGGAACAAATATCGAACGACGACGTTGCCGCCGTGAAAGGATCTTCGATGAGCGATGCCAATCCGAAAAGCCAACCCTTCTCCAACGCCGAGAAGGATCCCGATGACTGGACGACGGGCGATGAACCGATGACCGGCGCACAAGCAAGCTATCTGAAGACGTTGAGCGAGGAGGCCGGCGAGGCCTTTGACGAGTCGCTCAGCAAGGCCGATGCCTCGAAACGAATCGATGCCCTGCAAGAAAAGACCGGGCGGGGAAATTGAATCGGCGCCCTCCGCTCCATCATCCCCTCACCGGGGCGATGACGGCGCGGAGGCACGCTCGGATTGCATGGCCAGCAACCGTTCGAGCAGCGCCAGCCGCAATGCAATTTCGCGCTGATAGTCGCTGCCCGGCGCCGACAGGTTCACGGCCCGACGCCAGAACGGTCGCGCCTCCGCCAGCTGCCCGGCACGGATGTAGGTAAGCCCCATATAGAAGGGCGGCGCGGGATGATCGGGCGCGAGTCGCATCGCCTGTCGAAAGGCCAGCAGCGCTGGTGGAGACATCTGATCCCCGGCATCCGCCGACAGCGTCACACCCGCCCAGGTCCACAGGATGAAGCTGCGCGGCAGCCGCGACAGCCCTCCCAGGATCGCGCGCGCGGCACTGCTGGTATCGCCCGCGCGCGTCATCGCGTCCGCCGCGATCAGATAGGCGGTATCCTGCGTGAACTGTCCGAGCAGGCGATTGCGCAGCGCGGTCGCCTCCGGATCGATCGTCACGCTGGCGGCGCGATGTTCCACCGGCGCCGCCGCCAGCAGCGGCCGCCCCTGCCATGCGTAGCCGGTCGCGCCGAGGAACAGCGCGGCCCCGATCGTCGACCACAAGGCGCGCCGAATACCGAGCCACGCCATCGCGCCGAATGCCGCGGCGCCAAGCATCGCCAGCGCGACAAAACCCATCACTGTCCCTCCAGCGTCTTGGTTTCGTGCATTTTCCCGGCCATTTGCGGCGGCATATATTTCTCGTCGTGCTTGGCGAGCAGGTTGGTGGCGACGAACGAGGCGTCGCGTTGGAAATGCCCCTCCGCGACGACGCCAGACCCTTCGCGGAACAGGTCCGGGGCGATCCCGCTGAAAACCACCGGCGTGGTCGCCTTGCCATCAGTGACGACGAATCGCAGCGACACGCCGTCGGCGGCGCGCCGGATCGATCCACGCTGCACCATGCCACCCAGGCGGACGGCCTTGTCCGGAGGCGGCACCGCTCCCGCCACGTCTGACGGCGCATAGAAGAACGCCGCCTGATCCTTCAGCCCGGACAGCGCCAGCAGCGCGGCGGCGGCGATCGCCAGCACCGCCAGCGCCGCCAGCGTCAGCCGCTGATTCTTCGCGGTCACCGCTCCGCCTTTCGCATCGCGACCCACGCCCAGCCCGTGATCACCGCCGCACCCACCAGCGTGATCGCGTAAGCGGCGGCGACGAACGCCCATTGGTTCATGCGCGTGCCTTTCGCCGCAGCCGCGCCTCGGCCTTGGCGCGCGCCAGCATCGCCCGCATCCGCATCAGCACGATCGCACCGAACAGCAGCGTGAAGCCCAGCGTCGTGATCGGCAGCGGCCATAGCAGCGTCCGGTCGATCGACGAGCCGGTCAGCCCGATGCTCGGCCCCTGGTGCAGCGTGTTCCACCAGATCACCGAATAGCGGATGATCGGCAGCAGGACCGTACCCGCGACGCCATACAGCGCCGGAATACGCCCGTCGCCAGCGCGATCCCGATCCGCCTGCGACAGCGCGATGAAACCGAGATAGACGAAGAACAGCAGCAGCATCGAGGTCAGCCGGCCGTCCCATTGCCACCACGTGCCCCAGGTCGGCCGACCCCAGATCGAGCCCGTTACCAGGCACAGGGCGGCGAAGGTCGCGCCCGGCAGCGCGATCGCCCGCGCGGCGATCTCGGCCAGCGGATGTCGCCACACGAGATAAACGATGCTGCTGACCGCGACCCCGCTCCATCCACCCATGCCCAGCCACGCGGCGGGCACGTGAATGTAAAGGATGCGCACCGTCTCACCCTGCAGATAGTCCGCCGGGGTCTGCGTCAGCCCCGCCCAGCAGCCGATCGCGATCAACACCACCCCGGCGCACAGCAACGCCGGCGTCAATGGACGTGCGATCCGCAGAAATCGGGCTGGATTGGCGAAGGCGTGCAGGGTGGCCACGGCGACAGGCGATAAGCGAGGTGGAGGCGTTCGTCATCCCCCCGGATGCCGGGCGGCGTATTCGGCCACACGGGCGGCCGGCCGCCGCCCCCGGCCTTGCGTCTATCGTCCGATCAGCCGTCGCGCGATCCGGTCGGCTACTTCGGCTGTGGGATCGCCGCTCTCCTCCGCCTCGTCCCATATCTGGTCGAGACGGCCCGGGATCTGCGCGATCCGTGCCATCACCTCGGCCTCGTCGCCATGACCGAGATATTCGAGACCGACATTGATGATCCCGCCCGCGTTGATGACATAGTCAGGCGCATAGACGATGCC
Organism: Sphingomonas sp.; assembly: GCF_042091075.1. Lineage (GTDB taxonomy): Bacteria > Pseudomonadota > Alphaproteobacteria > Sphingomonadales > Sphingomonadaceae > Sphingomonas. Next base: position 11,643 of record NZ_JBELIE010000039.1, on the reverse strand, counting down.
CGCGTCGTGCAGCCGCTGCCCATCCTCGCGCGTGGCGAGCTGATTGTTCGCGCCGCCCGCGACGATCCGCGCCTTCAGCGACGCGATCGTCCGCTCGGTGAGGATCGCGCCCAGCGCGTTCGGGCTGACGATGTCGACATCCGCGGTAAGGATGTCCTGCGGCGACATGGTGGCGGCGCCGATCTCGGACGCCAGCTCCTCAGCGCGCGCCTGATCGACATCGGCAATCGTCAGCACCGCGCCGTCCTTCGCCAGCAACCGCGCCAGTCCACCGCCGACCGAGCCGGTCCCCTGGATCGCGACGCGAACCCCCTTCATGTCGTCGGTGCGCAGGCCGCGTCGCGCCGCCGCCTTGACCCCCAGATACACGCCATGCGCGGTATAGGGACCCGGATCACCGCCCGCCGCGCCCTGCGACACCGGCAGGCCGGACACGTAGCGGGTCTGGCCGGCGATCACCTTCATCCGCGCCTCGGACATGCCGACATCCTCGGCGGTGACATAACGGCCGCCCAGCGATTCGACCGCGCGGCCGAACGCGACCAGCCGGTCCTCGGAAATCACCTCACCCGGGCGCGATGCCAGCACGACGCCCTTGCCGCCGCCCAAATCGAGCCCGGCCATGGCGTTCTTGTAGCTCATCCCGCGCGACAGGCGCAGCGCGTCGGTGATGGCCTGCGAATCATCGGCGTAATGCCAGAAGCGGACCCCGCCAGCCGCCGGGCCGCGCGCCGTGGAATGAACCGCGATCACCGCCTTCAGGCCCGACGCCGGATCGGCGAACAGATGGACGCCCTCATGAGCGTCGAAATCGGGATAATTCCAGATCGAGGTCATCGCATTCCCCACGCGCGCAAAACATTATGTCGGACAGACGCAATATTATTGTTGCGCGCGCTTGGCCAGCCCTAAAGCCGCCCCCCGCCGACCGGCTTGGACGACTGGCACGAAGAGGGAGAGTGGGGCGATCGACGGGACTTGAACCCGCGACCCTCGGTACCACAAACCGATGCTCTAACCAACTGAGCTACGATCGCCGCGAAGGCCGTGCCCCTAGCGGGCGCATGCCCCCGCCGTCAAGCCGTTCAGAAGCGACCTTCCACCGCCAGCATGCGGGTCGCGCCGCGCGTGACGAAGCCGGCCGCGTCGAGCCGCCCGGCGACGACCGGATCGCTCGGCACCAGCGACAGTTCGGCGCGATAGCGGCCATCCGGCCACAGCCGCAGCGCCACCCCCTCGCCCGCGCCACTGCTCAACGGCAGCAACAACGCGCCGGCATCGCACCGGGCGGAGCCGCTGACCGAGCCCGGCAACGGCTGACCCAGCCAGCTGCCCGTGATCGTCGCGCGCACCCGCCCGTCCGCCGCGTCGCAGGCGCCGTCGACGAAACGCACCGTCACATCGTCCAAATCGAGCGCGGTCACCGGCAGCGGGGCGAAGGCGTTGCCCGGCGTCAACGCGCCCCGCGCACCGATGATCGCGGCGCGATGCCGCGCGATCTCCACCACGCCCGCCAGGCGCTGCGCCGGATCGGCGCTCTCACCCTGCAGGGCGATCCGTGCGCGGCCGATCAGCAACGCCAGTGGCGATACGCCGGCGTCAAGGTCGCCCAGCGCGATATCGCCGAAACGCGCCTCCACCAGCCGGCCCGACCACAGGCTGCCCCGCACCTCGCGCGCGGAAAAACCCTGCGCATCGAGCCCGGCGAAGCCGAGCGCGAGCCGCATCGGCAGGAACGCCAGCATCGCCAGCGCGAACATCGCCAGAAATAAGGCACGACGACCGGTGGCCAGGCGAATGCGCATCAATTCCCCCGTGTCGTCAGCGTCATCTGCGCTGACACCAGATTGCCGCCGGCGGGCGAAACGGTCAGCGAATCGACCAGCACGCCCTCGCCCTCCAGCCCGGCGATCCACCCCATGATCGCACCGGCGCGCGCGCTGGTGATCGTCGCTCGCACGCGATCGGGCGATTCGACGTCGAGGCTGGCGAGGGTCAGGCTCGCTCCCGCGGCGCGCGCGCGGACGACATCGGGCAACAGGCCGTTGAGCGGTTGCAGCTGCCGCCGCTGGATCGCCTTCACCTGCGTCAGCGCCGCCTGGGCGCTGCCCAGCCGCACCACCGCCTCGGTATAGCGCTCCCGCGAGGCGGACAGGCCATTGCGCACCGGCAGGATCACTCCGGCCCATACCAATGTCACCGCCGCCAATCCCAGCATCGCCAGCAGCAGTCGCCGCTCGCGCAGCGATCGCGCCTCGAACCAGCGCCGCAGCTCGTTCATGGCCGCACCGTCATGTCACCGGCCAACCGGCCGTTCACTTGCGCGAAGACGCTCGATTCGACCGTAAAGCCGGCATTTGCCAGCCGCGACTTGATCGCATTCGCCTGTGTCTCGCCGGGCACCGAAAGCGATACGCGCAGCGATCCGTTGGGCTCGAACTGCACGCCAGTCACCTCGCTGTCGGGCATCGCCTGCACCACCTGATAGATGGCGGCGGTAGTGCGGGTGAACCCCTGCCCCGGGCCGCGCAGCCGCGCCAGCCGATCCGCCAGGATGCGCGGCGCATCGCCGTCATTCGCATTCGCGCCGCGCGGCAGCCCCTCGCGCGCGATCGCATCGGCGCGCACCTCCAGCGAATCCGCACCGAACGAGTAGCGCATGATCCGCACCATATCGATCGCCAGCGTCGCCAGCAGGATCAGCCCGATCAGGATTCCCAGCCGTCGCACCAGCCGCCAGTCGACCGCCCGCCGCGTGCGCCGCGCGAACATGCCCTGGCGCAGATTGAGCGCAGGCGCGGCCACCGCCGCCACCGCCGCACCATGCAGCACGCCGCGATCGAGCGTCAGCGGGGGAATGCCGCCGGTCACCAGATCGGTCAGTCGCGCCTCGTCGGCCCAGCCGCTCGTCCGCCCGCGCACCACGCCTTGCCCCGGCAGATCGGCACGAACATGGCCTTCCTCCGGCTCGGGCAGCAGCAACGGCGCGGGGAGCATGACGGCGGGATCGACGCCGCGCTGTGCCAGCGCCGCCAGCCACGCCGCCATGCGGCCGGGCGCGACCACCGCGATCGCGCGCTCGCCCTCGCGCTCCGCCCCGACCGCGACATGCATGTCGCGCGCGGGCTCGGCGGTCGCGTCGCTGACGACCACGCGCGCCGCCGCGGCCGCCTGCGCCGCCGACCGCGCCGGCAGGTCGGCCCAGTGTAGCGTGACGGCATCCGCCGGGGCGATCGCGATCACCTCCCCCGCGCTTGCATGGCCCTCCGCCCCGACATCGGGCAGCCCGTCGCCTTCCGCGACCACGGCGTCACCGTCGACGCGCCACCAATGCCATGGTTGCGAATCGTCGGGGGGCAGGAACAGGAGCGTCGCGACGGTCATGATACGTCCCCCCATTGCCGCGTCACGAGCCGGACGGGAAGGGTCCGCGCGTCGATCAGTCCCTGCTCGTGCAATTCCGTGTCGCCATTCGTCACATCGACCGCCAGCGCGAACCAGCGGGTCATCACCCCGGTCTGCTGCCGTGCGTCCATCGGCGGCGCGCCGCCCCCTCCCAGCGACAGCAGGTTCCACAGCGGATCGACCCCGCTCCAGCCACCCGGCGGGCGCCGCAACAATGCCCCGCGGGCCTGCTCCAGCCCGGCCCCGGTGGGCAGCAGCATCGCCAGCAGCGGGGCCTGATCGGGCCGCAGCGTATTGATGTTCAGCGGTGCGCGCGCCGCGATCGGCAAGGCGCACAACCACGGGCGGATCGCGCGATATGTGGCCGGCGTGACGCCCTGCACCGCGCGGATCTCGCTGACGTCGGCCACCAGCGCGCCGGCGGTGCGATAGCCGCGATAGGCCGGATCCTCGGCTCCGCCGGAGAGCGGCGCGTCATCGCTGTCGATCCAGTCCGCCACCGACGGTGCGACCGTCTCGGCCGAGGGGATACGCAATATTCGCAACAGTCGCGCGAATTGCTCCACGGCGCGCGGATCGGCGATCAACTGGCCGTCGGGCGCGCGCGACACCAGGCTGTTGAGGTTGAAGCAATTGCCGCCATCCGTCACTCGCGCCACCGCCGTGCCGCCGGGGATCGGCAGGCCGAACGGCCGCCCGCTCCACCCGCCGTCGAGCGTGACTCGATCGGTCGCGCGCCGCAGCAGCCCGGTGATCCGCTGCGTCGCCAGCGTCTCGGCCGCATAAGCGTAGCCGCGCGCGCCATCCAGCGCGACCGCATTGGCGGTCAGCCGCGTCGACAGCCGCAGCCGCTCCAGCGCGGTCGCCGCCATCACCGCGATCACCGCGACCAGCAACAATACGGTCAGCAGCGCCGCGCCCCGCTCTCGCGCCGGTCGCGTTCCGCGATCACCCGCCATTCGGCACCAGATCGCTGGCCGGCTTCACGCTGCCGGTGCCGACCAGGAACAGCAGGCGATAGCTGAGGCCGTCATCGCGCACGACGATCAATTCCATCGCTTGCGGCAGGGCGGCGCGCGGCTGCCCCTGCCAGGTGTCACTCCACGCCCCCCCGAAACGGAAACGCACCCGCGCCTGGCGCACGCGATCGACCAACACCGCCGCCGGCAACGCCGCCGCGCCATCCAGCGCCGGATAGGCCACCCGCTCCACCGCCCCCGCGTCGAGCCGATACTCCACCTTCTGCAGGGCCGCGCGCGGCGCATCGTCGGGATTGCTCCACCCGCCCCGCACCAGTCGAAGCAACGGCACCTGGGCCGCGCCGCCGGTGAACGCGGGCACCAGCACGCCGCGCTGGTCGCGGGTCGGGCGGTCCTGCGCCTGTGCCAGATCGGCGGTCATGATCGCGCTCAGCCGGTTGAGCGCGGCGCTGTCGTCCAGCGCCGCCGCGCTCGCCCCCTGGGCGCGAATGCTGAACGACAGCAGCGCGACGCCGGCGGCGGCGATCATCCCGAAGATCATCAGCGCGATCATCACCTCGACCAGGGTGAAACCGTTTCGCGCGGGGCGTGCCGGCGGCGTCATCCGCGCACCAGCGTGGGGTCGGCGGGGGGGCGGACCATCGTCATCCGCCCGATCACGCGGCCGTCGACGCCCGCCACCGCGACATCGACGCGCATCACGTCGCCATCGCCGACCGGCCTGACCTCGCGCGTCCAGTTCCACGTGCGGCCACCGTTGACCTCGCTGCCCTGCGTGCGGCCGCGCGGTGGCGGTACCGGATCGGTGACCGCCTCGATCGCGACGTTCCGCGCCACGATCTGCGCCAGCAACGTGGCGGTGACCGCGCCGGTCGATCGGATCGTCTGCCCCTCCAGCCGGATCAGCGCCAATGCGGCGAGGCTGAACACCGTCAGCGCGACCATGATCTCGATCAGCGTGAAGCCGGCGCTCGTACCGCCGCGGGCGATCCTAGCCGGTGACACGAACGCTACCGTCCGCCGTGATCGACACCTCGGCACGCGATCCTTCGCGCAGCAGCGTCAGCGTCAGCGGGCGATCCGCCAGGCCGGTGGTGTCGAACAGCACCCGCTCGCGCGTCAGCCCGCTGGCGCCCGTGCCGGGGGACCAACGTTCCACCTTCAGCGCGCCATCGGCGAGCGGCGTCCAGCGCCCCTCGCGCCATTCGTCGAAACCATAGCCGGTCGGCGTCACCCACAGGCTGACCGGCCGGGCGGCGATGATCGCCGCGTCATGCGCCGCGCGGGTACGTGCCGCGAAGCGCGTTGCCTCGTCCATCAGGCGCCCGCGCGAATCCGGCATCGCCAGCACCGCCGCCGCCGAGGCGAGCCCGATCACGGTGATGACCACCATCAGCTCGATCAGCGTGAAGCCGCGTTGCCATACGCCCGGCCCCGGCCCACCCGCGACGGCGGGGTGCCGGGTCGGCTTCGAGGGGACGAGATCCGCAGCGCGCGACATCGGTGCGGCCTATTGCCACGACCCGATATCGGCATCGATGCCCTGCCCGCCGTCCTTGCCATCGGCGCCCAGCGTCCAGACGTCGGCCTGGCCATGCTGACCGGGCGAGGCATAGAGATAATCGCGGCCCCACGGATCCTTGGGCAGCTTCTTGACATAGCCGCCCGCCTGATAACGGGCCGCGTCGGCGCCGGCCGGCGCGCTGACCAGCGCCTGCAGCCCCTGGGTCGTCGTCGGATAGGTGCCGATCTGCAAGCGGTAGAGTTCGAGCCCCTGTTCGATCGTCGCGATATCGGCCTTCGCCTTCTGCACCCGCGCGGTATCGCCAGACGGCAACACGTTGAGCGCGACGATCGTGGCCAGCAACCCGATGATGACGATCACCACCATCAACTCGACCAGCGTGAAGCCATTGCGGCGCGGGCGCTGGCGTTTCTTCTCTTGGGTACGCATCATATCTCTCACTGTCCGGCAAGCGTGTTGAGCTGAAGGATCGGCAACAGGATCGATAGCACGATCGTCGCCACGATCGCGCCCATCACGACGATGATCAGCGGCTCCAGCAGCGATAAAGCAGTGGCGGTGAAGCGATCGAATTCCCGCTCCAGATAATCGGCCGCACGCTCCAGCATCTCGTCCAGCCGCCCCGCCGCCTCGCCGCTGGCGGCGAGATAGACCAGCAGCGGCGGAAACACGCCCGCGCGGCGCATCGCCGCCGACAGGCTGCCGCCGCTGCGGATCGATTCGGTAATCTCGTCCGACGCCAGCTTCAGCCGGCGATTGTGGATCGTGCCGCCCGTCAGGGTCAGCCCCTCCAGCAACGGCAGCCGGCTCGCCACCATCGTCGACAGCGTGCGTGCCATTCGCGCGGCGTGCAGATCGCGCAACAGGCGCCCCAGCAGCGGCACGCGCAGCAGCCAGCTGTCGAACGCCAGCCGCACCGGCGGTTGGCGCAGCGCCGCCCAGCCGCCCACGCCCGCCGCGACGATCAGCAGCAGCATCAGCCACCACCAATGCACCAGCACGTCGGACAGGCCGATCACCAGCCGGGTGAGCAGCGGCAATTGCTGGCCCACGGTATCGAATTGCTCCACCACCTGCGGCACGACGAACGCCATCAGCGCGATCACCACGCCCATCGCCACCGTCGCCAGCACCGCCGGATAAGCCATTGCGGTCAACAGCTTGCCACGAATCTCCGCTTGCCGCTCCAGTAACGTCGAGAGGCGTTCCATGATCTGCGGCAAGGTGCCGGAGCTTTCGCCCGCCGCCACCATCGCCCGGTACAGCGGCGGGAAGCTCTTCGGCTCGCGCGCCATCGCATCCGCCAGCCGCCGTCCCTCGACGACGCCGCTGTGCACCGTCTGGACGATCGTCCGCACGCTCTCCTGCTCGGTCTGCCGGGTGATCGTGCGCAGCGATTCCTCAAGCGGCGACACGCGATTGAGCGTCGCCAACTGGCGCGTGAACAGCGTCAGTTGCTTGCCCGACATCTTCGCGCGGCCCAGTTCCAGCCCGAACAGCGGTCGGCCGCGCGCCGCCGGCGCGCTGCCCGGCTCGATCCGCACGACATACAGCCGCCGCCGATCCAGCGCCGCGCGCGCCGCATCCATGTCGGTCGCGGCGACATGCCCGCGCGCTTCGTTGCCACGCGGATCGATCGCCACATAGTCGAAGTCGGCCATCACGCCTCCCCGGCGCGAGGGGGATCAGCGTCGGCATTCTCGCTGCGGCTGACGCGAATCGCCTCCTCCGCAGTCGTCTGGCCGGTTTCGACCAGCCGCCGCGCCGCACTGGCCAGCGTATCGCCCTGGGCGAAGGCGTGGCGCGCGATCGCATCCTCGTCACCGCCCTCGTTGATCAGCCGACGGATCGTCGCGTCGACGCGCACCCCCTCGAACACGCCGATCCGGCCGCGAAAGCCGGTGCGATTGCATTGCTCGCAGCCCACCGCCTCATAGACCGTCGCCGCGGGATCGACGCCCAGCAACGGCGCGACCGTCTCGCTCGCCGGCACCGCGCGACGGCACGCCGGACACAAGCGACGCACCAGCCGCTGCGCGATCACCGCCCGCAACGTGCTGGCCAGCAGGAACGGTTCCACCTTCATGTCGCGCATGCGGGTGATCGCCCCGACCGCGTCGTTGGTGTGCACCGTCGACAGCACCAGATGCCCCGTCAGCGATGCCTGGACCGCGATCTCGGCGGTCTCGCGGTCGCGGATCTCGCCGATCATCACCACATCGGGGTCCTGCCGCAGGATCGCGCGCAACCCCGCCGCAAACGTCAGCCCGACTTTCGGATTGACCTGCGTCTGGCCAACTCCCTCCACCGCATATTCGACCGGGTCCTCGACCGTCAGGATATTGCGGCTGCCGTCGTTCAGCAGGCGCAACGCGGCATAAAGCGAGGTGGTCTTGCCGCTGCCGGTCGGCCCGGTGACGAGCACGATCCCGTTCGGCTCGCCGATCGCCTCGCGCAACAGCGCATACATCGCGGGCGTCATGCCCAGCGCGTCGAGGTCGATTCCGGCGTTTTCCTTGTCGAGGATACGCAGCACCACCCGCTCGCCCGCGCGGCTGGGCAGCGTCGAGACGCGCACGTCGAGCAACTTGCCCCCCAGCGTCAGCCCCATGCGCCCGTCCTGCGGCACGCGCCGTTCCGCGATGTCCAGCCGCGCCATCACCTTGATACGGCTCACCACCACCGGCGCGACATGTGGCGGCATGCGCAGCGTCTCACGCAGCACGCCGTCAATGCGCATCCGCACCACCAGCCCGGTTTCATACGGCTCGATATGGATGTCCGACACGCCGTTGCGCGCCGCATCCGCGATGATGCCGTTGATCAGCCGGATCGCGGGCGCATCATCGGCGGTGTCGAGCAGATCCTCCGCGGTCGGCAGTCCCTCCGCCAGCAGATCCAGCTCGTCGCCCATCCCCACGGCGGCGGCGGCGGTCGCCTGACCGTCCATCGCGTAATGATCCGACAGCAACCGATCGAACTCAGCGGGCGCGACGACCACGATGTCGAACGCCCGCCCCATCACCCGCCGCACCTCGATCAGCGCGCGGGGATCGCTCCCCTCACGCAACGCCACCCGATCGCCGTCGAGCACCACGCCGAACTTTCGTGCGAAGCCATAAGGCAGCGCGACCGGCGGCACGACGATCGCATCCGGGGCCGGCAGCGCAATGGCATCGTCGGGCGGCGGCGGCAGCGGATCCGCCGCGGCATCGATTTCCGCGCCGGTACGGACGATCATTTCCTCCGCCCCGGAATGGTGACGACCGAGTTGCGATACACCGGCACGCCGATCCGCTGATCCTCGATACTGCCCGGCTGGCCAGCAGGCGGCAGCGGCGGGGTGGTGCCCATATAGTCGCGCACCAGCGTATCGATCGACGGTTCGCTAAGCGGATCCTGCAGGCCCTGCTGCAACCGCAGATAGCCGTAGCGCTGTTCCGACACCCGGCGATTGTCCTCCGCAGTGCGGATCACGGTCGGGCGGATGAAGATCATCAGATTGGTTTTCGAGCGCGTCTTGGCCTTCGACTTGAACAGATTGCCCAGCAGCGGAATGTCGCTGAGCAACGGGATCCGCTCGATCGTGCGCCGTTCCTCGTCGCTCAACAGGCCGCCGATCACGCCGATCGCCCCATCGTCGACCGTCAGCACCGTTTCCACCTCGCGCTTGTTGAGGATCAGATCGGAGTTGTTCGACGATACCGCCCCCGCGATCGAGCTGACCTCCAGATGCAGATTCAGCTTGATCGTGCCCGAGGAATTGACCTGCGGCCGTACATCGAGGCCGATGCCGACATTCTGCCGCTGCGTCGTGCGAAAGGCATTGTCGAAATTATTCGACAGCGCCTCGCCGGTGGTTATCGGGACTTCCTGCCCGACCAGCGTATGCGCCTCCTGATTGTCGAGCGTCATGATCTGCGGCACCTGCAACAGGTTCGACTGGGTATCGCTCTTCACCGCATTGATGATCGCGCCGAACACCGTGCTGCCAATCTGTCCGCCAAAGCCGCCGAAGCCGCCGGTCGATCCGATGATCGAGCTGATTGCCGATTGCGTCAGCTGATCGGTGGCGGTGTTATTGGTGGTGGTCGTCGTGGTGATGCCGCCGCTGGTGGTGCTGGTGGTGGTCCCGCCCAGTTCGCGCGCGCCGATCGCGCCAGCAATCTGCAGGATGTTCGGCGCCGAATTGCTGAAAGTCGAAGCGGCGAACGCCCCGCCATCGAGATTGCCGAGGATGAATTGCGCGCCCAGCTGGTTCACCGTGCTGTCGGACACCTCCGCGACGATCGCCTCCACCAGCACTTGCTGACGGCGCTGGTCGAGCTTCTGGATCACGTCGGTCAACTGGCGCTGCACGTCGGCCGGCGCGGCGATCACGATCGCGTTTGCCCCGGCGAAGCGGGTCACCACCGCGGCGGTCCGGCGCCCTTCGCCGGTGATCGCGGCCTGTTGCGGCTGACCGCCGGATTGCTGCTGCTGCTGGTTCGACTGCGGTGCGGACGAGCGCGCCGCCGGCTGCGGTGTCGCGCCGACCCCGGTGGAACCGGTGCTGGACGAACTCAGGCCCGCGCGCGACAGCGTCTGTTCCTGGATGGCATCGGGCGACTGGCCGACCAGCTGCTGTAGCACCGGCACCAATTGCGTCGCGTCGGCATTCTCCAGGAATACCACCTTGATCTCGGTGGCGTTGCGCGCACTCTGATCCAGATCGCGCGCCAGCGCCGCCAGCCGCGCGACGGTCTGCGGGTCGCCCCGCAGCGCGACCGCGTTCGAGCTTTCGATCGCCACCGCCGATACGCCGCCCACCGCGCCCGCCCCAGCGCCGCCCTGCCCGGCGACCAGGCCCTGCAGCGCGGTCGCCACTTCCGAGGCACGCGCATTGCGCAGCGCGACGATCCGCGTCGACGAAGTGTCCGCGTCGATCCGGCGGATCACTTCGCGAACGCGACGCACATTGTCGGCGAAGTCGACCACCACCAGGCTGTTGCCGCCGCGATTGGCGGTCACCGAGCCCTGCGCGCTGACCAGCGGGCGCACCGTGTCGAGCGCCTGAGCCGCGTCGATCGAACGCAGCCGGACGATCTCCGTCACCAGTTGATTGCGCGCCGCGCCGCTGACCCCGACCCGGCCGGGCTGGGTGGCGGCATTGTCGATCGGCTGCACCCGGAACGCACCGTTCGCCGCCGGCACCGCGACCAGGCCATTAGCGCGCAGCGTCGACAGGAATGCCTCCAGATATTCGGATCGCGACAGCGGGCGATCGGTGACGACGGTCACCTTCCCCTGCACGCGATTGTCGATGATGAAGGTGCGCCCGGTCACTTTCGCGGCATCGGCGATGAACGCACGGATATCGGCATCGCGCACGTTCAGCGTGATCTGCGCCAGCGCCGGAGTGGCGGCGGCGAGCGTCACGGCAAGCAGCGACATCGAACGAACAACAGAGATACGCATCATCGGGATACCGGAATGGTCAGCGGAAGCGACTGGCCATTGCGCTCCACCGTCAGGGACAGATTGCCGCCCGGCGCGCCATCACGCACCAGACGCTCGAGATCGGCCGGGCCGGCCACCGGCCGCCCGCCCACTTGGGTCACCACATCGCCGTCGCGCAGCCCGGACGCGGCGAACACGCCCTGCCCCTGGCCACGAACCGTCAGGCCGCTGATCCGGCCGCCTTCGATCCGCGGGATCGCGCTGATATCGGCGCGCAGGCGTTCGGGCGAAATG
>NZ_JBELIE010000218.1:0-4343 GCF_042091075.1 Sphingomonas sp. | reverse complement strand
GGCGGGGGGCATCGGCCTGTTCATCGGCTTCATCGGGCTCAAGAATGCAGGGATCGTCGTGTCGAGCCCGGCGACCTTCGTCGCGCTCGGCGACCTCACAAAGCCCGACGCGTTGCTCGCGCTGTTCGGGCTCGCACTGATCGGCGCGCTGAGCGTGCGCAAGGTGCGCGGCGCGATGCTGATCGGCATTGCCGCGACGACCGCGGTCGCGGCGATCGTCGGGCAGGTCCATGTCACGCCGACGCCGTACAGCCTGTCGGCGCTGACCGGCACCGCGTTCCGGCTCGACCTCGCGGGGGTATTCGGCGGGGCGGGGCGGCATGGGCTCGGGCTGCTCGAAATCCTGTTCGTCTTCCTGTTCGTCGACCTGTTCGACAACCTCGGCACATTGGTCGCGGTGACCAAGCGCGCCGGGCTGATGGACGCCGAGGGCCGCATACCCGGCCTCGATCGCATTCTGGTGACCGACGCGGTCGCGACGATGGTGGGATCGCTCGCTGGGACGAGCACCGTCACCAGCTATGTCGAGAGCGCCGCCGGCGTGCAGGCGGGCGGTCGCACCGGGCTGACCGCGGTGGTGACGGGGTTGCTGTTCCTCGCGACGATGCTGGTCGCGCCCTATGCGCAGCTGGTGCCGCTGGCGGCGACCGCGCCGGCGCTGATCGTCGTCGGCGGGCTGATGCTGCTGCCGGTGACGGAGGTGGCGTGGGAGGACCCGCTGGCGGCGATCCCCGCCTTCCTCACCGTGGCGATGATCCCGCTGACATTCTCGATCGCCAACGGCCTCGCCTTCGGGATCGTCGCGCATGCGCTGCTGACGCTGCTGAGGGGTAGTGCGACCCGCCGCGATGCGTTCCTGTTCGTCCTCGCCGCGCTGTTCATCGCGCGCTTCGCCTGGCTGGGCGGGGCGGGGTGATGCGCACCGTCTCCGCCCGCCACGGCATCGTCACCGCGCCGCATCATCTGGCGGCGAACGCCGGGTGCGACGTGCTGCGCGACGGCGGCAGCGCCGCGGAGGCGTGCGTCGCGGTCGCGGCGACGCTGGCGGTGGTCTACCCGCATATGACCGGGATCGGCGGCGACGGCTTCTGGCTGATCGCCGAGCCCGACGGCCGAACGCACGCGATCCACGGCTGCGGCGGCGCGGCGGCCGCGGCCGAGCTGTCGCTCTACGCGGGGCTGGACGCCGTGCCGACGCGCGGGCCGCTGGCGGTGAATACGGTGGCGGGGACGATCTCGGGCTGGGAGGCGGCGCTCGTCGGCAGCTCGCTGCCGCTCGATCGGCTGCTCCGCGATGCGATCCGCTACGCCGAGGAGGGGGTGGCGATCACAGCCGGCGGCGCGGCGATCGCTGCGGCGAAGGGCGGCGAGTTGCGCGACCAGCCGGGGGCCTATGCCGCAATCTTCGAGCCCGATGGCCGGCCGTTCGCGGCGGGCGATCGGCTGCGGCAGCCGACGCTCGCCGCCACGCTGCGGCTGCTGGCGGCGGACGGGCTGGATGGTTTCTATCGGGGTGCGCTGGCGGATCGGATCGCGGCGGACCTGGACATGCTGGGCAGCCCGGTGTCGGCGGCCGATCTGGCGGCGCATCGCGCGACGCGCCCCGCTCCCCTGACGGTGCCGATCACCGGTGCGACCCTCTACAACAGCGCACCGCCGACGCAGGGCGTAGCGTCGCTGCTGATCCTGGCGTTGTTCGACCGGCTGAAGATCGACGCCGTCGATGACGGCGCCTTCGTGCACGCGCTGGTGGAGGCGACGAAACAGGCGTTCCTGTGGCGGGACCGGCATTGCGGCGATCCCGCCTATATGACCGCAGCGGCGCAGGCGCTGCTCGACGACGTTGCTGCGCTCGATGCGATGGCGGCGCGGATCGATCCTCGTTGCGCGCTGCCGTGGCCGCAGCCGCCGCAATGGGGCGACACCTGCTGGTTCGGCGCCGCGGATGCCGAGGGGCGCGTGGTGTCGTGCATCCAGTCGACCTATTTCGAATTCGGTTCGGGACTGGTGCTGCCGGGCACGGGCATCACCTGGCAGAATCGCGGCAGCAGCTTCCGGTTGGCTGCGGAGGGGTGGAACGCGTTGCGGCCAGGACGTCAGCCGTTCCACACGCTCAATCCGGCGCTGGCGCGCTTCGACGACGGCCGCGTCATGGCTTATGGCACGATGGGCGGCGAGGGCCAGCCACAGACGCAGGCGACGCTGTTCGCGCGCTATCGCGGCGGCGTCGACCTGCAACAGGCGATCAGCCGCCCGCGCTGGCTGCTCGGGCGGACCTGGGGCGAGCAGAGCACGTCGCTGAAGATCGAGCCGGGGTTCGACGATACGGTCTATGCGGCGCTGGCGGCCGCCGGGCACGAGGTCGAGCGGCTGGAGGCGCCGAGCGCGGTGATGGGGCATGCCGGTGCGGTCGTCCGCCACGGCGACGGCCGGCTGGACGGCGCGAGCGATCCGCGCAGCGACGGGGGCGTCGCGGCGTGGTGAGCGATATGGCCGCCGGCGGTGCGCGCGCGGTGGCGCGCTGCGATGTGCTGGGCGTCGCGCCCTATAGCGACACGGCGGACGGCCTGTACCGTGGCTGGCTCGGCCCGGCATGGCGCGCGGCGCAGGATGCGGTGGCGGACTGGATGGTCGCGGCCGGCATGGCCGTGCGACGCGATGCGGCCACCAACCTGATCGGTCGCTACGAGGGGACGTGCGACGGGCCGCCGCTGCTGATCGGCAGCCACCTCGACAGCGTGCGCGACGCGGGGCGCTATGACGGGCCGCTCGGCGTCATGCTGGGGATCGAATGCGTCGCCGCACTGCATGGGGCGGCGCGGCGGATGCCCTTCGCGATCGAAGTGATCGCGTTCGGCGATGAGGAGGGATCGCGCTTCCCCGCGGCGATGCTGACGAGCCGGGCGGTCGCGGGTACGCTGGACGCAGTGCCGGCGATGACCGATGGCGCCGGCGTGACGCTAGCCGATGCGCTCGCGGCGAACGGGACCGCGCCGGAGCGGCTGGCGGATGCACGCCATGCGCCGGCGCTGGCCTATCTGGAGGCGCATATCGAGCAGGGGCCGGTGCTCGAGGCGGAGGGGCTGGCAGTCGGCACCGTCACCGGCATCGCCGCGCAATGCCGCTATGCCGTGCAGGTGACGGGCGTCGCCGGCCATGCCGGGACGACCGCGATGCCGCTCCGCCGCGACGCGCTGGCCGGCGCGGCGGCGATGGTGCTGGCGATCGAGGCGGTCGCGTGCGCCGATGCGGGAGACTTGGTGGCGACGGTGGGGACGATCGCGGCCGCGCCGGGTGCCGCCAACGTCATCGCCGGTGCGGTTTCCTTCACCATCGACGTGCGATCGGGCGACGCCGCCCGCCGCGATGCCGCCGCCGAACGGATCGTCGCCGCAATCACCGCGATCGCTGCGGCGCGCGGTCTGTATATCGCGATCGAGCGAATTCACGACCTGCCCGCCAGCCCCTGCGACCCCGCCCTGATGGACCTGCTCGATGCCGCCACGACCGCGGCCGGCCAGCCGGTCCGCCGGCTGGTGTCGGGGGCGGGGCACGACGCGATGATCATGGCGGCGCTGTGCCCGACCGCGATGCTTTTCGTCCGCTGCCGCGGCGGCATCAGCCACAATCCGGCCGAGCATGTCGAGGCCGCCGACGCCGATGTCGCGCTGCGGGT
The DNA here is from genome assembly GCF_042091075.1 of Sphingomonas sp. Classification (GTDB taxonomy): domain Bacteria; phylum Pseudomonadota; class Alphaproteobacteria; order Sphingomonadales; family Sphingomonadaceae; genus Sphingomonas. The sequence goes on along the minus strand of NZ_JBELIE010000218.1, from coordinate 667 downwards.
GATGACCGGCTTCATCGAACGCTTGGGAGAGCATGTTGGCGAGCCTTGATCCCACCCTGTTCGGCGAGATCGACCCGCCGCAGCGCCTGCTGATGGGCCCCGGCCCGGTCAATGCGCATCCGCGCGTGCTGCGCGCAATGTCGGCCGACCTGCTGGGTCAGTTCGACCCCGAGATGACCGGCTATATGGAGCAGGTCATGGCGCTGTACCGGCCGGTGTTCGGCACGGACAATCGCTGGACCTTCCTCGTCGACGGCACCGCCCGCGCCGCGATCGAGGCGTCGCTGGTGTCGCTGGTCGAGCCCGGCGACACGGTGCTGGTGATCAATTTCGGCCGCTTCGGTCTGCTGCTGAAGGAGATCCTGGCGCGGATCGGCGCTACCGTCGTCTCGGTAGAGGCCCCCTGGGGCGAGGTGGTGCCGCGCGACGCGATCGCGGCGGCGATCGCGCGGCACGGTCCCCGCGTCGTCGCCACGGTTCATGGCGACACCTCCACCACTATGGCGCAGCCGCTCGCCGGGCTGGGCGCGCTGTGCCGTGCCGCGGGGGCGTACAGCTATGTCGATGCGACCGCGACGATCGGCGGCATGGCGATCGAGGCGGACGGCTGGGGTGTCGACGTCGTCACCGGTGGATTGCAGAAGTGTCTGGGCGGAGATCGGAAGAG
>NZ_JBELIE010000038.1:2691-22299 GCF_042091075.1 Sphingomonas sp. | reverse complement strand
AATAATTGTGATCTATGTAAGTTGATGATGGCCATCGATACATCGGTTAGCTACCCTCTCTTGTAAAATATGGTAAGGAAGGGTACGCATGGCAGAGACGATCGGCTCGCGTCCAGAAATCGCCGACACGTTGGTCTTGAAGCGTCGTGGCGTCACATTGGCGTTGCTGACGCTAACCTATTTTTTCAGCTTCATGGACCGGCAGATTCTTGCGATCCTGCTGGAGCCAATCAAGCACGATCTTTCGTTGACCGATACACAACTTGGCCTGTTGTCGGGACTGGTCTTCGCCGTTTTCTACGCCACGTTGGGCATTCCGATCGCGCGGCTTGCCGATCGCACCAGTCGACGTAACATCATCGCCGCCAGCCTTGCGGTATGGAGCGTGATGACGGCGTTGTGCGGCGTCGCGCAGAATTTCACGCACCTGTTGCTCGCCCGTGTCGGCGTCGGGGTGGGGGAGGCGGGGGCGGGGCCCCCCAGTCAGTCGATCATCGCGGATCTATATCCACCGGAGAAACGCGCGAGCGCGATGGCGATCTATTCGCTCGGCGTGCTGCTGGGCGGCGGGCTGGGCATCATGATTGGCGGTAACGTCGCGCATGCCCATGGCTGGCGCGCGGCGATGATGGTCGTCGGCGTACCGGGTATCGCGCTCGCGCTGATCGTCCGCTTCTTCGTTGCCGAGCCACGCCGCGGGTTGTCGGACGCGGCCCGCGTGGCGGAGGAAGAGGCGCAGCCGATGCCCAGCATGTGGCGCGGCTTCATGGCGATGCTTCGCGATCCTGCCGCGCTTCACCTTGTCGCGGCAATGACGCTGACGTCGCTGGTCGGCTATGCGCTGACCGGCTGGGGCCCCAGCTATATGCAGCGTTCGCTCGGCCTGTCGATGTTGCAGGTCGCCAATTATATCGCTTTGCCCGCCGCGCTGGTGGGCGGCGTATCGGCGCTGATGGGCGGCGCCGTGGCGGATCGTATGGCGAAACGTTACGGCCTTCACAGCCAGGCGTGGGTGATCGCGGCGATGAAACTGATCGCCTTTCCGTTCGCGGTATCCTTCTATTTCTTCGATCACCCGGTGATCGCGATCGGCGCCTATTTTGTCTCGCTGCTGTTCGCGGGCGTCTATCTCGGGCCGACCTATGCGCTGATCCAGCATCTCGCGCCGCTGCGTTTGCGGGCGATGTGGGCCGCGTTGACGCTGCTGACGGTCAATCTGATCGGCCTGGGTGTCGGGCCGCTCGCGGTCGGGCAATTGAGCGACTGGCTCGTGCCGACGTTTGGGGAACAGTCGTTGCGGTATGCCATGCTAGCGGTATCAATGATCACGCCGGTGCCGATCTTTCTTTATTGGCGCGCGGGCGTGTTGATGAAGAAACGCGCGACAGGTTAGGCAATGTCTATTTTAATCGGACTATTGCGGCGTCGAATATCGCCTTTATGAGGCGAGTCTTCACTAGCCTTTGGGGGGAAAGGCGCATGGGGGATGAGAACTCACCGGTCGTCTACTGGAAGGCGAGCGGTGTACTGCAAGATTACGTTACCGGCTTTCATCGGTTCCGCGTTCCGCATGTGCCCGATGGGTACCAGGACGCATTCTTGCCAAGCTGGGCAACGATCCGGATCACGCTGGACGAGGCGGCGCCATGGTCGGTGCGGATCGGCAATCGCGTCTTCGAGCCGGTACCTGTCGCGTCCTTCTTCGGCCCGACGAGCCTTGCCGGCTACGCGCTCAGCCGGGGCGGTACGCTGCTGGGTGTCGGACTGAAGCCGTTCGGCTGGACCCAGTTGTTCGGGGGGGACGTCTCGCGCTACGCCAATCGCGTCGTGTCGTTGGAAAGCCTTGATAATGGCGCGTTGGCCCTGCGGCATGCGCTGGCCGATGGCGGCGATGTGGTGACGGTCTTTTCGCAATGGCTGGAGGCGCGTCTGCAGCGGCGCCCCCCCGCCGATCCGCGGATCGCGCAACTGACCGCGATGCTCGAGGATCCGGCAACGACGCGGATCGAGACGATGGCGGAGGCGCTGGAAATGGCGCCACGCGCGCTTGCCGCGATGACCCGTTTCAACTTCGGTTTCACGCCCAAGCTGTTGCTGCGGCGCACGCGCTTTCTACGGGCATTGAGCGGCATCCTGACCAGGCCGGAGGATAGCGCGCTGCTGCTCGAACAGGCCGGATATTGGGATCGTTCGCACTTCCTGCGCGACTCGCATCTGTTTCTTGGCTGCTCGGTACGCGACTTCCTGCGGCGGCGGGGGCCGCTCAACCAGATAGCGCTGGGCGCGCGGGAAAAAGCGCTGGGCGCGGCGACCTAGATCTGCCGCGATCAGGCGTTCAGCGCGCGATCATCGAACATCCCGAGCATCAACGTCGAGGCATACATCGATACCGCGCGCTCGCGCGGCATCGTCGAGGACCATTTGCGCATGTCGAACGCCGCGTTCAGGAACGCCATCATCGCCTGGCTGGCGATCAGGCTGTCGACGGGCCTGATGGTTCCTTCCGCGATGCCATCCATCATCGTGCCGGCGAAGCGGCGGGCGATGCGGTTCGACCGGTCGACCATCGACTGCCGCTCTCCGGCGGGCAGACCACTGAGCGCCGTCGTCCGCAGAAGTGAGGCATGTTCGGAGAATTGCACCTCGATCAGCGCGGCGATCGAGTCGCTCAGCCGCTGCCAGTGCGATCCGCCAAGCTGGTCGGCGGCGCGCTGTGTCGCCGCAATCGTGTCGAAACTGCGCTGGTAGCAGGCGACGACCAGATCGTCCTTGGCGTCGAGATGATGGTAGAAGCTGCCCTTGGTGACGTTCAGTTCCGACGCGATCCGCTGCACCGACGCACCGCGATAGCCCAGCTCGTTGATCAGTCGCGTCGCTGCAAGCAGGAACGCCTCGCGACCCGGCATCGCATCGTCGAACGGCGCGGCGATCGCCCGCGGGCGCCACGTCGCGTTCGGCCCCGCGACGCCGTGGCGGAAGATGTCCATCAACCATGCGCCGGCGCGCGCATGCTGGTCTATCTCGTAGCGGGGCAGCCAGACCGGCAGCCAGAAGAGATTCTCCAGCAACACATGCGCGCGTGCCCCCGCGAGATCGGTCGCGGCGCGGCCGCGCGCTTCGCCCCACAAGGCGCGGGTACGGCGGAACACCTCACGCCAGCTGCTCATCAACCCGGATCGCGCTGGCTCGTCCATCGCGCGCAGATCCGACAGAACGGCGAAGGGGCGTTCTTCCCCACGCTCGATTCGCCCCAGCCGCGCCATGTTGATGGTCAGCAGCCGCTCGACACGTGCCACCGGCGACGCCTCCTCGGCTGCCTCGGCCAGCATCGCCAGAAGATAGTCCAGCGTGTGCTCGAACGCGGAGGCGGCAAGGTCCTCCTTCCGCTTGAAATAATACGTGACGCTGGTGGTGTTGAGGCCGACGCGCCGGGCGACGTCGGCGAAGGTCATGCCCTTCGCGCTCTGTTCGTTGATCGCCTCCGCCGCGGCCGCGAGGATGGCCTCGCGCTTCTCGCGAAAGCGCCGCGTGCTTGTCGTGTCGTCGGTGCGTGCGTCCCCCATCCGGTCGACGTTAGCAACGCCGCTTTCGAAGATACAGTCCCTTTTCCGCATGGCGAAGATGGGCCGCGACGTTGGGGCGAATGGGTGATTCTGATGCTTTACCGAATAAGCGGTATGGCCTAAGTCGCTCCCGAACGGCGACGTGGGAGAGATGCGATGGACTTCACGCTAAGCGAGCGCGAGACCTTTTTCAGGGATCGGGTCCGGGATTTTATCGCTACCCATATCGCCCCCCGCGATGCCGAGTACCATCGTCAGCATGACGAAGGCGAGCCGTGGAAGGTGATCCCGGTCATCGAGGAAGTGAAGGTCAAGGCACGCGAAGCGGGGCTGTGGAATTTCTTCATGCCGCCGCATTCCGGGCAGCAGCATGTCGACGACACGTTCGAGTTCGAGGGCACGCAGTTGACCAACCTCGAATATGCGCTGTGCGCCGAGGAGATGGGCAAGCTCGGTTGGGCGAGCGAATGTTTCAATTGCTCCGCGCCTGATACCGGCAACATGGAGGTGCTCCACCGCTACGGCACGCTCGACCAGAAGGAGCGGTGGCTGCGTCCGCTGATGAATGGCGAGATCCGCTCGGTGTTCCTGATGACGGAGCCAGCGGTGGCATCGTCCGACGCGACCAATATCGAAACCCGGATCGAGCGGGACGGGGATCATTATGTGATCAACGGCCGCAAATGGTGGTCGTCGGGCGTGGGCGATCCGCGTTGCAAGATCGGCATCCTGATGGGCAAGACCAGCTTCGAGGGTTCCCGTCACCAGCAGCAGAGCCAGGTCCTAGTGCCGATGGATACGCCGGGCGTGAAGATCGAGCGCATGCTGTCGGTCTACGGCTACAATCACGCGCCGCATGGCCATGGCGAGGTGAGCTTCACCGATGTTCGCGTGCCGGTCGAGAATGTCATCCTGGGCGAGGGCCGTGGGTTCGAAATCGCGCAGGGCCGGCTGGGACCGGGCCGCATCCACCATTGCATGCGCACGATCGGCGTCGCCGAAATCGCGATCGAGAAGATGGCGAAGCGGCTGGTCAGCCGGGTCGCCTTCGGCAAGCGGATCGCGGACCATTCGGTATGGGAAGAGCGGCTCGCACGCGCACGGATCGACATCGAGATGACCCGCCTGCTCTGCCTCAAGGCGGCCGACATGATGGATCGCGCCGGCAACAAGGCGGCGCAGCAGGAAATCGCGATGATCAAGGTGCAGGCGCCGAACATGGCGCTGAAGATCCTCGACGATGCGATCCAGGCGCATGGCGGTGGTGGCGTCGCGGACGATTTCGGGCTCGCCCATGCCTGGGCCGCGATGCGGACACTGCGCTTCGCGGACGGCCCGGACGAGGTGCATGCCCGGGCGATCGCGCGCAACGAACTCGGCAAATATTCCGACTGGAAGGCCGATCGCCCCTCCAACGACCGTGATCTTCAGGTGTCGAGCGGCGATATCGGGGTGAGCCGCTGACGATGCAGATGTCGCCCCTGCCTGCGCGGGAGCGGCCGCATATGGACGTTAGTGAGAGGACATTATCATGAAGGCCGCGGTCCTGTTCGAGACCAAGAAGCCGCTCGAAGTGGCGGAGGTGACCGTATCCAAACCCGGCCCGCGAGAGGTGCTGATCCGCACCCATGCGGTCGGCGTGTGCCGGTCCGACCTGCATTTTGTCGACGGTGCCTATCCGCATCCGTTGCCCGCTATCCCCGGCCATGAGGCGGCGGGGGTGGTCGAGGCGGTGGGCGACGAGGTGCGCACGGTCAGGCCGGGCGATCATGTCGTCACCTGCCTGTCCGCCTTTTGCGGCCATTGCGAATTCTGCATCACCGGCCGGATGTTCCTGTGCGTCAGCTCCGAAACGCGCCGCGGATCGAAGGACGAGCCGCGCCTGCGCCTGGCCGATGGCGGCACCGTCAACCAGATGCTGAACCTCAGTGCCTATGCCGAGATGATGCTGGTGCATGAGCATGCCTGTGTCGCGATCGATCGCGACATGCCGCTCGATCGCGCCGCGCTGATCGGTTGTGCGGTGACCACGGGCGCCGGGGCGGTATTCAACACCACCGACGTCTCGCCGGGGGAGACGGTGTGCGTTGTCGGCTGCGGCGGTATCGGGCTGGCGGCGGTGAACGCGGCGAAGATCGCGGGCGCGGGCAAGATCATCGCGCTCGACCCGGTGCCGGAAAAGCGCGCCATCGCCGAAAAACTCGGCGCGACCCACACGTTCGATGCACTGGCGGACAATGTCGTCGCCGAGGTGGTCGAACTGTCGAAAGGCGGGGTCCATCATGCGATCGAGGCGGTGGGGCGCCCGCAATCGGCGGCCACCACCGTGTCGGTGCTGCGTCGTGGCGGCACCGCGACGATCCTGGGGATGATGCCGCTCGCCGAAAAGGTCGGTCTGTCGGCGATGGACCTGCTGTCCGGGAAGAGGCTGCAGGGGGGATTGATGGGATCGAACCGCTTTCCAGTGGATATTCCGCGGCTCGTGGATTTCTACCAGCGCGGGCTGCTCGACCTCGATACGATCATTGCCGAGCGACTGCCGCTCGATCGGATCAACCATGCGTTCGATGAACTGCGCAAGGGCGATGCGACGCGCAATGTGATCACCTTTGACGCATGACCGACAACAGCCTTCAGCAAGACATTGCGGAGCGTGATCGGCTCGACGTGGATCGTCTGTCGGCATGGATGCGCGATCACGTCGAGGGGTTCGCCGGGCCGCTGACCTATGCCAAATTCGCGGGCGGCCAATCGAACCCGACGTACAAGCTGATAACGCCAGGCGGCGATTACGTGCTGCGGCGCAAGCCGATGGGCGAGCTGCTGCCATCGGCGCACCAGGTCGATCGCGAATATCGCGTCATGGCGGCCCTGCACGGCACCGGCTTTCCGGTGCCGCGGCAATATGGCCTGTGCGAGGATGATTCGGTCGTCGGGTCCGCCTTTTACGTGATGGAGATGGTGGAGGGGCGGACGATCTGGGACGGGTCGATGCCCGATCTGACGCCGCCGCAACGGCGCGATCATTATCACGCGATGATCGACACGCTGGCTGACCTGCACAATGTCGATCATATCGCGGCGGGGCTGGAGACGTTCGGGCGGCCGGGCAATTATTTCGAGCGCCAGGTGTCGCGCTGGATCAAGCAGTATCGCGGTGCCGAGACCGAAACGATGCCGGCGATGGAAGCGCTGATCGAATGGCTGCCGCGCACCGTGCCAGAGCAGACGCGCACCACGATCGTCCATGGCGACTATCGCGTCGACAATATGAAGTTCGCCCCGGGCACCGAGCCGCGCGTGGCGGCGGTGCTCGACTGGGAGCTGTGCACACTCGGCGATCCGATCGCCGACTTGACTTATTATCTGATGAGCTGGGTGACCGAGCCTGAGGGGCGTTCCGGCGTGATGGGGCTGACCGGCGCCGAGACGGGCATTCCGGAGCTGTCGGAGATGGTCGATCGCTATTGCGCGCGCACCGGCCGGGATGGCGTGCCCCAGCTTGAATGGTACTTCGCCTTCAACCTGTTCCGGCTCGCCAGCATCGTCCAGGGCATCAAGAAACGTGTTCTGGTCGGCACCGCGAGCAATGCGCGTGCCGAGGAAACCGCGAAGCGGGTGCCCATGCTGGCCGATGCGGCCTGGGCGTTCGCACAAAAGGCGGGGGCGTGAGCCAGGCGTGAACCGCGAGAATGACGGGAGGGTGATGAGATGCCGATGTTCGATCTGACCGACAAGGTCGTGCTCATCACCGGCTCGTCGCGCGGGATCGGCAAGGCGTCTGCGATCGCCTGCGCGGAGCAGGGGGCGAAGGTCGTCATCTCCAGCCGCAAGCAGGATGCTTGCGACGAGGTCGCGAACGAGATCGATGCGCGCTTCGGTGCCGGGACGGCGCTCGCGGTGGCCGCCAACATTTCCGACAAGGCCGGATTGCAGGCGTTGGTCGATGCGACGCGCGCGGCGTTCGGGCGGATCGACGTGCTGGTCTGCAACGCCGCCTCCAATCCTTATTACGGCCCGCAGGAAGGAATCGCGGACGACCAGTTCCGCAAGATCCTCGACAACAATATCGTCTCGAATCACTGGCTGATCGCGATGGTGGCGCCGGAGATGAAGGAGCGTGGCGAGGGATCGATCGTCATCGTCTCTTCGATCGGCGGCTTGCGCGGGTCGACCGTGATCGGCGCGTATTGCATCAGCAAGGCGGCGGATATGCAGCTCGCGCGCAATCTGGCGCACGAATATGGACAATATGGCATCCGCGTGAACTGCATCGCACCCGGCTTGATCAAGACCGATTTCGCCAAGGCGCTGTGGGAGGATGAACAGGCGGTCGCGGCGCGCAACGCCGCCACGCCCCTGCGCCGGATCGGCGAACCCGAGGAGATCGCCGGGGCGGTCGTCTATCTCGCCAGTTCCGCGAGCACGTTCATGACCGGGCAGACGATGGTCATCGATGGCGGCGTGACGATCTGACGGCCGCATATGGCGGCAGGCTCCGTTCGTTCTGCGGAGAAATCAAACGAAGGTGAATGGTCCGCCGTGAAGGACCAGCGGTTCGAGACGGCGCGTCGACCTCGCTCAGCGTCCGCTCACCATGAACGGGAAGGAGAATCTCAGATGCGGTTCCAGGACAAATCGGTCATCGTCACCGGGGCGGGTTCGGGCATTGGCCGCGCCGCGGCGATGCTGTTCGCGGCGGAGGGCGGGCGCGTGGTGGTGGCGGATATCAACGACACCGCCGATGCGACCGCGCAGGCGATCCGCGACGCGGGCGGCATCGCCGAAGCGATCCGCATCGACGCGGGCAATGAGGATGACGTGACCAGGACGGTGGCGCTGGCCTGCGACCGGTTCGGCGGGCTGGACGTGATGTTCGCGAATGCCGGTATCTCCGGCGGGATGGCGAACATTTTCGATACCGACGTGTCGTTGATCACCGAGGTACTGCGCGTCAATCTGATCGGTCCGTATCTGGCGGTTAAACACGCCGCGCCGCGGATCGCCGAGCGTGGTGGTGGCGCGATCGTGCTCACCGCCAGTGTCGCAGGGATCCGCTCGGGAGCCGGCTCGCCCGCTTATTCCGCGTCGAAGGCCGGGGTGATCAATCTCGCGATGGTGTCCGCGCAGCAGCTTTCGGGCTCGAACGTGCGCGTCAATGCGATCTGTCCCGGCCTGACCGAGACCGGCATGACCCGGCCGACATTCGACTATGCGCGCGAGGCGGGAAAGATGGATCGAGTTGGCCGGCTCAACCCGCTACGGCGCGGCGCCCAGCCCGAGGAGCTGGCGAAAGTGGCGTTGTTTCTGGCCAGCGACGACGCCAGCTATGTCAACGGTCAGGCGATCGCGGTCGACGGCGGCTTGTCGTCGAGCCATCCCGTGACCAAGCAGGAATATGGCCGTACCGCTGTCTGACCCTCGGAACGGCCCGTTGTAGCAAGTGTTTATCCTGAACTTTTCAGGAGAAACATCATGCTCGCTGCCGCGGTCCGCTACACGCCCGAGGTCGAGGTCGTCCAACCGGGCGAAGCGGAGACGATCGCCGAGCTGAACCAGACATTCGACACGATCCTCGAAACCACTGCCGAGGATTATGGCCACGCCGTCCGATCGGTCCATGCCAAGGCGCATGGCATCCTGGAGGGTACGCTGACGATCGACGCGGACCTGCCGGCCGAACTGGCGCAGGGAATGTTCGCCACGCCCGGTGAGCACCGCGTCTATCTCCGTTTCTCGACCAACCCCGGCGATATCCTGGATGACGCCATCTCGGTGCCGCGCGGTCTGGCGATCAAGGTGTGCGACGTCGACGGTGAGCGGCTGCCCGACGCGGAGGGGCGGACGCAGGATTTCATCCTCGTCAACGCGCCGATTTTCCAGGCGAAGACCGCGGAGAAATTCCTGGGCAGCCTGAAGCTGCTGGCGAAGACCACCGATGTCGCCGAGGGCGGCAAGAAGGCGTTGTCGGCGGTATTGCGCGGCGTGAATAGCGCGCTCACCGCGATCGGGATCGAGAGCCCGACCATTCGCACCCTTGGCGGCGCACCCAATGTCGATCCGATCGGCGAGACTTATTATAGCGCCACGCCGTTCCGATACGGGGACCATATCGCGAAGTTCAGCATCGTGCCCGTCGCCCCTGGGCTGAGGGAGCGGAGCGGGGCGATCATCGACACGTCGGGTCGGCCGGATGCGCTTCGCGAAACGGTGCGGGACAATATGCGCGCGATGGCCGGTGAATGGGAATTCCGCGTGCAACTGTCACGCGATCTCGATCGGCAGCCGGTCGAGGACGCCACCAGGCAGTGGGAGGAGGAGGAGGCGCCGTTCCAGCGCGTCGGGGTGATCCGCGTCGCGGCGCAGGACAGTTGGGACGCCGACCGCGTTGAAAAGGTCAATGAAACGATGCGCTTCAGCGTCTGGACCGGGCTTGCCGCGCATCGCCCGCTCGGCAACATCAATCGCGCCCGTCGCGACACCTATCGCCACTCCGCCGATTTCCGTCAGGCACGCAATCGCTGCCCGATCCACGAGCCGGCATGAGGCGCGGCTGACCGTGCTGCGTCAGCCCCTTGGCTGACGCATCCGGATCAACCCTTCCTGTGCGACGCTCGCGACCAGCCGCCCTTCGGCACTGAAAATCTTGCCGCGGTTCATCCCGCGCGCATGCCCGGCCCAAGGACTGTCAGTGGCATAGAGCATCCATTGATCGGCACGGATCGGTTCGTGCAGCCACAAGGCATGATCGAGGCTCGCCGACTGGAAGCCGGGCGTCGTCCAGTTCACGCCCTGGGGCAGCATGCAGGTGCCGAGCAGCGCCATGGCGCTCGCATAGGCCACTACCGCGCGATGGATCGCGGGATCGTCACCGATTGGCGCCACCACGCGAAACCAGCTGTGCTGTATAGGCTCCGCCGGAGTGGGGTTGAGCCATTTGCGGGGAAAAACCGGCCGGATCTCGATCGGGCGCGGGCGGGTGAGCTGCCGGCGGAAACGCTCCTCGACATGCGCGCTCTCTGCCGCGCGTAATTCCGCTTCGCTTTGCAATTCCTCGGGCGGTGGCACGTCGGGCATCGCATCCTGATGATGATAGCCATCCTCGGGGACCTGAAAGGAGGCGGCCATATTCAGGATCGGCTGCCCGCGCTGCATCGCGATCACGCGGCGCGTCGCGAAGCTTTTGCCCTCGAAATCGCGCACGACCCGATAGATGATCGGGTGATCCTCCGACCCGGCCCGCATGAAATAGGCATGGAGCGAATGCGCGATCTTGCCGGCGTCGTCGGTCGAGCGCTGCGCCGCCTGCAGCGCCTGCGCGATCACCTGCCCCCCGAAGACACGGCCGACGCCGCCCCTGGAACGCCGTCCGCGATACAGGTCGGTATCGATCTCCTCGACATCGAGCAGGTCGACCAGATCCGCGGCCAGTGCGGCGGGCGTAGGGGCGGGGGTGTCAGTCATGCGAAAAGCTCCCGCGAGCGCGGGGGCCGGGGCCATCCGCGGTGCGTCAATATACCGGCCCCCGCCTAGGCGGGAGTATGGCCGGTCATCAATAGCCGGCCGCGCGCGCCAGCAGATCGGCATGGAAGTTCGAATCGCCGAACATCTCCGCCAGGACACGACCCCGCTTCATGTAGAAGCCGATGTCGAAGGCATCGGTCATCCCCATGCCGCCGTGCATCTGGACGCCCTCCTGCACCGCCAGCGTGGTGGCCAGCCCGGTCATCGCCTTCGCGACCGACACCGCCTGCTCCGCCTTGTCGTCACCCGCGTCGAGCAATTGCTGTGCCTTCAGCACCGCGGCACGGGCCACCTCCATCTCCGCATAGAGGTGTGCCGCCCGATGCTGCAGCGCCTGGAAGCTGCCGATCAACGTGCCGAACTGCTTGCGCTCCTTCAGATAACCGATCGTCATATCCATCGCGCCGCCGCCGACGCCGAGCATTTCCGCCGAGGCGCCCGTGCGGCCGGCGCGCAGCAGTCGACCGAGCGGATCGCGCCCTGCATCGACCTCGCCGATCACCGCATCGGCATCGACCTCTACCCCCTCGAACGTCACCCGCGCGGCGAGGCTGGCGTCGGCCAGCCGCTCGGGAGTGGCGGTCAGCCCGGCAGCGTCCTTGGGAACCGCGAACAGCGTGACGCCCTGTTCGTCATCAGTCGATCCCGCGGTGCGGGCCGCGACGATCAGCAGATCGGCGACATGGCCATGCGTGACGAACTGCTTCTTTCCCGACAGCCTGAAGCCATTGCCCGCGCGCTCGGCGGTCATCCCCACCGAATTGCGATGCTTCGCCCCTTCGTCGATCGCCAGCGCGGCGATGGTATCGCCCGACAGGATGCCGGGGTACCAGCGCTCCGCCTGCGCGCTCCCCTTCAGCGCCTCGACCGCCGCGACCGCGGTGGTGAGGAAGGGGGAGGGCGACAGGTTGCGCCCGATCTCCTCCAGCACCACGCCCGCCTCGACATGGCCGAGGCCCAGTCCGCCGGCGTCCTCGCCGATCAGGATGCCGGTAAAACCCATCTCCGCGAACTGCTTCCACAGGTCGCGCGAGAAGCCGGTGGCGTCGTTGCTGTCGCGCAGGGCGCGCATATGGCTGACGGGGGCGGAGGCGGCGACGAAGTCCTTCGCCGTATCTCGCAGCATGGTCTGTTCGTCGTTGAGGAAGAGGGGCATGTCGGCAACTCCGTCGCCCCCGCGCAGGCAGGGGCCTATGGCTTTCAATGGGCAATCAGGCTGACACCGGACCGTCGTCATGCCTGCGGGATGTCATCTTGCACCCCGGCAGACATGGACCCTGCCTTCGCAGGGGAACGGGCCGCTACGACGGCAATTCCAGGATCCGCTTGGCGATGATGTTGAGCTGAACCTCGCTGGTGCCGCCCTCGATCGAGTTCGCCTTGGTGCGCAGCCAGGCGCGCGCCTCGCGACCGTGATCGGAGGCGTCGCTTTCCCACTCCAATTGGTCGGAGCCACCCGCCGACATCACCAGCTCGTATCGCGCCTTGTTCAGTTCGGTGCCGTAATATTTCATCATGCTGGGCTGTGCCGGATGCGCGCGCCCGGCCTTCAATTCGTCGATGAACCGCTCGCTCTGTGCCGCAAACGCCTTCGCGCGAACCTCGAACAAGGCGATCTGCGCGCGCAGCAGCGGGTCGGCCAGACGGCCGTCGTGATCGGTGCCGATCGTCGCCAGCGCGCCGATCACCAGCGGATTCTTCCCCGACGTACCACCCAGGCCCATGCCGGAAATCATCTCGCGCTCATGCCCGAGCAGATATTTGGCGACGTCCCAGCCCTTGTTGAGCTCGCCGACCAGATTTTCCTTCGGCACCTTCACATTGTCGAAGAAGGTTTCGCAGAACGGCGAATAGCCGCTGATCAGCAGGATCGGCTTGGTCGTTACCCCCGGCGTGCGCATGTCGAACAGCACGAAGCTGATGCCGTTATGCTTGTTGGTCCTGTCGGTACGCACGAGGCAGAAGATCCAGTCCGCCTTGTCGGCGTAGCTGGTCCAGATCTTCTGGCCGTTGATGACGAAATGGTCGCCGTGATCCTCGGCGCTGGTGGCGAGGCTGGCGAGGTCGGAGCCGGCATTGGGCTCTGAATAACCCTGACACCAGCGGATCTCGCCGCGCGCGATCTCTGGCAGGAAACGCTTCTTCTGTTCCTCCGTGCCATATTTCAGAAGCGCCGGCCCGAGCATCGATATACCGAAGGAATTCAGCGGATTGCGTGCGCGGATGGCCGCCATCTCCTCGCGCAGCACCTTGGTTTCGGCGGCCGACAATCCGCCGCCGCCATATTCCTTGGGCCAATCGGGCACGGTCCAGCCGCGTTCGCCCATCCTGTCCATCCACTGCTTCTGCGCGGGCGTCATGTCGGACTGATCGCGGCCGCCCCAGGCGACGTCCTTGTCGCTGCGAATCGGCTCGCGCATCTCGGGCGGGCAGTTCGCCTCCAGCCAGGCGCGCGTCTCTTGACGGAAGGTGTCGAGGTCGGTGCTCATTGGTCGCTCCATGAAATCTCGTATGCGGTGCGGGCGGCGGCGATGGCGCTATGGTCAGCGTACAGGTCGGCAATCACCTGCACGCCGATCGGCAGGCCGTCCCGGTCGGTGCCGATCCGCACGCTGGTCGCGGGCAGCATCGGGAAGGTAGCAAGGCCCGGAAAGACGAACTGATGGAAGAACAACGTATCGTCCCCGTCGATATCCAGGCGCCGTTCCGCCAGCGGCGTATCGTCGTGCGGAAAGGCGGTCATGCCGACGGTCGGCGCGATGACCACGTCATAGGTGCTGAACAGCCGCCGCCATTGCCGCTGCATGCGCGCCTGCTCGTCATGCAAATGCAGCCACGTCTCCAGCGTCGGCGGCGCCTGATCCGCGTGCGGCGGCCTACCGCGGGACATCGCGATATTGAGCATCTTCCAATAGCCGTCGTGATGGCGGGCCAGATCGGGCAGCAAGGTGCTCGTCCGGTCGATCCGCGCGCCGGCCGCGGCCAGCCGTTCGCCGAGCCGCTCCAACGCGGCGACGATATCCGCCTGTACCTTGGCGAGCGGGTGCCCGGTCAGCAGCAGGACGCGCCAGCGGCCCTGATCATGCTGTCGCGCTGGGGCGAGCGGGTGATCCGCGACGATATCGAGCGCGGTTGCCAGATCGTCGGCGTCGCGCGCGATCGGGCCGATCACCGACAGCACGAGACGCGCGCTATCGGTGCCGGGGAAGAAATGCCCATCCACCGGCAGGACGCCCCATGTCGGCTTATGGCCCCACACACCGTTGAAGGCAGCGGGCACGCGGATCGAACCACCGATGTCGGAGCCGAATTCGAGCGGCACCATCCCGGCGGCAACCGCGACCGCCGAGCCTCCCGATGAACCGCCAGCGCTGCGCGTCGGGTCGATCGCGTTGCGCGTGCGGCCATAGACCGGGTTGTTCGATTGCAGGTCGGCCAGCGCGGTGGGCACGTTGGTCTTGCCGAGCAGGATCGCCCCCGCCGCCTTCAGCCGCTGCACCGTGACCGCGTCCTGTTGCGCGATGAAGCCGCGATGCTCCTCGAAGCCGAACGTCGTCGGCAGGCCGGCGATGTCGTAGCTTTCCTTGATCGTCATCGGCACGCCGAGCAATGGCGCGTCGAAGCCATGCGCGATGCGCGCGTCAAGATCGGCGGCGGCGGCGCGCGCGCGATCGAAGTCGCGGACCACCACCGCGTTCAACGACCCGTCCCGCGCCTCGATGCGTGCGATCGCCGCCTCGGTCTCGGCCAGGGCGGTGGTCCGACCCGACCGCACCGCGGCGGCAATCGCGCGTGCGCCGGGTTCGGTCACGACATCATCCCCGGCGCGGAGAGGATCACAACGAACCACCCGTCTCGGCTGCCTGCTTCAGGCTCGGTGCGACCTTGAAGCCGTGCTTCTCCAGCCCGGCGACCACATTGCCGAGCCCTTCGGTCTGCGCCCAGAACATCGGGCCGCCGCGATAGACCGGCCAGCCATAGCCGTAGATCCACACCACATCGATGTCGCTCGCCCGCTGCGCCTTGCCTTCCTCGAGGATCAGCGCGCCTTCGTTGACCATCGGATACAGCGTCCGCTCGACGATCTCCTGATCGGTGATCTCGCGCTTCGGCATGTTCGAGCGGCTGCGGAAATCCTCGATGATCTCCGCCACGCGCGCGCTGGGGGCCGGATTGCGCTTCTCGTCATAGTCGTAGAAGCCCGCGCCCTTCTTCTGGCCCCAGCGCCCTTCGGCGGCGAGCGCGTCGCGGATGTTCTCGATCCGGGTGGGATCGCGGTGCCAGCCGATATCGACCCCGGCGAGGTCGGCCATCTGGAACGGCCCCATCGGCATGCCGAAATCGGTGTGGACCTTGTCGATCTGCTGCGGCGTGGCGCCTTCCATCAGCAGCTTGTTGGCTTCCAGCTGGCGCGGCGCGAGCATGCGGTTGCCGATAAAGCCATGGCAGACCCCAGCGACGACCGCGACCTTGCGGATCTTCTTGGCGAGATCCATCACGGTGGCGAGCACGTCCTTCGCGGTCTTCGCGCCGCGCACCACCTCCAGAAGCTTCATCACATTGGCGGGCGAGAAGAAGTGCATGCCGACCACGTCCTCGGGCCGCTTCGTCACCGCCGCGATCTCGTCGATGTCGAGATAGCTGGTGTTGCTGGCCAGGATCGCACCCGGCTTGGCGATCGCGTCCAGCTTCGTGAAGATCTCCTTCTTCACGTCCATATTCTCATATACCGCCTCGATGATCAGGTCGCAGTCGGCAAGGTCGTCGAGGCTGAGCGTGGGCGTCAGCAGACCCATCGCTTTCTCGGGGGCATCGGGCTTGATGCGGCCCTTGGCGGCGGATGCCTCGTAATTCTTGCGCATCACCCCGGTGCCGCGGTCGAGGGCTTCCTGCTGCATCTCGACGATCGTTACCGCGATGCCCGCCGACAGGAAGTTCATGCTGATCCCGCCGCCCATCGTGCCGGCGCCGATCACCCCCACTCTGTTGATCGGGCGCAGCGGGGTCTTCGGATCGACGTCGTCGATCTTGGCGGCCTGTCGCTCGGCGAAGAAGATGTGGCGCTGTGCGGCGGATTGCGTGCCGGTCATCAGCTTCATGAACTGTTCGCGTTCGAACTGCATGCCCTCGATGAAGGGCTTTTCGCTCGCCGCGACGACGCAGGCGATGCACGCCTCCGGGGCATCGAAGCCGCGCATCTTGCGGCCGTTCGCCTTGCGGAACGCCTCGACTGCCTCCGGGTCGGGCGAGACGCTCTTGTCGCGGACGCGCGGGATCGGTCGCTTGTCCGCGATCTCCCTGGCAAAGGCGATCGCATCCGCCTCCAGCGAGCCTTCGCCGACCACCTTGTCGATCAGCCCGACATCGGCGGCCTTCTGCGCGCCGATCGGGTCGCCGATCGCGATCATTTCCAGCGCCGCCTTCACGCCGACAACGCGCGGTAGCCGCTGCGTGCCGCCCGCGCCGGGCAGCAGCCCCAGCTTCACCTCCGGCAGACCGAGCTTCGCCGAGGGCACCGCGACGCGATAATGGCACGCCAGCGCGACCTCGCATCCGCCGCCCAGCGCGGTGCCGTGGATCGCCGCGACGATCGGCTTGTCGCTGGCGTCCATCATGTCGATCACTTCATGCAGCGACGCGCCTTTCGGGGGCTTGCCGAATTCGGTGATGTCCGCGCCCGCGAAGAAGGTGCGTCCGTCGCAGCGCAGCACCATCGCCTTGATGCTGGCATCCGCGACGCCTTCTTTCACCCCGGCTTCCAGCCCGTCACGCACCGCCGCGCCCAGCGCGTTCACCGGAGGCGAGTCGGATATGATGACGAGGATGTCGCCGTGGCGTTCGGTACGGACGGGGGAGGGGGTGGTCATATGCTACTCCTTGTTCCCCGGCGAAGGCCGGGGTCCAGTATCGAAGGTGGTCGTCGGTCGGCACCGCGCAGCGTCGCTGCGCCTTGCCGGATCGGGCTAGGCCCGCGCCGGGCCACGATGGTTCATGTCAGCGCGGCGTAGATCATCGTCTTCAACTCGCGGCGGATCGGGTAGATCATCGATGGCGACAATTGCGTCATGAAGACCATGTGCAGCTTTTCGACCGGGTCGATGAAGAACGCGGTCGAAAACATCCCGCCCCAATAATATTCGCCGACCGATCCGGGCATCATCGAACGAGCGGTGTCGATGGTCACCGCGAAGCCCAGGCCGAAGCCGGTGCCAGCGTTCTGCGCCTCGCTGAACAGCGAACGCGACATGCTCGACAGGTCCGCGCCACCGGGCAGGTGGTTCCGCGTCATCAGGTCCAGCGTCTTGCGGCCCAGGATACGCGCGCCATCCAATTCGCCGCCGTTCTGACACATCAGGCAGAAGCGATGATAATCGAGCGCGGTCGACACCAGCCCGCCGCCACCCGACATGAACTTGAACGGGACAGACCACATGCTCTCCGCGCCGCGATCGAACATCTGGCGTCCCTTGCCGGGCACCAGCGTATAGCAGTCGGTGAGCCGGTCGATCTTGTCGCCCGGCACCGTGAAGAAGGTGTCGTGCATCTTCAGCGGTGTGAAAATGCGCTCCTCGAAGAAGCGCGGCAGCTTCATGCCGGACACGCGCTCCACCACCAGCCCGAGCACGTCGGTCGCGACCGAATAGTTCCAGCTCGTTCCCGGCGAGAATTCCAGCGGCAGCTTGCCGAGCTGCGCGACGAAGCCGTCGAGATCGAAATTGCCGTGCCAATTCTCGAGCTTCAGCTCGCGATGCGCCGCGTCGATGTTGCTGCGGTTCTGGAAGCCATAGGTGAAGCCCGCCGTATGGCGTAGCAGGTCCAGCATCCGCATCGGCTGTTCGCAGGGCCGGGTGACGAACGGAACGCCTGCGCCGCCCCCTTGATAGACGCCGACGCCTTTCAATTCGGGCAGCACGTGGTGCACCGGCGTGTCGAGCGCGACCTTCGCTTCCTCGACAAGCATCATAAAGGCGACCGAGGTGACCGGCTTCGTCATCGACGCGATGCGAAACAGCGACCCTTCGTCGACGGTGCCGCCATTTTCGCGCGCAGTGCCCATCGAGCTGAAATGGACGACCTGATCCTCGCGCGCGATCAATAGCTGAGCGTTCGCGAACTGCCCCGAGTCGAGATATTGCTCTTTCAGGAACGCATCGATCCGGTTCAGGCGCGCCGGGTCAAAGCCGTTTCTCTCGGGCTTCGCGATCTTCATGCGCCCTCCATACCAGCGGTTCGAATGTTGCCTGGTCTCCTATCGCTTGAGCGCGGAGGAAATCAACTCTAGTCTCGTGCTGAAACGAACCCGATGTTCAAGTGACGGACGGATCAGCGTAATGAGAGGAATGCCGTGACGAGCGAACGTGCCTGGCCCGCAATGACGATGGAGGCGGTGCGCGCGGCGTTGACCGCGCCGGGATCGCGCTTCGAGATGGAGACGGTGCCGGTAGGCGGCTTGCCCACCCGCGTGTGGAAGAACGCGCCGCCGCACATGGCCGCGCTGGTACGGCATTCGCGCTCGCATGGTGAGCCGGCGGGTAGCGCGCTGGCGACGATCCACGAGGACGAGCGGGTTACGTATGAAGCGCAATATCGCGCGATCGCGGCACTCGCGGCGCATTATCGCGACCTGGGCGTGCGAAAGGGCGATCGCGTGGCGGTGGCGGCACGCAACCTGCCCGAATGGGTCGTCGCCTTCTTCGCGGCGACCGTCATCGGCGCGATCGCGGTGCCGTTGAATGCCTGGTGGACCGCCGAGGAGCTTTGCTACGGTCTGGCCGATTCGGGCGCCATGCTGTTGTTCGCGGATGATGAGCGCTGGCAGCGAATCGGGCCGCATCGCGCCGATTTGCCCGCGCTGCGCCATGTCATCGTCGCGCGGGCGAGCGCCCCGGTCGAGGGTGCGGAGCGGATCGAGGACCTGATCGGCACGCCACACGATTGGGCGACGTTGCCCGATCGTGACCTGCCGGCGGCGGAACTGGTGTCAGACGACGAGGCGACGATCCTTTATACCAGCGGCACCACCGGCAAGCCCAAGGGCGCGCTGGCGACGCACCGGAACTTCATGACGAACATCCTGTCGAGCGGCTACGCCGCCGCGCGCAGCGTGCTGCGCAGGGGCGATCCCTTGCCGGATCCGGCGCGCAAGGTGTCGCTGACGGTGATCCCGCTGTTCCATGCCACCGCGCTGTCGGCGGGGTTGATGAGCGCGGTCGCGGCGGGCCACACCAATATCTACATGCGCAAGTTCGAGGCGGTGCGCGCGATGGAGATCATCGAACGCGAGCGGGTGAACGTGACCGGCGGTGTACCGACGATCGCGTGGCAGATCCTGGAGCATCCCGATCGGCACCGCTACGATCTGTCGAGCCTGGAAAGCGTCGGCTATGGCGGCGCGCCGTCCGCGCCCGAACTGGTCCGCAGGATCGCCGCCGAGTTGAAGGCGGCGCCCGGCAACGGCTGGGGGATGACCGAGACGACCGCCACCGTCACCACGCATAGCGGCGAGGATTATCTCCATCGG
>NZ_JBELIE010000038.1:0-2681 GCF_042091075.1 Sphingomonas sp. | reverse complement strand
CGGATCTGGAGGTGCGTGCCGAGGATGGGGTCAGCATATTGCCCGTCGGTACGATCGGCGAATTGTGGGCGCGCGGGCCGATGATCGTGAAGGGTTATTGGAACAAGCCCGAGGCGAGCGCGGCGACCTTCGTGGATGGCTGGGTACGCACCGGCGATCTGGCGCGGATCGACGAGGAGGGGTTCTGCTTCATCCTCGATCGCGCGAAGGACATGGTCATCCGCGGGGGTGAGAATATCTATTCGACCGAGGTGGAGAACGTGCTTTACGATCATCCCGCGGTGACGGACTGCGCGTTGATCGGCATCCCGCATCGGATCCTGGGCGAGGAACCGGCGGCGGTGGTGCATCTCGCCCCTGGCGCGACCGCGTCCGAAGCCGAACTGCAGGCCTGGGTGCGATCGCATCTGGCAGCGTTCAAGGTCCCGGTCGCGATCCGCTTCGTGCCCGATACGCTGCCGCGCAATGCCAATGGCAAGATCCTCAAGCGCGATCTGAAAATCCTCTTCGAGGATCGCATTGCCGCCTAGGTCGTTACGCCTCGGTTACGGTAGATGTACGGTAAGCGGAGCGGGTCGATGCGCGTGACGGGCGATTTTCTGCGGGGACGGGGACGGTTTCGGCTGTCCGAAGCGGAAAAGGACGCGCTCGAAGCGTCGGTGGAGCGGGTCGAGACGCTGCCGGCGCGCACGATCGTCACCAGCCGTGGGCAGCGCGTGCGATACAGCACGCTGCTGCTCGACGGAACGATGTGCCGCTACATGGACGCCCGCGACGGTTTCCGGCAGCTGGTGGCATTGCAGGTGGCCGGCGATTTCATCGACCTCCACGGTTTTCCGCTGGAGGTGCTGGATCATGATGTCGGCACATTGACCGAGTCGCGCATCGCCGTCTTTCCGCACGCACGGATCGAGGCGCTGATGGAGCGGATGCCGCATCTGGCGCGATGGCTGTGGCGATCGACGTTGCTCGACGCGGCATTGCATCGCGAATGGATCTTCCGGCTTGGCCGGCTCGATGCGGTGGGCCGGGTCGCGCATTTGCTGACCGAGATCTATTTCCGGCTCGCCGCAGTGGGTCGCGCGGGGGACATGAGCTTTCCGCTGGCGCTGACGCAACAGGATCTGGGCGAGGCGTGCGGGCTGACCAGCGTTCACGTCAACCGCACGCTACGGCGTCTCCGCGAGGAAGGGCTGGCGGATTTCTCGCGCGGGAAGGTCACGATCATGGACTTGCCGCGACTGTCGCGTGTCGCGGAGTTCGATCCCGACTATCTCTATCTCGACGAAGGGCCGTGGCAACAGCGACTGGCGTCGTGAGGCGCCGCGCCGCGACGGCGCGGCGCGATGGTCGGTGTGGGTAGGCCGCGCTTGTTGCCTGTGGCAAAATGCCGTTAGGTGGACGCCATGGCAGATCAACCGGCACCCACGCCCGACACGAGCGATGCGCTCCCCGCTTCCAACGCGGGCGCCGCGAGAGCCGATGCGCTGGGCTATTCCGCCGACGACGATCCGATCGTCGCGCTGCGGCGTGATCGATTGCTCGCCGCGCTCACGCTCACGGCCGGGCTGGGGTTGATCGTCGGCCTGCCGTTCGCGCTGAAGGAAGGCGCCGAATTCTTCATGCCGACGGCAGTGGCGCTGGTCGTATCGCTGGCGTTGATTCCGTTGCTGGAATGGTTGGAACGGCGGCGGATGCCATCGGCGCTGGCGGCGCTGACCTGCGTCGTGCTGTTCCTGATCGTCGCCAATATCGCGCTGGCGGCGATCGTCGTTCCCGCGACCGAATTCTTCCGGCTGCTGCCGACGCGGATCGGTCGAATCCAGGCCAATCTGGCGCCGCTACTCGAACTTTATTCAAGCCTTGAGCGCTACGCCAATCGCACGCTGCGGCAGATCGCGAGCACCCCGGTTCGCCCGTCGCCGACCGCCGCGGTGGCGCCGCCCAGCTCGATCGTGGAACTGGCCGCGACATCGGCGCCGGCGGTCATCATTCAGGTGTTCTATGCGATCCTGGTCGCGTTTTTCTTCCTGTCCGGCTGGACGCGGATGCGCGAGAGGATGATCACCGAGCGGATCAGCTTCGGTGGCGCGATGGCAACCGCGCGGGTGCTGCAGGAGATGGTCGACGACGTGTCGAGCTATCTGGGCACGATCACCGCGATCAACATCGCGCTCGGTTGTATCATCGCCGGCGCACTGCACCTGCTGGGCATGCCGTTCCCGTTGATGTGGGGCGGGATCGTCGCGCTACTGAACTATATTCCCTATTTCGGGCCGGTCATCGCGGCGCTGCTGCTTGCGGTGGGCGGATTGATGACCTTTTCCGACGTATGGACCGCGATGGCCGCGCCCGCGATCATGTATGGCGCGCATTTGATCGAGGCGAACGTGGTGACGCCGCTGATCGTCGGGCACCGGCTGACGATCAACCCGGTAATGATCCTTATCTCGATCAGCTTCTGGGGCTGGGTATGGGGCACGGTCGGCGCGCTGCTGGCGGTGCCGATCCTGATCATCGTGCAGACGATCCTGTCCGCCGCCGGGCGCCCCGATATCGCGGGTTTCCTGTTCGAACACGGCACCCTGACGCGCGAGCGCGGCGGGGAGCGTGCCGATGGCCTGCGCTTCCGTTTACGCCCACGGGAAAAGAGCGACGAATAGGCGTTGACAGCCCCGAAG
>NZ_JBELIE010000037.1:0-22453 GCF_042091075.1 Sphingomonas sp. | reverse complement strand
GCCGCCACACCTCGGCGATATCGGTCAGGTTCAGATCGAACCGTTCGTCTTCCGGCAGCTTGTCCGACGCCTTGCCCTTCAGGATGTCGAAGCCCTCGGCATAAGCCTGCATCAGCCCATATTCGATGCCGTTGTGGATCATCTTAACGAAATGCCCCGCGCCCGCCGGGCCGGCATGGATATAGCCATGCTCGGCGCGCGGATCAGCGGCGGCATTGCCCTCGCGGCCCGCGGTCCGCTCGATCGTGCCCTCGCCCGGCGCCAGCGTCGCGAAGATCGGGTCCAGGTCGCGGACGACGTCCTCGGGGCCGCCGATCATCATGCAATAGCCGCGATCAAGGCCCCAGACCCCGCCCGATGTGCCGACATCGACATAATGGACCTGCTTTTCGGCCAATTGCTTCGCACGGCGGATATCGTCCTTGTAGAAGCTGTTGCCGCCGTCGATCACGATTTCACCCGGCTGCGCCCCGGCGGCGATCTGATCGACCATGCCGTCGGTGATCTCGCCATGCGGCAGCATCACCCACCAGATCGCGGGATGATCGCTGCCGTCGCGCGCCTTTCCACGGGCGTCGTCCACCCCGGTGGCGGCGATCGCGCCGTCATCGACCAGTTTCTGCACGGCGCTCTCGTCGCGATCATAAGCGACGACCTCGTGCCCGGCCCGCATCAGGCGGCGCGCCATGTTTCCGCCCATCCGGCCGAGGCCGATCATCACCAATCGCATCCGTCGTTCTCCTCGCGTGCGGCTGAATCGCGCGGGCGCTATAGCGGTTCCGCCACCCGCCATGAACAGCCCCGCATATACGGGATCGAAACCCGACCATGACAGAAGCGACGCGATGACCCGCGCTCCCCTTTCCCGACCGCGTATCATGGTCGTGTTCGGCACCCGACCGGAGGCGATCAAGATGGCCCCGGTGGTCGCCGCGCTGCGCGCGCACGACACGCTGGACGTGCGGGTCGTGGTCACCGCGCAGCATCGCGCGCTGCTCGATCAGGTGCTCGCGATCGCCGGCATCGCGCCCGACATCGATCTCGATCTGATGCAGGCCGGGCAGTCGCTGCATCAGCTCGCCGCGCGGATCGTCACCGCTTTGGGGGAAGCGATCGCACGTGAGCGGCCCGACCGGCTGATCGTCCATGGCGATACGTTGACGACGATGGCGGCCTCGCTCGCCGCCTATCTGCACCGCGTGCCCGTCGCGCATGTCGAGGCAGGGCTGCGGAGCGGCGACCTGCTGTCTCCCTGGCCGGAGGAAGGCAACCGCCGGCTGACCGGGGTGCTGACCGACCTGCATTTCGCGCCCACCGAACAGGCCGCCGCCGCGTTGCGCGCCGAGAATGTCGCCCCCGACACGATCCATGTCACCGGCAACACCGTCATCGATGCGCTGCTGGCGATGCGCGCCCGGATCGCGCGCGATCCCGCGCTGGCGGCCGGCCTCGATTCGCTCGCGGCGCGCTTTGCGGGCAAGCGGATCATCGGCGTCACCACGCACCGGCGCGAAAACTTCGGCGACGCGATGGCGCAGGTGGCGCGGGCGATCGAGCAGATCGCCGCGCGCGAGGATGTCGCGGTGATCTTTCCGGTTCACCCCAATCCGGCGGTCCGCCCCGTAATGACGGCAGCCCTGGGCGCGCACCCGCGCATCGCGCTCATCGATCCGCTCGATTACCCGCATTTCGTACGGCTGATGGCGATGAGCCACGTCATGCTCACCGATTCGGGCGGGGTACAGGAAGAAGCCCCCAGTCTCGGCGTCCCCGTGCTGGTGATGCGGGACACCACCGAGCGGCCCGAGGGGGTCGCCGCCGGCACCGCCGCGCTGGTCGGCACCGACGCCGACACGATCGTAAACCGGATGTTGTCACTTCTCGACGATGACGACGCTCACGCCGCGATGGCGCGCGCGCACAACCCCTATGGGGACGGGCGCGCGGCGGAGCGGATCGCGAGGATCGTCGAGCATGCCCACCGTCCCCACTGACACCCCGTCGTTCGCCGCTGAAGCGGTCGTGATGGGGCTCGGCTATATCGGCCTGCCCACCGCCGCGGTGATTGCGCGGGCGGGAATCGCCACTTTGGGGGTCGACGTCAACGAGCGGGTCGTCGCGACCGTCAACGACGGGCGTGTCCATATCGAGGAGGTGGATCTCTACGGCCTGGTCCAGGGGGTCGTATCGCGCGGCGCCCTGCGGGCCGCGACCACGCCGATCGCCGCCGACACATTCATCATCGCGGTCCCCACGCCGTTGCGCGACGGGCATCAACCCGATGTCGGCAGCGTGCTGGCCGCCGCACGAACGATCGCGCCGGTGCTGAAGAAGGGCGATCTCGTCATCCTCGAATCGACCTCGCCGGTCGGCACTACCGAGCAGGTCGCGGCGGAGATCGCGGCATTGCGCCCCGATCTGTCGATCCCGGGACGATGCGCCGGCAGCGCCGACCTGTGCATCGCTTATTGCCCCGAACGGGTGCTGCCGGGGCGGATCCTGATCGAGTTGATCGACAATGACCGGGTCATCGGCGGCATCACCCCGCGCTGCGCACGCCGCGCGATGACCTTCTACCGTCGGTTCGTGCGCGGCGCGTGTCTGACGACGCATGCCCGCGCGGCGGAAATGGTCAAGCTGGTCGAGAACAGCTATCGCGACGTCAATATCGCCTTCGCCAACGAACTGTCGCTGATCGCGGACAAGATGGACATCGACGTGTGGGAGGTGATCCGCCTCGCCAATCGTCATCCGCGCGTGTCGATCCTGCAGCCCGGCCCCGGCGTCGGCGGGCATTGTATCGCGGTCGATCCCTGGTTCCTCGTTGCGGGTGACCCCGCCAACAGCCGCCTGATCCGCACCGCGCGCGAGGTGAACGAGGCGAAGGCGGACCATGTCGTCGGCCGGGCGATCCGGTTGATCGAGCGGGTCGCGGCGCAGGATCCGGATGCGCGGGTCGCCTGTCTCGGGCTCGCGTTCAAACCCAATATCGACGATTTCCGCGAAAGCCCCGCGCTCGATATCGCCGCTGCGCTGGCGCGCCGGTTCGGCGATCGCATCAAGCTGGTGGAGCCGTATGCGCGCTCCCTGCCCGCCGTGTTCGACGGCACGGGCGCGGCGCTGATCGACCTCGATACCGCGCTGGCGGAATGCGCCGCGCTGATCGTGCTGGTCGATCATGACGTGTTCCGCTCGGTCCCGCTCGACGAGCGCGCCGCGCTGACCGTGTACGACACGCGCGGTCTGTGGCCCGACCAGCCGAAATAGCGGCGGGCCGGCCCCCCCAGCGCATCTCCACCCCGGCCAAGCTTTTCTGCGCTTGCTCCGTGCCCCTTCCCCGTCGCACAGCGCACGGGTCATCATCGGGTGGGCGCACATTTGGACTGGCTGAGCACATTGGCGGGCTTCCTCGTCGGCACCATCGTGGGATTGACCGGGGTCGGCGGGGGATCGCTGATGTCGCCGTTGCTGATCCTGCTGTTCGGCGTGGCCCCCGCCACCGCGGTCGGCACGGACCTGTGGTTCGCGGCGATCACCAAGATGGCCGGCGGCGCGATCCACCACCGCCAGAATAACGCGGACTGGCAGATCGTCCGCCGCCTGTGCATCGGCAGCCTGCCAGCGGTGGCGCTTACCCTGTGGTGGCTCGCGGACCATGGGCAGAGAGCGCAAAGCGGCGGATTGATCGTCCGCACGCTGGGTATCACGCTCGTGCTGTCGGCGATCGCCACGCCGTTCCGCCGCCGGATCGTCGAGCGGTTCGCCCGATCGGGCGGCGGGCAGAGCGACACGGCCCGGCGCTGGCAACCGATCCTGACGGTCGCGGCCGGCGCGCTGCTCGGTACGTTGATCACGCTCACCTCGGTGGGCGCGGGCGCGCTTGGCGCGACCCTGCTGCTGATGCTGTATCCGCTGCGGCTCACCGCCAAGCGGCTGGTCGGCACCGATATCGTGCACGCGATTCCGGTCGCGCTGATCGGCGGGATCGGGCACGCCGTGATCGGCAATATCAACCTGCCGCTGCTCGGCTCCTTGCTGCTCGGATCGATCCCGGGCGTGATCCTCGGGGCCCGGCTGACCGATCATTTTTCGGAGCGCGTCGTCACCCCGGCGCTGGCGCTGGTGCTGCTGATCGTCGGCACGCGGCTGCTGATCTGACACCCCGCCGCCACGTCGCCGGATCGAGGCGCCCCGCCGTGGACTGGCGGGCGGGTCGCAGACGGGCTGATCATTGACGGGCTGGCATAAAAAAGGGGCGGCAGCTGACGCCACCGCCCCGTTCATCACTCGCGCCGCAATCCTCTCAGCGCGTCTCCATCCGGATACCGAAGCGGAACGCCCGGCCCAGCAGGTCGGAATAGGTCGGATTTGCCGCCAGCCCGGTTTCGGGCAGGATCATCGGCGACCGGTCGAACAGGTTCGTCACGTTCACGAAGAACTGCGCCTGCGCTCCGCCCATATCGATCTTCTGCGTCAGGTTGAGGTCCGCGTAGAACACCCCCCGAACATGGTTGTTATCGTAGGTAAAGTAATTGGGGTCATATGCGGGACAGTTCGTCGAGCATTCGATCCCATTGGCAGCATAGCGACCACTGCTCGTACCCCGCCCGACGGCGGTGATGGAGAAGCTGTCCGAATCATATGCGGCGCTGACACGATACAGCCATTTCGGCGTACTGGCCTGCCCTCCGTTCACGCCGACAGTGTTAAAGACGATCGTGCCGGGCACCCCGGGGTCAAGCAGGTTGTCGATGTAGCGCGTCGCCAGGCCGCGAAGTGTGAAAGCACCGCCGGCGTTCGCGAATATCTTGTCGAGCGGCACGCGATACGAAGCGTCGATATCGACGCCGCGTACCAATTGCCTTGCCGCGTTGAACGGCTGGCTGCGGATCAGCAGATACGGCTGGCCGGGGGTGGAACGCGCCGGATCCTGCGAGATCGCATCACAGAAAGCCTGTTGATTCTGCAGGTAGCAAAGGTCGGCGATGCTCTGGGCGCTGAACGTACTGATCGCCTGTTTCACGTCGATGCGGAAGTAATCGACCGACAGGTTGAAGCCGGGCAGGAACGTCGGAGTCAGCACGACACCCGCATTCCACGAATCCGCCTTTTCGGGCTGGAGGGACGGATTGCCCGTCGCGAAGCCTGAATAGCTGAAAGTCGCCGGGCCATTGGCACCGTTGGAGGTGTACAACGGGTTCCTGATCGAATCGCTATTCGCCGACCCACCCTGGAACAGTTCGTTCAAATTGGGGGCGCGAATGTCGCGGGACCGCGTCACGCGGAAACGGATATCGTCGATCGGATGCCAGGTCCCACCGGCCTTCCACGTCGTGACATAGCCCGAGGTGGAATAGCGGGTCGCGCGTGCCGCGCCGTTGAACTCGAGGCCGAAGCCCAACGGCACGACCGTCTCGATATAGGCTTCCTTGACGTTATATTTGCCGTTGGTAGGCAGATAGTTACCCACTGACCATCGGTTCGTGGTCGCCGGGCGGCCGCTGGAATCGACCGTCGCAACCGGCTGGAACTCGCTCGGCACGAAACCGCGGATCTTCTCCTCTCGATATTCCGCGCCAACCGACACGCTGACATCGCCCGCCCAGGTGGCGAACGGCGTCACCGCGACGTTGAAGCCAGCATTATATTGTTCGACCACCTCGTCGCGATACGGATTGCCCAGCACATAGTTGATCGCCGCCGGATCGGCGACGCCCAGCCCGAGGCGGTTGAGCGGCACGCAGGCGCGGTCGTCGTTGGTGGTGTTGGCATCGACGTTGACCAGGCACTGGATCGAGCCGGCGGCATAACCATTGGCATTGTTCGCCGGTGCGAAGACCGCCGCCGTGGCGTTGTTCATCCGCGTGATGTTCATGATGTTGCGCAATTGTTCGCGCAGGTCGGCCCGACCGTATTGACCGAAGATGTTCCAGTTCGCGCGCTTGCCGAATACCTCGGTCTCGCCGTCGGCACCGATGGCATAACGCTGCACTTCGCGCTCGTTGGCGATCGCACGGAACGGCAGGTCGGCGGCAGTCGTCGCCAGCGTTACACCGGTGATCCCGGTCAGGCGCTGGCGCCCGAGCGTGTTGTAGAGATAGGCGTTGCAGGTCAGCGGTGCGGTCGCAGCGCTGGTCGCGGCGGCGCAGCCTGTCGCGTTGAGCGCGATACCCGTCGACAGGTTGGGGCCCGCGTTGAAGAACACCTTCTGCTTGTTGTACCCGGCCTCCGCGAAGATCTCGATGTCGTCGGCAATCTCGTAGCTGGCGCGCCCGAACAGCCCATAGCGCATGTCGTCGGGATCAAGCCCGATCCGTCGCCCCGAATCGTTGACCTGCCACGATCCGCCCTGCGTCAGGGTGGGGGTGGCGCTGCCGGTCGGCGACGGGAACGTCAGTGCGCCATATTGATAGTTCAGGATCTGGCCGCCGGGCCCGAAGTACAGCCCGCGCAGGCTGTTGGCGGTGCCGCCGGCCGAGTTGGTGATCAGCCCTCCCGGCGTTGAGTTCGCGGCGCCCACCTGTTGCCGGATCAGATAACGCGGTGTCGTGCTGCTGGTGGTCCAGTTCGGATCCTGGATGCGGACATAGCCCGTCTGGTTCCAGTCGCGGTCGATGGTGAAGATTCCGTCGCGATGCGCCAGTTCGCCCGCAATGAGCAAATGCCCCCGGCCTTCGCTGCCGAACGACGTGCCACCGGCGACGCCGAACGAATAGTTGAACCCGTCGCCCTTGTCGGTGACGCCGCTGTCAACCTGGACCTTGATGCCCGTATATTTCTTGTCGAGAACGAAATTGACGACACCGGCGACCGCATCGGACCCATAGGCCGAGGATGCGCCGCCCGTCACCACCTCGACGTTCTTCACCAGCATCTGTGGGATCGTATTGACGTCGACCAGACCCGTGACCGTCGAAGCGACCGAACGCCGCCCGTCGAGCAACACCAGCGTGCGCGTCTCGCCCAGGTTACGCAGGTTCAGCGCGTTGATACCGGCCTGTCCGCTCGACAGGTTCAGGCGTGAGTTCGCCGGACGGGTCGAACCCGCCAGTGCGGGAAGCTGATTGACGAAATCGGCGATGTTGTTGGACGGCGAACTGTTCCGGATCTCCTCTTGCGTCAGCACCGTCAGCGGTGTCGGCGCCTGGAAGCCATCGCGGATGATGCGTGTGCCGGTAACGACGACGTCGGGGCCGTTCTCGCCACTGTCGGGCGAGGGCGCCTGCATCGTCGCGGTGTTGCGCGTGGGAACCTCCTCGCCCACCCCGGCCGGCGTCTGCGCCGCGGCCGGGATCGCTATGGTGAGCGCGATCAGGCTCGACCAGCCCGCGAGAAGAGCCTTGCGGCGTCCGAACTGCCTTTGAAACGTCATTGTTGCCCCCTAATGGCTCGCTGGCCGGCCCGCACGGACCGACCTTCAGCGACGCCCCCCGCGCGACGTTATCCCCGCCCGCCCGGTCATTTAGGTGCCGGATCGTCGCGGTTGTCGTGGCCGAAAGGTGCAGGCCGACCGTTGCCACCGTCAAGCGCGATGCCTGTTCCAACGCTTCGGCAGGGCATAAACACGGCCTATACCGCATCGCCCTGCCGCGTGCCGTGGCCGTTGCCGCGCCATAGCCCGCCCTTATGGTGCTAGCCGCGCTTGTCATGAGCGCGGCATGCTTCCGACCGCTAGCGTGCCGCGCCGCCACCCGCGAGAAGGATCAAGCCGATGCTCGACCGCCGTTCGTTCCTGCTGGCCTCCGTCGCGACGATCGCCCTGGCCCCGGCCTGCCGGGCGCAGCAGCCGCCCGCGCCCGCGCCGACGGCGGAGCCTGCGCGGCGACGCATCGCCGGCCTGTCCGCCGCGATCGACATTGTCGACGATGCCTGGGGAACGCCGCATATCCGCGCCGCGTCGATCCCGGACGCGTTCTTCGGCCAGGGCTATGTCGTCGCGCGCGACCGGCTGTTCCAGATCGATTTCGGCCATCGCCGCGAACTGGGGCGGATGGCGGAAGCATTCGGCCCCGAATTCGTGCCGCACGATACCAACGCACGGCTGTTCCACTATCGCGGCGATCTGGACGCCGAACTGGCGCGGGTTCCCGACAAGGTGCTGGCCTGCGCCCGCGCCTATTGCGCGGGTGTGAACGCGCGGATCGCCGAGGTGCTGGCCGATCCGGCGCTGTTGCCGGCCGAATATGCCGTACTGGGCGTGCGGCCGCTGCCGTGGGACGTGCGCGACATGGTGCTGGCGCGCGGCGCGTCGATCGGCAATGTCGACGACGAGATCCGCCGCGCCAGGCTGGCGGCCATCGGGGCGCTGGACCTGGATGCGATCGTCGCGCCGCTTCGCCCGGCGCATAAGATGCATATCCCCACCGGCCTCGACACCGCCGCGGTGAGCGAGGCGGACATGGGCGTGCTCAACATCGGCAGCCTGCCGTTCGGCCCCGAAACCCCCGTCCGCGATCCCGCCGGGCCGGGCACGGCGCTGGAGCGGGCCAATGCCGGCAGCAATGCCTGGACGATCGCCCCGTCGCGCAGCGCGACCGGCCGCGCGATCCTCGCCAACGATCCGCACCTCGGCATCGGCGGGTTCGGTCCCCGCCACGTCGCGCATCTGACCGCGCCGGGGCTGGATGTGATCGGCGGCGGCGCGCCGGGGCTGCCCGGGATCATGCAGGGCCACACCGATCGCTTCGCCTTCGGGCGGACCAATTTCCACATCGACCAGCAGGATCTGTTCGTGCTGGAGCTGCACCCGGACGACTCCGAACGGTATCGCCATGCCGGCGGGTGGAAGCGTTTCGACCGCGTCGACGTCAGCATCCCGGTGAAGGATGGCGCGCCGCGCACCGCGACACTGCGTTACGCCGTACAGGGTCCGGTGATCAGCCACGATCCCGCGCGGCACCGCGCCACCGCGCTGGCCTCGATCGGGATGATGCCGGGCGGCGGCGGTTCCTTCGCGATGATCGCGATCAACCTCGCGACGGACTGGACCTCGCTGAAGCAGGCGTTCGAGCTGCATCCGTCGCCGACCAATTTCCATTATGCCGATGTCGCGGGCAACACCGGCTGGCAGGTGATCGGCTTCGTCCCGCAGCGCCCCCGCGGCGACGGGCTGCTGCCGGTGCCGGGCGACGGGCGCTACGACTGGAACGGCTACAAGGATTTCCGCGCGCTGCCGTCGGAATATAATCCGGCCAAGGGCTGGTTCGCGTCCGCCAATCAGAACAATCTGCCTGCCGACTGGCCAAAGGACCGGGTGCCCGCTTATTCGTTCCGCGATCCCTATCGCTACGAACGGATCGCGACGGTGCTGTCGGCGCAGAGCGCGCATACTTTGGCCGACAGCGTCGCGTTGCAGCACGATACGTTGTCGACCCCCGCGACCCAGTTCGTCGCGCTGCTGCCGGCACAGCCCTCCGCGGCCGCAGCCCCCGCCGCCGCGATGCTGCGTGGCTGGGATCGCCGGCTGGATCGCGACAGCGGTGCGGCGGCGCTGTACGAGATCGTATGGCGCGACCTGTCGCAGCGGCTGCTCGCCGCGATCGTCCCGGAAAAGGCGAAGACGCTGGTGACCGAGATCGCGCCGTCGATCCTGCTTGCCGAGGCGAAGCGGCGCCCCGCACTCCTCGATGCTTCGCTGGCGGCGGGCTGGCAACAGGCGCAGACGCTGATGGGCCGCGATCCCGCCACATGGCGCTGGGGCGATCTGCATCGGGTGCGGATCGCGCATCCGCTGGCGCGCATCCCGGCGATCGCCGCCGCCTTTCCGGCAATCGACGGCGAGGGCTCGGGCGGCGACAGCTATACCGTGATGGCGCGCTGGCTGGGTGACGGCCCTTCGTGGCGGGTCGGCGGCGGGGCAAGCTATCTGCAGGTGATCGATGTCGGGGCGTGGGACAATTCGCTGATGCTCAACCTGCCCGGCCAGTCGAACGATCCGCGCTCACCGCATTACCGCGATCAATATGCGCCATGGTGCGCGGGGCGGATGCTACCGATGCCTTTCAGCCGCGCCGCGGTCGACGCCGCCGCGCGCCGCCGTACCACGCTGCAACCGGAGGACCGCGCATGACCCGCCTGCCATTGCTCACCTTGATCGCGCTGCTGGCCGGGCCGGCCGCGGCACGGGCGCCGCATGTCGACAGCGTGATCCGCGGCGGCACGATCTACACCGGCGCGGAAACACCGCCGATCACCGGCGATGTCGAGATCAGCGGCGACCGCATCACCTATGTCGGTCCGTCACGCGGCACGCGCGCGGCGCAGATGATCGATGCCAGGGGGCAAATCGTCGCTCCCGGGCTGATCGACGCGCATACCCATCCAGACACCTATATCCGCTCCCCCGATGCGACCCAGCGGCTCAACCTGCCATGGCTGGCGCAGGGGGTATCGACGATCGTCACCGGTGTGGACGGCTATGGCACTCCGGACATCGCGGCCGACGCGGCGACGCTGACCGCCAGCCGGATCGGCACCAACGTCATCCCGTTCGTCGGCTTCGGCGCAGTGCGCAGCCGCGTGATCGGCCGCGACGATCGCGCGCCCACCCCCGCCGAACTGGCGCGGGAACAGGCGCTCGTCGCGCGGGCGATGTGCGAGGGTGCGACGGGCTTCTCGACCGGCCTGTTCTATGCTCCGCAAAGCTACGCCAAGACCGAGGAGGTGATCGCGATCGCGCGTGAGGCAGCAACGCGCGGCGGCCTGTACGACACGCATCAGCGCGATGAATCGAACTACAATATCGGGCTGATCGCATCGACCGAGGAGGTGATCCGCATCGGACGCGAGGCGAAGATGCCGGTGCATATCGCGCATCTGAAGGCGCTCGGGGTCGACGTGCAGGGCAGGGCACCAGAGCTGATCGCGACGATCGAGGCGGCGCGCCGCGCGGGCGTGAACGTTACCGCCGATCAATATCCCTGGCTCGCCTCGGGCAGCAGCGTCGATGCCGCACTGGTCCCTGGCTGGGCGCTCGATGGCGGTTATCGCCGCTTCCTCGCCCGGCTCGACGATCCCGCGACGCTGGCACGGTTGAAGCCCGAGATGGCGGAGAACCTGCGTCGCCGGGGCGGCAAGGAATCGCTGCTGCTGACCGCGCAGAATCAGCCCTGGACCGGCAAGACGCTCGGCCAGATGGCGGCGCTTTGGAAGCTCGACCCGATCGATGCCGCGATCCGCATCCTGCGCGTGCCCAACAAGGACGGCAGCGATCCGGCCGGCAGCGCGGTGGCCAGTTTCAACATGGCGGATCGCGACGTCGATCTCATCATGAAGCAGCCGTGGGTGGTCACCAGTTCGGACGGATCGGACGGGCATCCACGCCAGTGGGCGACGTTCCCGAAGAAATATCAAACCTATGTGCGCGAACGGAAAGTGATCTCGCTCGCCACCTTCATCCGCCAGTCGACCGGCGCCACCGCGGACATCTATCGCATCGCGCAGCGCGGTTATCTGCGCCCGGGTTATTTCGCGGATGTCGTCGTCTTCGATCCGCTGCGCTACGCGCCGCGCGCCGACTATCTCCACCCCCGCGTCGCCAGCGTCGGCGTCTCCGCGCTCTACGTTAACGGTCGCCTCGCGCTGCGCCAGGGTGCCACCACGGGCGAGGCGGCGGGCCGGGTCTTGCTGCGCCCCAAACCGGCCGGGTGCGGGGCGTAAGGCCACCCCGCCCCGCCCCCCCGGCGCTCCGGCGCCACGACAGCCGCCGGGGAGGGCCCAGCGGCCTGAGATAGCCTTGCGTTATAGTCACCCGCGCAACCACGATTTGCGCGTCCGGCCGCCGCGCCTCTACGTTCACCCACATCCTTTTTCCTTCAGGTGAGCGATGATCCCGGGGCCATATCTTCTCTATCTCGGCCATTCCGATGACGAGGTCGGCATCAAGACGTCGCGCGGGCTGGCCGCCTTCCAGCGGGACGCTTGCGTGGGCGAATGGCGCCACGACGATTGCCCGTTGACGCTCGGGCTGCCCCGCATGTCGGTCGCCGAAGCGCGCCAGGCGGGCGCGCGGACGCTCGTGCTCGGCATCGCCAATGCGGGCGGGCGGCTGGGTGACGATCTGATCGACGATGCGTTGCTCGCGATCAGCGCGGGGATGAACGTCGCGTCGGGGCTGCACCAGCGGCTGCGCGACGAACCACGCCTCGTCGCGGCGGCCACGGCCGTCGGCGTTCAGCTTTTCGACGTGCGCGATCCGCCGGTGGATCTGCCGGTCGGCAATGGCAAGCCCCGCGCCGGGCGCCGGCTGCTGACCGTTGGCACCGATTGCTCGGTCGGCAAGATGTACGCCACGCTGTGCCTGCGCGATGCGATGCGCGCGCGTGGCATCCGTGCCGATTTCCGCGCCACCGGGCAGACCGGCATCCTGATCGCCGGGGACGGCATCCCGCTCGACGCGGTGGTGGCGGATTTCATCGCCGGCGCGATCGAGATGCTGTCGCCCGCGCGCGACGACGACGGCTGGGATCTGATCGAGGGGCAGGGATCGCTGTTCCACCCCAGTTTCGCTGGCGTCTCGACGGGATTGCTGCACGGTGCGCAGCCGGATGCGATCGTGATGTGCCACGATCCGTCACGGGCGCATATGCGCGGCCTGCCGCATTATCAGTTGCCCGAGCTGAAGGAATGCCTCGACGCGAACCTACGCGTCGCGCGGCTGACCAGCCCCGCCGTGCGCGCGACCGGCATCGCGCTCAACACCGTCAAGCTGGACGACGTCGCCGCCCGGCGACTGTGCGACCAAACCGCCGACGCGCTCGGCCTTCCCTGTACCGATCCGTATCGCTTCGGTGCGGACCCGATCGTCGACTGGACCCTGCAATGCTTCGCACCCTCAGCGCCCGCCATGACCGCTTCGCGCTGAACGCGCCCTTCCGCATCTCGCGCGGGGTGAAGACGGCGGCCGATGTGGTCACCGTCACGGTCGCTGGCGCCGGCCATGTCGGACGCGGCGAAGGCGTCCCCTACCCGCGTTACGGCGAGACGGTCGAGGCGGCGCTCGCCGCGATCGAACAGGCGCGGGCGCTGATCGAGCGCGGTGGCTCGCGCGCCGATCTCGCCGGGGCGATGCCCGCCGGTGCGGCGCGCAACGCGGTCGATAACGCCCTGTGGGACTGGGAGGCGCGCGCCGCCGGCACCAGCGTCAGCGATCGCGCCGGCCTTCCCGCCGTTGCCCCGGTCGCTTCCGCGATCACCGTGGCGATCGATCATCCCGACGCGATGGCGGCGGTCGCGGCCCGCCATGCCGACGCGCCGCTGCTGAAAGTGAAGGTCGCTCGTGAAGACGCCTTGCGGCAGATCGCCGCGGTGCGCGCCGCCGCTCCCACCCCGCGGCTGATCGTCGATCCCAATGAAAGCTGGACGATCGAGGAGGTGCGCGGCTGGCAAGACGAACTGATCGCGCAACGGGTCGATCTGCTCGAACAGCCGCTGCCCGCCGGCGAGGATGGCGCGCTCGCCGCGCTGGAGACATCGCTCGCCATCTGTGCCGACGAATCGCTGCACACCGCCGCCGATCTCGGCGCGCTGCGCGGGCGCTATACGCACGTCAACATCAAGCTCGACAAGACCGGCGGCTTGACCGAAGCGTTGTCGCTTGCCGAGGCCGCATCGGCCATGGGGTTCGGGTTGATGGTGGGGTGCATGGTGTGTTCGTCGCTGGGCATCGCGCCCGCGCTGCTGCTGGCGCAACGCGCGCAATTCGTCGATCTCGACGGGCCGTTGTGGCTGGCCGCGGATCGCGACGGTGGCGCGATCGACGATCACGGCATCCTCCAGCCGCCACGGCGCGGTTTCTGGGGAGAGGCGGCGTGAGCGGCGCGCGATCCGTTCCGATCGCGAAGGCCGCCGCTTGATGCGCGCCTGGTTCGCGATCCCATTGTGGCAGCGCGTCGTCGGCGGGCTGATCATCGGCGTCGTGATCGGTATTTTCTGGTCGGAAGGGGCAGCAGCGATCCGGATCGTCGGCGACTTGTTCGTCCGCCTGATCAAGATGCTGGTCGTGCCGGTCGTGCTCATCACGATCGCCGCCGGCATCGCCGGGCTAGGCGATCCGCGTCGGCTGGGGCCGATCGGCGGCCGAACGGTCGGGCTGTTCGCGCTGACCACGCTGATCGCGGTGTCGATCGGCATGGCGGCGGGGCTGCTGCTACGCCCCGGCGCTGGCATCGCGTTGGCAGGCGTCGCGCCGCATGTGCTCGGCGCCGCCGTCAGCCCCTCCGAGCAACTGCTCGGCATCGTCCCCGCCAATATCGTGGAGTCGCTGGCGAAAGGCGACATGCTGGCGATCATCTTCACCGCGGTGCTGCTTGGCGTCGGCAGCGTGCTGGCGGGTGAGGCGGGTAGGCCGGTCGTCGCGCTGCTACAGGGGCTGGCCGCGGTGCTGCTGCATATCGTGCGCATCGTGATGGAGGTGACGCCGTTCGGCGTCGCCGCCTTGATCGCGAATGCGGTCGCCGGCGGTGGAGCGGCGGTGTTCGTCCATGTCGGCTGGCTCGCCCTCGCCGTGGTCATCGCCTCGCTGATCCAGATGCTGGTGGTGCATGCCGGGCTACTGGCGCTGGTGGCGCGGGTGCCGGTGCCGCGCTTCTTCCGCGGCATCGTCGATGCGCTGGCGGTCGCCTTTTCCACCGCCTCTTCCTCCGCCACGCTGCCGGTCGCGCTGCGTGTTGCGCAGGACAATCTCGGCATCGCGCGTCCGGTCGCTTCGACCGTGCTGCCGCTCGGCGCCTCGATCGGCAAGGACGGAACCGCCATGTACGTCGGGCTGCTCGGCCAGTTCGCGTTGCAGGCGCTCGGCATCACGCCCGACGCCGGCATGCTGGCGATCATGCTGGCGACGGGCGCGCTGGCGGCGTTCGGCACCGCGCCCGTTCCCTCGGCCTCGCTCTTCATGCTGGCGGCGATGCTGTCGTCGGTCGGCGTCGCCCCCGAACAGACCGCGCTGGTGGTGGGGCTGGTGCTGCCCTTCGACCGTCTGCTCGACATGACCCGCACCGTGCCGTCCGCCAGCGCGAACCTGACCGTCGCCACGCTGGTGGCGCGTCATGAAGGCGCGCTCGACGAGGCGATCCTCCACCGGCACGTGACGACATGACGACGGAAAGGCTACAGCGCACGTCATGAACCTGCGCCACATCGAGATCTTTCACGCCGTCTATGTCAACGGCTCGGTCAGCGCCGCCGCCCGCGCCCTCAATGTATCGCAGCCGTCGGTATCGAAGACGTTGCGCCACGCCGAGACGCTGCTGGGCCTGGAGCTGTTCCAGCGCACCAATGGCCGGCTGGTCCCCACCGAAGATGCGCACGCGTTATTCTCGGGCGTGGCGGAAATTCAGGACCGCGTGCGCGCGCTGCGCGAGGCTGGGCGCAACCTGCGCGCCGGGGCCGGCACGACGCTGCGCATCTCGGCCCTGCCCAGCCTGGCGCTTGGCGTCATCCCTGCCGCGGTATCGCGTTTCCTGAAACAGCGCCCGAACGTCCGCTTCGACCTGCAGACGGTTCACCATGACGACCTGCTCCGCAAATTATACGAGCGAGAGGCCGATATCGCGATCGCCAACGAGGTGCCGCGCGGTGCGCCGCTGGGGCAGAGCTGGCTCGGCGAAGGGGAACTGGTCGTCCTGTATCGCGAAAGCGACATCCCCGACGCGCCCTCGCGGCTGGAACTGTCGCAGATCAGTTCCCATCCCTTCATCACGCTCGCCGCCTCGGGGCCGATCGGCCGACTGTTCACCGACGAGATGGAGCGGCTGGGAGTCGAGTTCGACGACATCGCCTCCGCCCGCACCTTTTACATCGCCGCCGCGCTGGTCCGCGCGGGGGTGGGGCTGACGGTGGTCGACAATTTCACCGCCGACGCCACCGCCGGCGACGGACTGGCGATGCGCTCGCTAAAGCCGCCGCTCACGTTCGACGTTCACGCGATCCACTTGCTCGATCGCCCACCCAGCGCGCTGGCGGCGGAATTCCTTTCCGTCCTTGGCGACGTCATCGAGGGACGCTGATGCGCGAATGCCTGCTGCCGCTGCTGCTATTGCTCGTCCCCCTGCCCGCTGCGGCCGAGACGGTCGACCAAGCGATCGCCAGCGCCCCGCCGGGGACGCGCATCGGCCTGCTGGTGGTGGATGACGACGGGCGAGAAATCGCCGCCATCCGTGCCGACGAGCGGTTCGTGCCCGCATCGAACACGAAGATATTCACCACCGTCGCCGCTTACGCCACGCTGGATACCGAGGCCCCGGACGCGGCGGGCGGCGCCAGCGTGCGGCTCGACGGGCGCGATGTCGTACTGACCGGGCATGGCGATGCCCGCCTGTCCAGCCTCGACGGCTGCACCAGCGATTGCCTCGCCGATCTGGCACGCGCGGTCGCGGCACGCACCCGCGTGGTGGGGGACGTGATCGGCGACGATACCGCCTTCCCGGATGAACGCTGGCCGGCGGGGATGAGCTGGAACAACATGGCCGGGCAATATGGCACCGCCGTTTCCGCACTGACCATCGACGACAATGTCATCGTGCTGACCGTCAGCCCGGGCTCCGACATCGGTGCGCCGGCGATCGTGACGGGCGACGGTTATTTCCGGATCGACTCACGGATCACCACCTCCGCGCCAGGCACCACCCCCGATCTCGGGTTCGCGCGCCTGCCGGGAAGCGACATGCTGCGGCTGACCGGGACGATCCCCGCCGGCACCGCGCCGCGCTCGCTGACGGTGGGGATCGACGATCCGGCGCATCGCGCCGCGTGGCGGCTGGCGGCGCTGCTGCGCGCCGCCGGGGTGCGCGTGACGGGACGGATCACGTCGCGACACCGCCCGCTCACCCCCGACGACGACCCCGGGACGCGCGGCAACGCGCCAGTGGCGCGCCCGCCGGAGCCGGTCGCGCTTGCACGGCTCACCCCGCCGCCGCTGGCGCAGGATATCCTGCACACCAACAAGGTCAGCCAGAATCTGCACGCCGAGCTGCTGCTGCGGCGGGTCGGCGCGGTCGGCGGCGCGGGCTCGGTCGCGGACGGACAGGCCCGCGTCACCGCGATCCTCACCGCCGCGGGCGTTGGCCCGGCGGGATATGATTTCGCCGATGGTTCGGGCATGTCGAACTACAACCGCATCACGCCGCGCGCCGCGGTTCGCTTGCTGCGCTGGGCCGCCGTGCAGCCATGGGGCGCGGCGTGGCGCGCGACGCTGCCGGTCGGTGGGCAGGACGGCACGCTGGCGCGACGCTTCGCCAATACGCCGCTGGCGGGCAAGCTGTTCGCCAAGACGGGCACGCTCAACGCCGCCAACGCGCTGTCGGGTTATCTGATCGCCGCCTCGGGCCGGACGCTGACCTTCTCGGCGCTCGCCAACGACATGCCACAGGATGCGAGCGCCACCCGCGCGGTCGATCGCGCGCTGCTGGCGATCGCGGCGGCGCATTGACCATTGCGTCTTGCGATCATCCAGCCCCGGGCGGTCTATGACGATCCCGCCGCCACGATCGCCGTAACGCTGGAACATTGGCGCGCGGCATCGGCGCTGGGGGCGCGACTGATCCTGTTTCCCGAGGCATGGCTGCTCGGCCATGCCTACGACGCGCCGGTGATTCATGCGCGCGCCGCGAGTATGCCGCCGCTCCTCGAACGGCTGTGCGACGCATCGCGCGCGCTGCCCGCCACCGCGATCGTCGGGGCGTTCGAGGCGATCGACGGCTGGATCTTCAACAATGCCCTGATCATCGAGGCCGGGCGTATTAAGGGGCGGTACGCCAAGAGCCACCCCAATGAAGATGGTGTCACCCCCGGCGTCGCGATGCCGGTATTCGACGGGGACGGTCGCCGCTACGCGATCAATATCTGCAACGACGCCAATCACCCCGCGACCGCCGCGCGAGCCGTGGCGGCCGGTGCGGACCTGTTGCTATACCCGCTCAACAACATGCTGCCCGCCACCGTCGCCGAACGCTGGCGCAGCCGCAGCGTCGACAATCTTGTCGACCGCGCCCGCGAGACCGGCTGCTGGATCGCTTCGTCCGACGTTACCGGCGAGGCGGGGGAGCGCGTCGCTTTCGGTTGCACGATGATCGTCCGCCCCGATGGCACGATCGCGACGCGCGTGCCGGAGGGGGAAGTCGGCATGGCGATCCACGACCTGCCCCTGGCAAGCTGAACGACACCGCGCAGCGTGCGACAGGCCGTTACACTTTCGCCCCTTCCCCGCGAAACATTCGCGACGGTCGCGTCCTATCTCCTGTGGCGGGCCGGGTTGCCGGCCGCAACATCGAGGGAGTGAACGTCATGAACCGCATGAACCGCATGATCGCCGTATTCGGCCTGGTCGCGCTGGCGGCGCCGGGAGTGGCCAGCGCCGCGCCGTGGCAGTCGATCAATCAGCGTCAGGCACGGCTTGACCAGCGCATCGATCAGGGCATCCGCTCGGGAGCGCTGACCCGTAACGAGGCGGTGCGGCTGCGTGGCGAATTCCGACAGATCGTGAGCCTGGAGAGCCGTTATCGCCGCAACGGCCTGTCACTGCAGGAACGCCGCGATCTTGACCGCCGTTTCGACTCGCTCAGCGCCCGGGTCCGCATCGACAAGAACAACCGCCGCGCCTATCGCTGATCGGCGGCACACCGCCGGATGGCCCCGCCCTCCCCTTCGGGGCGCGGGGCCGTTCTGCAACCATAACGTGCCCGGAACATTGCATTATCGCCTTGAAACAGGAGGGTGCAATGAAAATGGCGATGGCGGCGCTGGGCGCTGCGGTGATGGTGGCGGGCTGCTCCACGTATGGCGACGGCTACGGCCCGCGCCGCGCCGGCTACAACGGCTGGGGCGCCTATGACTATAATCGGGTCGATCCCGCCTACGGCGGCTATTACGCCGATCGCTATTATCGCGACGCCCCCGATTATCGCGAACGCCGGCTGTCGCGCCGTGACCGTGTCTATGTCGGTCAGAACGGGCGCTATTATTGCCGCCGCGATGACGGGACGACCGGGCTGATCGTCGGTGGCATCGCGGGCGGCGTGCTGGGCACCGCCATCGCCCCGGGCGGATCCGGGCTGCTGGGCGCGCTGATCGGTGGCGCGGCGGGCGCGGCGGTCGGAAAGTCGGTCGATCGCGGCGAGGTGCGCTGCCGCTAGGGCAGCGGCCGGCGCGGATGGGGCGGATGTGCGCCCCACCCGCGCCGCCCTCACGTTATACCGTCTTCAGCAACACCAGCAGGCGAGACCAGGCGCGTTCCGCCTGCACCTTGTCATAGGCGGGGCTATCTGGCGGGCACCAGCCGTGATTGGCCGGATAGACAGCGATCTCGGCCGGCACGTTCGCCGTGGCAAAGGCAGTGCGAAGCGCGTCCTTGTCGCCCGGGGCGCGTGCGTCGTCGTTCTGCGCGATCGCGATCAGCGCGCGGCCACGCACCTTCGACACCAGCCGGTGGGGGCTGTCCGGCGCGTCCGTGACAAGGCCCGCACCATGGAAGGAAGCGATCGCGCGTACCCGCGCCGGCACCGCGACGGCGCTCTGGATCGTCATTGGCCCGCCCATGCAATAGCCGGTCACCGCAATGCCCCGCCGGGCATCGACCCCCGGCTGCTGATCCAGCCAGCGCAGGAACGCGGTCG
Organism: Sphingomonas sp.; assembly: GCF_042091075.1. GTDB lineage: Bacteria > Pseudomonadota > Alphaproteobacteria > Sphingomonadales > Sphingomonadaceae > Sphingomonas. The sequence goes on along the minus strand of NZ_JBELIE010000037.1, from coordinate 2,846 downwards.
CATCGCGCATGATCGCGGCGGATGTCAGCGTCTTGCGCCACTCCATCGCCTTGCCACGGGCATCGGGCAGATCGGTAAAGGGGGTTCGGGTGGTGCGATGGAACTGGTTCACCGCCAGCACCGCATAGCCCGATTCGGCGAGCCGCGACGCCATGCCCTCGAACGCCGGGCGCAGACCCATGATATCCGGCCAGATCAGCACCGCCGGGTGACGCCCGCTGCGCGGCGCCGCATAATAAGCCTGTGCCGGCCCGTCGGGGGTGGTGATCGTCACCGCGCGCCCCGTTACGGGGACAGCGTTCGCCGGGCTGGGCAGCAGCGCCGCCATGCTCGCGACGCTCGCGCCCAGCGCGAAGTCGCGCCGCGACAGGCGGGCGTTATCCGTATCGGTGTGCTCGTCGCACATAAGATGTTCCTCTCCTGCCCCGCCCGCGCGGATCCTATCGGCCGGTGCGGAATGGGGGAAGCAGATGTTCGCGCGGTGTTGTCGGGCGAACATCGCCCCGGGCCGGCATCACAACGGGCCGGCATCACAACGGGCCGGCATCACAACGGAATGAGCGAGCGCCCTACGCCTTTTCCAGCGTGCATTGCAGCGGGTGTTGATTCGCCCGGGCGAAGTCCATCACCTGCGTCACCTTCGTCTCGGCGACCTCATAGCTGAACACGCCGCACACGCCGACGCCCTTCTGATGCACGTGCAGCATCACGCGAGTCGCTTCCTCGACGCTCATGCGGAAGAAGCGTTGCAGGCACAGGACGACGAATTCCATCGGGGTATAATCGTCGTTGAGCATCAGCACGCGGTACGGCGTGGGCTTCTTGGTGCGCGTCCGGGTGCGGGTCGCGACGCCCAGGCCGGTGCCGTCGCCGGTACCTTCGTCGTCACCACCCTCGCCGGGGCCTGCCGCCATATCGATCGTTAGCTGTTGCATGAACACGCGACAAAATATGGCAAGCATGGTGGAGAGAGCAAGAGCGCGATCGCACGAAAAAGGCGCCCGCATCGCTGCGGGCGCCCGGTTCGTCCTATCGGATCGCGCGCGGCGCGATCAGGCGGCGACCTTCACCTTGTCGGCGGCGAGCGCGACACGGTTCTGGATCGGCTTGGCGATATCGCCCGCCAGCTTCATCGACACCTCGGTGGTGCGCGACGCTTCGGCGACCATCGCGTCGAAGGCGCCGCGGAAGAAATCGGCCTGCAGCTGCATCAGCTCGGTCGGCGACTTCACCGCCGCCATCGACTTCACCACCTCGGCGGTGCTGTCGTAGCGCGAGCGGAAGAAAGCAGCGGCGTCCTTGCCCATCGCCTCGAAGCCCTGCGCCGCGATGCGCGACGATTCGACCAGTGCCTCGAGGTTGCCCTTGCCGAATTCGGCCATTTCCTCGGCGGCCTTCTTCGTCTTCTCCATGGCGGAGCGGGTCTGCTCGCTCGCCTGGGTGAACATCGTGCGGGCGCCGTCCTGCGCCTTCTGGGTCAGGTTCTCGGCATTCGCGGTCAGCGTCTCGTTCATGATCGGTTCCTTGCGTTCGGGGGCTTCGGCGGGGAGGGTATCGGTTGCGGCCGGCGCAGCGACGGGCGCGGGCTCGATCACCGGCGCGGCAGCGACGGGTGCGGCGGGAAGAGGTATGGCGGGGGTCGGTTTCACGACCGGCGCCGCGGCGATCGGTGTCGCGACCGGCGGGGTAGGGGCGACGGATGGCGCCGCTACCACTGGCTCCGGTGCTTTGACGGCGGCAGGCACGGCGGACGCGGCAACAGGCTTGCGCGGGGCGCGCGCGGCCTTGGGCTTCACCGTCGTGGTTGCGCGAGGGGCGGCCGGGGCGCGCTCATCGACCATGTGCCTGCTCCTTTTTTGTTGCAGTGCACAATAATCGTTCGCAGGCCCTTATTCAAGGCTTTTGTCCCGCCGCCTCCGGACAATACGAAAGCCGCTCCGCGATCATCGATCACCGCGCGCGAACGTAGCTGCCCGGTGCTTCCTCGATCGCTGCCAAAGGCCCCTTGCCCGGGATTCGCGCGCCCTTCGCCTTTACCGTCGCGGGTGCCTGCGCGCGCAGCCAGGCGATCCAGTCCGGCCACCAGCTGCCGGCGGTTTCCTGTGCCCCCGCGGTGAAGGCCTCCAGCGTTTCGACGGGCTGGTCGTTGGTCCAATAGCGATACTTGTTGGCGGCGGGCGGATTGACGACGCCGGCGATATGGCCCGATGCCGCCAACACGAAGCGCAGCGGGCCATCGAAGTGGCGGGTGATCTCCCACACGCTGTCCGCCGGGGCGATATGATCCTCGCGCCCCGCCTGGATATAGCTGGGCGTGGTCACCGTGCGCAGATCGATCGGCACGCCCAGTACCGACAGCGCGCCGGGTTCGACCAGTCGATTGTCGCGATACAGATCGGTCAGATAGGAGCGATGCCATTTCGCCGGCAAATTGGTGGTATCGCCGTTCCAGTGGAGCAGGTCGAACGGCGCATATTCCTTGCCGAGCAAATAGTTGTTGGTGACGTAGTTCCAGATCAGGTCACGCCCGCGCAGCAGGTTGAACGTCGCCGCCATGAATCGCCCGTCGAGGAAACCCTGCGGGCTGAGCGAGGCGATCATCGCCAATTGATCGTCGTCGACGAAATGCCGCAGATCGCCACCCCTGGCAAAATCCACCTGCGCGGTGAAAAAGGTCGCGCTTGCCACCTTCGCCGCCTCGTCGCGCGCGGCCAGCACCGCGAGCGTTGCCGCGAGCGTGGTGCCAGCGACGCAATAGCCGATCGTGTGGACCGCTGGCACGTCGAGCGCGGCCCGGACCGTCTCGATCGCGTCGATCTGCGCGGCGACATAATCGTCCCACGTCA